>NZ_CCDX020000016.1:0-28883 GCF_000751115.1 Thalassospira sp. GB04J01 | reverse complement strand
GGGATACCAGCCCGCCCGGCGGGCTTTTCCTCGGATTTCACAAATATAACGTCTGCCATTCCAATCAAATTAAGAGGTCCTGAGCCTACGGTCAGGAATACACGGTGATGCCGGTTATGATACCGGGGTTACCGTGATTTCTGTTTTGACCGAATTGGCAAGAAAGCAGGCTTCATGTGCGCGGTGATGAAGGTCGGCTTCAAGGCCTGCGTCCGGCGCGTTGCCGAGATAGGTCACACTTGGCTTAAGCGCAACTTTGGTGATCATGGTTTTACCATCGATCTTTGCCATTTCCCCGGTGGCAGCATCGACATAACGGTCAACGACAAGGCCGCTATCAGACGCAAAATGCAGGAAGAACAACATGTGGCAGCTTGAAAGTGCGGCGACATAGGCTTCTTCGGGGTCGACATTTTCCTCAACCGAATAGGGCAACGGCACGACATGCGGCGATGATGACGCCGGAATTTCGACCCCGCCATCAAATCGCCAGACATGGCCGCGGGAATACCGGCGGTCGGTAAACTTTTCCGTTGCCGAACGGGTCCAGATAACTTCTGCGCCAAAGCTGCTCATGCGGGGCTCCGTTTATGGGGCTCTGCCCCTAATGTTGCGGCGGTCACGCCAATATGAGTGGCAAGGGTGTCCTTGGCGGTGTTGATATCGCCCTTTGTGCAGGCTGTGATCAGTGCGTCGTGTTCATTGTAAAATGCATGGCGCGGGCGCGATCCTTTTGGTTGCTGGGCATAGGCCCGCCGTGCCTCACCGCGAAGATCGGCAATCATTGCCAACAATCGATCATTCCCGCATGCACCATACAGCACACGATGAAATGCCAGATCGAGCTCTGCGAGAATCGTGGGATCGTCTTCTTCATACAGGTCTTCGTTAATCCGGCGCGCTTTCCGCAGGTCACTTGGGGTTAATTTCGGCGCGGATAACCCAAGGGCGGTTTGCTCAAGAGAAATGCGAATTTGCGCCAGTTCACGAACCTGATTGATGCTGAGCCCTATCACCGCAAGACTGCGATCTGATCGTTTTTCAAGTAACCCATACGCCAGCAACCGTTCAAGCGCATGGCGCACCGGCTGACGGCTGACATCAAACCGTGCGGCCAGTACTTCCTGCTTTAACACCGTGCCTGGCGTCAGGATGCCGTCCTCAATTTCATTTTGCAGCGTACGGGTAATATCATTTGTATCCATGGATCCAAAATAAGGTGGGCTATATCAGGAGTCAAGCTGGGTGGTCCTGACGTCAGCGTGAAATTGTTAGGCTCTCGGGGGGATTCATGTTTTGGGTATTACCAATACGGAGCATTGTCGCGATGAGGCAAGGAGTGTCGGTTTGGTTTTGGTGTTACGCCAGCATGTCTATCTTCGCCCGGTACACCTATTCCGCCGAAATCACCTTGGGCATACGATGTGGTGAGTCGACATGACGTTCGACGAATTGCAGGATGCGCTCCTGCGCATTGTCGATATCCTCATTGAGGATGCCATGACGGTCGGATTTCAGCATCTGCACATCCAGATCGGTTATCCCGGTGGCAAGGCGTTTAATCATCCGCGCACTGGCCGGATCAACGACCTGATCGCCATCACCCTGCAAGATCAGGGTCGGGCATTCAATATCGGGCAGGCAACGCTGCATTTCCGCCACCGCCTGGCGCAACTGATACAATCCGCCGATGGGAATGTTGCGGTAATTGATCTCGGGATGTTCCGACTCGTTTGTTCGGAAGCTCAGCATTTCCTGTGCCGATGGCATCCAGCCCATCAGCTTGTTCGCACCATACAGCAACGGCACAAACATCAGATTGCGATTGCGGAACTTAAGCGGTGTTCCAGCCAGAACCAAGGCGGTCAGTTTTTCAGGATGGGAACTTGCATGGATCGCTGCCAGTGCACCGCCAGTGGAAAAACCGACGATAATGATCTGGTCGCAGAACGGTGCGAGAATGTCATAGCCACGTCGCACAGATGCCAGCCAATCGGTCCATTTGCGTCTTTGCAATTCATGGGGCGATGTCCCATGACCGGCAAGCCGTACACCCATGACAGCATGTCCCTGTGCTGCAAATTTTTCGCCCAGTTCATACAGTTCCGCCGGGGATGCCAGAAACCCGTGCACCAGCAAAATGCCAAGTGTGAAATGCTCATTGCCGTTGGGCAGGTTCAAATATGGGCGGCTGTCGGCGGTGGCGGTTTCCTGTGAATTGATCGTATCGTACTTGGGTTTTTCGTATCTTTTGCGGTTCCATTGCCACGCCCGGATTTCATCATCGAACTGGCGATGGGCAATGTCGCGATCTGTCAGGTTATCAACTTCGGCACGCGCCCGTTCAAGTGCCTGCCAAACCGCATGGATTGGGGACATTTCGTTGGCATAGACCATGATCGGGTTGTCCATGCGGATTTGATCAAACCCGGCTTCGGCCTGTAATTTCTCCAGGAAGCAGTACTTTCCGTCACGGCGCTCAATCAGACCCAGTTGAACCGCACTGTCGATAAAGAACCGGATTTGCGGACACTTCAAATCAAAGATGCCGATATAATCGGCCGGGTTCAGCATGCCGCGATGCAGATGAACCGTATCGACCTGCTGGATGTTTTTGATCGCCAGATAAAGCGTGCGGTCAAAATGTTCGATATCGACTTCCGTGACCCCGTCATCAAGCCACATCATAATCAGGCGCGACGCCAGATGACTGACGTTGATCGTCAGGTTGGAATACATCACCGCCATGCAGTGATCGCGAAGCGGCGAGATATGACGCGTCAGGGCATATTGCGTAACCCTATCTGGCAGGGTTTCAAGGGTTTTGGCCGGTTTGAATAAATCATCAATGCTGCCCGCGCGTTGTACGCGCCGGGCCAATAGCCGCCGATCAAGCCAGTTAAACTGACCGCGCGGGTCAACCGGATCGCCCAGACGGATATCCATATCGGTCTGTTTGAACATCAGGTTGCCTTCAATGATCATTTCTTCGGCCATCTTCGGGCTCAGCCCGCCAGTAAACATATCCGCCGCCCGGGCAAGGATGTTTTGATCCACGCGGAGCGGATGAAAGGTAATGTTGGCCGGGAACATCAAGGTTTGTTTGGCCAAAACGGTGCGAAGAACGTCTTCATCGACTTCAAGAATACCGGCCCAGCGGGTGAGTTCACGGGTATCGCCCTTGGCAATCAGCGCGGACAAACCGATTTTAAAGCCATCAATACAAAGTCCCAGAAGGGCCGCACCGGTATGGTGGGCACGTCTGGCGTCGGCGGATCGGGAATAGACACTGTAATCGGGGCGTTTGGGATGTGGGCGATCGTTAAGCGTGACGCGCCGGTCCTTGACCATCCCGCCTTCGGGGAAGACGACGACCTTGCCGCCACGCAGGATTTCCTCGGCCAGAAAGGGCAACAGCCGTTCATAATTGTTGGGCACTCCGCCCAGTGCACGCAGATAGCGTGAAAAGGTATTGTCCTGCGCAAAAAACTCGCCCGATGCGATGGAGCGGCAATAAACACCGGTTTCCAATGCGATCAGATACTGCGGGATAAAGGTTTCAAACCGGGCGAAATGGTTGAACATGAAAATATCGCCCTGTGCCAGATGGTCTTGCGCACCATGCATCTTGATATTGATGTCGATATTGGCGCGAAGGGCCGTCATCGCGCGCAGCGTCCACTCGCACGTTTTCGGATTAATGGCGAATTGTTCGCGTTCGATCTCGCGGAAAGAGTGGTTCATTCGGTGCGATACCCCGGCGCTGTCACAATGGCTGTTCGAGGACGTTCTCCGGCTTTCTTGCTGTTTTGACCGGCAGGTTTCCCGATTTTGATATGTGTTCTTTGATCTGCTTTGGGAAGGTATTCTACAAATGAATTGCGAAGAATTAATGCCAATCTGGCATGTCTTTCGTATAATCGGACAATCGCC
Organism: Thalassospira sp. GB04J01; assembly: GCF_000751115.1. Lineage (NCBI taxonomy): Bacteria > Pseudomonadati > Pseudomonadota > Alphaproteobacteria > Rhodospirillales > Thalassospiraceae > Thalassospira > Thalassospira sp. GB04J01. The sequence goes on along the minus strand of NZ_CCDX020000016.1, from coordinate 24,950 downwards.
CTTATCGTCTTTGTGATAGATCATTGGCGGTGTGCGACTTCTTGGGCGCTTTTGTGCCATCCCTCCTTGCGTCCTTGCTAAACCTGATCTGCCTGTCTTTTGACGATTGGAGTCTCCTTGCCGTCCCCTGCCCCCGATCAACCCGAGCCATCATCAACGCGCGTGGTTTCCACGTCGGGCGATACACGTCCGCGGTCGATTTTTTCTGATCGTAATTTCATCCTGTTTCTGGTTGGGCAATGCATCACGACCCAAGGCCTATGGGTGCAGAAAATCGCCATGTCATGGCTGGCTTGGTCCTTGACCGGATCGGCATTCTGGACCGGGACAATTGCCGCATTGAATTTCGCACCGGCTTTTTTCCTTGGTCCGATTTTCGGGGTGATGGCCGACCGTGTTGATTTGCGCCGCACCGCCATGGTGATCAATCTGGGGCAGGCAGCTGTATCGTTCCTTCTGATGGGCTTGTCCTATGCCGATATGATGAGCCTGCCGTGGATGGTGGTGCTGGCGGGATCCATGGGTATTCTGGGCAGTGCGATGACACCGGTGCGGCTGTCACTGGTGCCGGTGATTGTAAAGCGCGAATTCATGAGCCGGGCCGTGGCTTATGCGGCGATGAATTTCAATATTTCGCGTCTGGTGGGACCGGCTGTTGGTGGAGTTGTGATTGCGACATGGGGCACGGGTGCGGCCTTTATGATCAATGCGCTCAGTTACCTTCCAATGATCTTTGTGATTTCGGTGGTGACGATCCATATGGACCGCGCGCCCGATGCCAAAAGTCGGCGTATCTGGGCATCGCTTGTCGATGGCGCGCGTTATGCCATTCACCATCCAATGATCCGGTCTGTATTGGCGTTGTCATGCTTTGTGTCGCTGGTCGGAACCGGCATGGTCGAACTGATGCCGGTCTTTGCCGAGGCGGTTTATGAGCGTGGTGTCACCGGGCTTGGCATGCTGGCATCTGCGGGCGGTGTCGGGGCGGTGGCATCGACCTTTTTTCTGTCACGGGTGGGGTCGAACGCGGACGATTATCAGCGGATTACGATTTATGGTGCCTTTGGCGCATCGGTCGGGATGCTGGGGCTTGGATTTGCCCCATGGTACGAATTGGCAGTTGTTCTGGTTGCACTGACCGGTGGGGGTTTGACATTGGTCGGGGTGGGGTCTCAAACCGCCCTGCAACTGACCGTCGATAACCGGCTGCGCGGTCGGGTAATGAGTTTCTGGAGCGCAACCAGCTTTGGCGGCATGGCGCTGGGTGGGACGTTGCTTGGCGCGATATCTGAGGCAGGTAACATTCAATATACCGCGCGCGGGTCAGGCGTTTTGATCTTGTGTGCCGCACTGATTGGCCTGTGGCGGCTGTATCGGATTGGCAAGATCGGGGCGCGCTGTTAAATGCCGATGTCATGCCAATGACGGGCAACAATAAACAATTACTTAAACCCTGTCGGGCTAAGGTCATTCATTGTGATGTTTTTGGGGAACTGAGATGCGCCTGATCGGGATCGTCGGATTGTGTTTGATGCTGTCTGCATGCTTTACCACCGCAAAATCGGTTTCCCGGTCTGATGGGCCGATGCCCAGTGATACGGTTCAGCTCCTGACCAATGTTAGCGTGCCGAACTCTCATCTCAACAGCTTTGCCCCGACCAGCAAGTTTTTGCAATGCGTGCCCTATGCCCGTGAAGTCTCTGGGATTGAGATTTATGGCGATGCCTGGACATGGTGGGCGCAGGCTGGCAACCAGAATTACGCACGTGGACATCAGCCCCAAGTTGGCGCGGTCCTGACCTTGCGCAAAACGTCACGTTTGAAACTGGGCCATGTTGCGGTTGTTTCGGCCATTCTTGATGATCGCAAGATATTGGTTAATCAGGCCAACTGGGGTGGTGATTCGCGCACACGCGGCAAAGTCCATTACCGTCAGCCAGTGGTTGACGTTTCGCCCAATAATGACTGGTCGCAAGTGCGCATGATGAACACGCTTGGTACCTTTGGCCGTATCTATCCGGCCCATGGCTTTATCTATCAGCCCCGCGAAACGGCCGAAGCCAACTGATCCCTTTTTCCTGCCCATAGATACCCGCCGATTAAAAAAAATGGCGAAGCCCCCGGATTAAAGGAGCTTCGCCAATTGAAACCCGTACGGGCGGTACGGGTTCGGGGGTTGAACTGTTTCAGGCCGCGATCGGACCCAGTGCCTTAAAAAGGGCGGTGTCGCTGTCTTCTTCCGGATTGGGTGTGGTCAAAAGCTTTTCGCCGTAAAACACCGAATTGGCCCCGGCCATCAGGCACATGATCTGTGCTTCGCGGTTAAGGTCTGTACGCCCGGCAGACAGGCGCACGGTTGATGTCGGCATGACGATGCGTGCGGTCGCAACCATGCGCACCAGTTCCAGCGGATCGACCGGATCGCGATGGGCAAGCGGGGTTCCCGCCACCGGGACAAGGGCGTTGATCGGCACACTTTCGGGATGCGGCGAAAACCCGGCCAGAACCTGAAGCATCGATGCCCGGTCACGGATGGTTTCACCCATGCCAATGATCCCACCACAGCACAAATCAATACCGTGGCTGCGCACGGCGGCCAGCGTATCAAGCCGATCCTGATAGGTGCGCGTGGTGATGATCTGATCATAAAATTCCGGGCTGGTATCAAGGTTATGGTTATAGGCGGTCAGTCCGGCCTGTTTAAGCTGTTGCGCATGATGGGGTTTGAGCATCCCCAACGTGACACAGGCCTCCATGCCAAGATCATGCACACCACGCACCATCTCAAGCACCGCATCAAACGCGGCCCCGTCGCGCACTTGGCGCCATGCCGCCCCCATACAGAAACGATCCGCACCTGCATCCTTTGCGCGGGTGGCCATTTCAATGACCGATGCCGGGTCCATCAGATGTTCCTTGCCCAGTTTGACCTCGCGGTGGTGGGCCGATTGCGGGCAATAAGCACAATCTTCCGGGCAACCGCCGGTCTTGATCGATAGCAGGCTGGCCTTTTGCACATGCGTCGGATCGTGATGGATGCGATGCACGGCATTGGCCTTGCCCAGCAGTTCAAGAAGGGGGCTGCGATAAATCGCCTCAACCGCATCAACCGTCCAGTCATGGCGCGATGCATCGGGTGAGGTTTTGGGCGTATCGCCGCAAAGGGTATGGGGGGCCGTTGCCATATCGGGTGATCCTGCTGTCATGGGATCAGGCCGCATCAGCGCGGTTTGACGTTTTACGCTTGGTCAGGCGCGTGATCGCAGCACCGCCAAGCGCCACCAGCGCAATCTTGATGGTGTCGCCAAGAATGAATGGGGTGAAGCCAAGCGCAACAGCCTTTTCCGAGGCGACAAAACCCGAAAGCCCTGCTAGCCCCAAAAGATAGACTGGCACCATGCCCGCCATCATCACGACAAAGCGCCCAAAAGCACCGCGACCGCGCGCCAGTGCACCGACAAAGCCCGCGGCAATCAGATACCCGGCCAGATAGCCACCCGTTGGGCCCATCATATAGACAATACCAATCCCGCGTTCCGGCGTTCCGGCAAAGACAGGTAAGCCGGCTGCCCCTGTCGCGAGATAGGCCAGCATGGTCGCAACGGCGATGCGCGGGCCAGTGGCGACTGCAATTGCCATGATCGCCATGGTTTGCAAGGTCATCGGTACTGGCCAGAACGGCACGGTGGTTTTGGCGCTGGCGGTGATCAAGGCGACGCCAAGCACGACCATCAGGCAGTATTTTGCCCCGGTCAAAACCGGATTGTTCAATGGTGCAGATGTTGCATGTGAAACGGGATTGACCATGATGATGACGGCTCCTTAAGACCGGAATTCAAAATTATCTATAAAAATGAATCTGATCTATTAATTACGGCGTCATTGGTCCTTAAAATCAATCCCAAAATTCACCAAACGCCAAAATTCGGCAAAATATTTAACAGAGTACAATTATCTTGTTGATTTTAAATGATAAAAATTATCTATAAAATTGGAAAATTTACGTATAATACGGCACAGGAAGATGCAAGTCGTGGCATCTATCCAATCATCAGACCAGAAAAAGGGGTAATTTCGGCTTACGAAGGCGTGCGCATATGTCGTTTGGCCCCGGTTTTGGTGCCGATCCATTTGACGTGACGGGCAAGGGTCGCGGCAGCCACATCAAACTGATGTTCATGCAGGGCGCGTAGAATGGCGCGGTGGTCCTGATCGGTCGGGGCTTCCCATTCCATACGGAATCCCGAAAACAGGAACCGCGCACTTGCGGCATGTAAATCGTCAATTGTCGCCATCAAACGTGGCATGTTGCATGGTTCAAGAATGATACGATGAAACGCCTTGTTGGCTTCTTCCCATGCCCGGACATCCGGGGCATTTTCCCCGGCCCGGTTGATGGCTTCTGCCTCGTCAAGAATGGCACTGGTCAGATGCGGGGCTGCGTGGCGCAGGGCCAGAACTTCAAGGGAAGCGCGCATTTCGGCAACTTCGCGGACTTCGGCGATATCGAAACTGGCAACGCGCACACCCCGGCGTGGTTCGCTAACGACAAGCCCTTGCGCTTCGAGCCGCCGGAATGCTTCGCGGACCGGTACGTGACTGGCGCCAAATTCCTCGGCAAAGTGATCCTGACGCAATTTGGTGCCCGGTGCGATGTCGCCAGAAATAATGCGGTCGGCCAGTGCCCGGGTGATGCGCCCGGTGATCGTGGTATCAGATTCGTTTTTCATGATTTTATAGATAATTTGCATGTACGCACTTGTCGAGCACGCAAATTCCCCGCCGGTATTTTATTGGCGGGGCGCATGTTCCACGTCTTTGTTCCTTGCGAAACGGCACGCCAAAAAAAACAAAATGGCGCAGATTAAATGCAATACGCTCTAGTCGTCTGACGGGGTGCTATGTTCGTCTGGCATCATGGCAAAGGCATCGCGCAGTGCCGTTGACCAGGCAGATGACAGCGCGTGAAAACCGGGGTCTTCCGCTTCGATCCGGCGCAATTCGGAAAATTCACATGCATCATCGGGCAGAACGGCAAGATCAAGCGGCATGCCGACCGACAGGTTTGAACGCAGGGTCGAGTCCATCGACAGCAAGGCGGCCTTAACCCCCTCGTGGATCGGGGTGTTGGGCGTGATCACGCGATCAAGGATCGGTTTGCCGTATTTATGCTCGCCAATTTGCAGGTATGGCGTGTCTTCGGTGGCTTCGATAAAGTTTCCGGCGGCATAGACCAGAAACAGGCGTTGATCGCCGCCCTTGCGCTGCCCGCCGATCATGATCGAGGCTGCACTGCTCTCGTGATGCTGTTCAAGCGTATCATGGTATTTCAGTTGGACCTTTTGCATGGCCTGACCAACAAGCTCGGCAACACGAAACATGCTGGGCGCGCTAAGGATGCAATCGCCCGGTGCGGTCTCTGGATCGTCGATGGCCTCATGCAGAGTGCTCATGACGGCCTGTGTGATCGCAAGGTTGCCAGCCGAAAGTGCCACAATCGCGCGGTCACCCGGAACTTCCCAGGTAAACATCTTGCGATAGCGCGAAATGTTATCAAGGCCAGCATTCGTGCGGGTATCAGAAAGGAAAACCAATCCTTCTTTCAGCATCAAACCGACGCAGTAGGTCATGTCTTAATGGGTCCGGCTATTGTTGTGATTGCGCAACGACCACTGATACATCCAAATTCTCGTTAGCACCACCAGTATGTACGCCCCTAATAGGTGTGGCGACCTGTCCATCAAGTCCAGACCCCAAGCGAATATAAAAATCGGTCGGGCAACAGCGGTTTGCGGCATCAAATCCGACCCACCCCAACTCAGGTAAGTAAAGTTCCGCCCATGCATGGGATGCCTCGTGTGGTTTGCCATGCAGGTCGGCAAACAGATATCCCGAAACATAGCGTGCGGGAATGCCAAGATGACGTGCTGCAGAAAGCAGAACATGTGTGTGGTCCTGACAAACCCCCTTACCATCGGCCAATGCATCGGCGGCGGTGGTGTGAACGTCGGTCGTGCCCGGTGCAAAGACAATCGCGTCTGACACCGCATCGGCCAATGCATGGGCACGTTCAAGAAGGTTTCCGTCTTTGGTCTTTTTGGCAGCCTTTTCGGCCAGTTTGCGAATGGCCGCACTTGATTTGGTCATGGGGGTTGACCGCAGGAACACTTCGGGAAACGCGCGTTCCTTGTGCCCGCGTAAAACACCAGCCATGTCGGTGGTCTCAACTTCGCCTGTGACGACAATTTCAACGTCATCAACCGGTCCGACTGCAGTCAAGGTGCTGATAATATCGCCGTTCCCGTCGGTGAATTCCGAACTGATTACGCATCCCTTGGCCTTGATCGACCAGCTCAGGATTTTTTGACCGTCAAATTGCGCCGGGGTCATTTTAAGGCTTTGCACTACGTAACGCACAGGAGTGTCATACCGGTAGTGGGTGTGATGTTCGACTGTCAGGCGCATTTCATTGTCCCCCAAAATAATAGGTTTCGGCAATTGCAGCCGAAAGTGCGCGGTTGCGCGCCTGAAAGTCATTCAAAAAACCATGGAGCCCGGTTGCAAAGATTTCTTCCATGTCACTCTGGGTCAGCATTGAATACATCTCAACCGCTTCGCCGTGAACCGGGCGACGTTGCCCGTAATGGCGCGCCAGCCGTTCAAGATGCTGGGTGATCTGTTCGGAGCAATGGGCAAGGGAGCGCGGACTAAACGGGTTCAGGATCAGGAAATGCGCAATCCGGTAGGGCGAATAATCATCGCGGTACACCCAGTGAAAGGCGCGCAATGACGATGCAGCACGGAGCACTGTGGTCCATTGATAGTTATCAACCCCGTCACCCACCATGCTGGTTTCAGGCAGCAGGACATAATATTTCACATCCAGAAGGCGGGCTGTGTTGTCGGCCCGCTCGATAAAGGTGCCTAGACGGATAAAGTCATAGCCGTCATTGCGCAGAAGTGTTGAATCGGTTGTGCCGCGAAACAGTGACCCCTGACGTTTTACCCAATCAATGAATTCGGGAAGATCATTCTTGGCCAGATTGTGCATTGACGGGCGGCGAAGCTCCATCAAGGCATTATTAAGCGCCTCCCACATTTCTGCGGTGATGGCTGTGCGCATGGCGCGCGCGCTGGCGCGTGCCGCTTCAAAGCAATTTAAAATCGAAGACGGGTTTTCCCGGCTAAAGATCAGGAAATTGGCGACCTCTTCCTGGCGAAGCGGCGCATTGGGATCATATCCCGCATGGCAACCCGACGCGGACAAAACCGATTCCCATTCGGATCGATTGCCGTCACCGACCGCTGGCATCATCGCCATGCGATAGCCCATTTCCATCAGACGGGCCATATTTTCAGCCCGCTCAACATATCTCGACAACCAGAAAAGGTTGTCAGCAGTACGACTAAGCATCTCTAAACCCCCTTTTCGTTAATCGGTCATGATCCATGTATCCTTGACCCCGCCGCCCTGTGACGAGTTCACCACAAGTGATCCTTCACGCATGGCAACACGGGTTAATCCACCCGGTGCGAGACGAATAGTATCTCCGACAAGGCAAAATGGCCGGAAATCGACATGGCGCGGGGCAATGCCACTTTCAACGAACGTCGGGCAGGCTGACAACGCAAGGGTTGGCTGGGCAATAAAATCGCCCGGATCGGCCTTGATACGTTGGGCATAGGCGACCTGTTCTTCCTTGGTCGATGCCGGGCCGACCAGCATGCCATAGCCGCCTGACCCGTGGACTTCCTTAACTACCAATTCGCCGAGGTTTTCGAGTACGTATTTCAGATCATCAGGCTTGCCGCATTTCCAAGTTGGAACGTTGTTTAAGATCGGTTCCTGACCAAGGTAAAAACGGATCATGTCCGGGACATAGGTATAAACTGCCTTGTCGTCGGCAACCCCGGCCCCCGGCGCCGAGCAAATGGCAACCCCGCCGGATCGGTAGACATTCATAAGGCCGGGAATACCCAGAACTGAATCAGATCGGAAACAAAGCGGGTCGATATAGTCGTCATCAATGCGGCGATAAATCACATCAACCCGTTCCGGACCACGTGTGGTGCGCATATAAACCCGGCCATCGGACACAAACAAATCCTGTCCTTCGACCAGTTCGACACCCATTTGGTCGGCCAGGAAGGAATGTTCGTAATAGGCACTGTTCATCGCGCCGGGGGTCAGAACCACAATATTGGGATCGCGGTCACATTTATCGGGCGCGATGCTTTTGAGCGTCTTGAGCAACATGTCGGGATAACTTTCGACCGGCTCAATCCGAAGGCTTTTGAACAGATCGGGGAACATGCGCATCATGATTTCGCGGTTCTCAAGCATATACGACACACCAGATGGCGTGCGGCAGTTGTCTTCAAGAACGTAAAAATCTTCGGGCCCGGTGCGCACGATATCGACACCGACAATATGGCTGTAAACCTTGCGCGGTGGATCAATGCCGATCACGGCGGGCTCAAACGCCGCATTTTTGAAAACCAGATCGGCAGGAACGATCCCGGCTTTGATGATTTCCGCATTGTGATAGACGTCATATAAAAATGTGTTGAGTGCGCGCGCACGCTGTTTGACGCCGCGTTCAAGCTTGCGCCACTCGCCAGCGGTAAAAATACGCGGGATCAAATCGAAGGGTATGAGTCGTTCGGGATCGCCGCCTTCGCCGTAAACGGCAAATGTAATCCCGATCTTGCGGAACAGAGTTTCGGCCTCGAGACGTTTTTGTTCGAGAACCTCGGGGCCGCTTGCTTCCATCCATTCAACCAAGGCGCGATAAGGTTCACGAACTTGGTCGTCCATCTTCATCTCATTGAACATGCGCTCTTCCCTTTGTGACCTTTTGATTAAAGGCGTCCCGGGAATGGGTGGTCAAGGATGTTCAGGGTTGAAATGTCATATTTTTCAGCAAACTGTTGGTTCTGCGTAAAAAATAAACTTCGTGCTTAGGCGCTTTGTGCAAAAAACGGGCGGACATGCGCCCGCCCGGATTTCTTATGCCTTGGCCGGGCGTAGAACATGAGTGTGGTCTGCGGCGTAAAGTCGGGAGTCGGTAAAATCTTTTCGTCCGAAAACTTCACCCACCATGATCAGGGCGGTACGGGTGATGCCGCTGCCTTTGACCTTGGCACGGATATCGCCAAGCGTGCCAAAGATATATTGCTGATCAGGCCATGTCGCACGATAGGCAATCACCACCGGGCAATCCGCGCCGTAATGCGGGGTTAGATCCCGCACGACATTGACCAGATTATTGATCGACAGATGCACCGCCAGTGTTGCACGCGATTTACCAAGTTCCGAAAGGCTTTCGCCGTCTGGCATGCTTGATGACCGCATGGCTGTGCGCGTCAGGATCACGGTTTGTGAAATGTCGGGCAGGGTCAATTCCGCCCCGATTTCAGCCGCGGTTGCCGCATAGGCCGAAACGCCCGGCGTAATGTCATAGGCAATGCCAAGATCATCCAGTCGGCGGATTTGTTCGGCAATGGCGCCATAAATCGACGGATCGCCCGAATGAACACGCGCAACATCCTGGCCCTTGGCGTGGGCCGCTTCGATTTCGGCAATGATTTCATCAAGATGCATCGATGCGGTATCAACCACGCGCGCACCTTCCGGGGCCGATGTCACGATTTCCTCTGGCACCAGCGACCCGGCATACAGACACACCGGGCATTTTTCGATCAGCCGCAAACCACGTACCGTGATCAGGTCCGGGGCGCCGGGGCCAGCGCCAATAAAATGAACGGTCATTATTCTGCCTTGTCGTTTTTGGATGTGGACGTGCTGCTTAAAACCGGGGCGTTGGCAGCATCCGGGCCCTTTTTGGCGTAGCCGCGCGGGGTATAGACCCATTGGTTTTCACCGCGCGTGATATGGCGGCTGTTGCTGGACCCGACCAGAACGGTGGTCAGCATATCGACCATATCGACTTCTAGTTTCGAAAGCGGAACGACCGTAATTTCCTCATCCGGGCGGCCCAGTTGACGGCCAAGCACCACCGGTGTATCTGCCTGTCTGTGTTCCAGCAGGATATCACGCGCCTTGGCCAGTAAATCACGGCGACGCTTGGATACCGGGTTATAGAACGCAATCACAAAGTCGCCTTCGGCGGCGGCCTTAAGGCGGCGCAGGATATCGTCGCGCGGGGTCAGAAGGTCCGACAGTGAAATCGCACAGAAATCATGGCCCAGCGGTGCCCCGATCCGCGATGCCGCCGCCTGAAGGGCGGAAATCCCCGGAGACACCTGAACTGCAACCCGGTTCCAGTCACTGCGGTCTTCGCGATCGAGCAATTCAAACACCAATGTCGCCAGCGCATAAATGCCGGCGTCGCCCGACCCGATCAGTGCGACGTCCTTGCCGGTTGCGGCGAGTTCGAGGGCATGACGCGCGCGGGCTTCTTCGGCACCCAAATCGGAATGATGGCAATCCTTGCCGTCAATCAGCGGGCCCAGAAGATCAAGATACATCTGATAGCCGACAATGTCGGACGCACGGCCAATCAGGTCGGAGGCTTCCGGGCTGCGCCAGCCGGTTTGACCCGGCCCAATGCCGACAATCGAAAGCTTGCCTTGTGCTTTGCCGACGGTTTCAGGGCTAATATCATCTTGTGACAAGGCAACCGCACAGGTCGCGCGTTTAGTTTTGTGTTTGGGGACGATCAGTTTGCCATTTCGACCAACGGTCGCAAGCGCGGCACCCTCGGCAACACCATGACAGCCGGTTTCGGCAAAGACAACATCAGACGGGGTGACGAGCCGGTCTGCCTCAGCCTCAAGCGTTTGAGCATCAAAGAACCGGGCCGGGACACCAAGGCGACGGGCCAGTTCATGGACGCACGCCTCGTCGGCCTTAAGATCAATCGAGGTGACACAGGCAATTGCCTTGACGCTCAGGCACTGTCCCGCCAGCGTTTCCGTGACAAGGTCATACAAGTCATCAATCGGACAGCCGCGCTCACACCCAACACCCAGCGCAAGGACGGGCGGGTGATATGTGATGGCCGTATCCGATACATCGCTGATCGCATCATCATCGGCACCTTCGCGTGCGGTTGCCGTGATCAGGATGGTGCCGTCCTCAGACTGAGGAAGGGTACTGTTGGTCAGCCATGCGCCGGACCCAGCCTCAATCTCAAGACGCGCAGTTGCCCCGGCCAAAAGGGCGGCGGTCGCGGGCTTGATCGTTTCAGGCGTGCCGAGTTTCCACCCTTTGGGCGGCTCATCAAGGGCCAGACCCAGCATGGCATCGCCGGGTGTTGTGATGGCTGCAATGCCACCAAGGCGGCCCGCCAAATCGCGCGCCAGCCGGTTACCACCATGATGCCCGCCCAAAAGCGGGATAAACGTTTTACCGGCTTCATCAACTGCAAGCACAGCGGCATCCTGCCACTTTCCGGCCAGAAGTGGTGCGAGTGCGCGGATCAGAATGCCCGACGCGCAGACGCCAATGATCACATGATCGGATGAAAATGTTCGTTGCATATGCGCAATGGTATCGTCAAAGGCGACATCGACATCCATGGTCGAAACCCGGGTGCGCAAACCATGAACTGACGCGCCCTGCAGGCTGGCGGCAATGCGTTTTGCCATCGGAAGGGCGCGCTGTGTGAGGCAAATCACCGCAATCGGGGCAATCGGATGGGTCGGCAAGGCCGGTACCGGGGTGTTTGAGCTGTTATGGGCGGTCATCGCCATGCGTCTCCGCGACGGTGGATCAGGATCATCGAAAAATACGGGGCCGTGGCATCGGCTGGAAGATCGGCCAATGGCACCATTTTCTGGCTATCAAGGGTGGCGCGTTCGATATAGCGCGCCCGATCCGTCAGACCCAGCTCATTAATCACATCGCGGACTTTGGTGAAATGACGGCCAAGCTTGATGATTGCGGCGGCATCGGTATTGCCAAGCTGCGTGCGCAGGCGGTCTTTATCCAGCGGTCCGGGGATGACTTGCAAAACGTCATTCTTGGCGGCAAGTGGGGCGCCAAGCTGTGCGGCACAGGCCATCATCGAACTGACACCGGGGACAGTTTCAACCGAATGCCCGGCATCGGCCAGACGGCCATACAGATACATGAAACTGCCGTAAAAGAACGGATCGCCTTCGCATAAAACCGCGACAGTTTTACCCGCCGCCAGATGCTGGCCAATTTCAAGCGCAGCCGCGTCATAGATCGGATCAGCCGGTTTGCCCATTTCAATGCGAATGGCAATTTCGGTGCGGCCTTTTGGGATATGCGTATCGACGATTTGCCGGGCAAGGCTGACGCCATCTTCAAGGGCGGGATAGGCAATCACATCGGCCTTTTGCAGGATGTTATAGGCCTTTAACGTGATCAGATCGGGCTCCCCCGGACCGATGCCAAGGCCATAAGCCGTTCCGGCAACCGGATGGCTTTGGGGGCTTGCGGATAATGGTTCCGCACGGTTCATGCTTTTACTCCGACATAGTGGGTGATGGGGGCAAGGTTGCTCCAGCCCTTAAAATTGCCACGCGGGACCAGTCGGGATACCGACAGTCGCGACAGCGTGCCACCCATTTTATTATAGAAACGTAATAATTTTTCTTCGCCTTCCAGTGTCACCGTATTGGCGACCAGCCGTCCGTGTACTGGCAAGATATCCCAGCACTTCTCAAGCAGGCCATCATGGGTGATGCCGCCGCCAATGAAAATGGCATCGGGAACGGGAAGGCGATCTGCGAACAGAAGGGCTTCTTCGATGGATTTTTTTTCAACCGCAATGCTCGGGACACCAAGGCGAATGGCATTTTTGCCGATCATCGCACAGCGTTCTGCGTCGCGCTCAATCGCGACTGCAACACCACCCATACGCATCCATTCAATTGAAACCGATCCACATCCCGCCCCGATGTCCCACAATACCCCACCGTCAAACGGGGCCAATGATGACAAAGTCTGCGCACGGATTTCCGACTTGGTGATCATGCCGTCATGGATAAAGGCATCATCAGGCAAGCCCGGTCCCTTGGGCAGTGGCCGGGCCTTTGGGCCGGCCTGAAGGTCAATCATGATCAGGTTTAACGGATCAACCGGTTTGACATCGGGCATCGACGTTGCGGTGGACTGCCATGTCTGGGCGGTCTGGGTGGTGATGCGTTCCTCGGCTCCACCAAGCCGTTCACAAACCGTCATCCGGCTTTGATCAAATCCTGCCTCGCACAGCATCACCGCGACCAAGGCCGGGGTCGTTCCATCAGCACTAAGCGCGATCAGCTTGCCGTGCGGGCGCAAATGCGATCGGATCCCTTCCGGGGCGCGCCCATGCAATGTAATCACATCACAATCGGCCAGAGCCCAGCCCAACCGCGATGCCGCCAGTGAAATGCTTGATGGTGCCGGGATGGCATATATTGGTTCGGGTCCGAAATATTTAATCAGCGTATTGCCTACCCCGAAATACATCGGGTCACCACTGGCCAGAACCACCGGGTTTTGTTCAAGGCAATCCTCAATCATCGGAAGATTGGCTTCAAACGGAGTGATCCATTTGTTTTGGGTTGCGGTGTTGGTTCCGGGCAACATGGCAATATGGCGCGTACCGCCAAAAATGATCCGGGCATTTTCAAGGATGGTGCGCGCCATGGGCGACAGGCCGTCATAGCCATCTTCGCCAATGCCAATCACCGTGATGCGGCCTTTTAACGGAGCTTGTTCGTTCATGATGATACCCCTGCCGTAAGACCCGGGGTGCCATCCGGTGTTACCCCGTCATCGCGGGCCAGCCGGGCCAGGGCATTTACGGTGGCGGCGGCCACCGCACTGCCGCCAAATCGCCCGCGCAGCGTGATGAACGGAACGTCCCCGGCATATTCAATCAGCGCATCCTTGCTTTCACGCGCCCCGACAAACCCGACGGGCATACCAATAATCGCCGCCGGTTTGGCCATGCGGTCATGATGAATGGCATCAAGCAGATGGAAAAGTGCTGTCGGCGCATTGCCGATGGCAATTATTGCGCCTTCGATATGATCTGCCCATGCCTCAACTGCGGCGGCGGAGCGGGTTGTGCCCATCTGGCGGGCCAGCCCATGGGTATCGCCATCATTCAATGTACACAGAACCGGGTTTTCTGCCGGAAGCAGCCGCGAAATAATACCATGCCGGACCATTTCTGCATCACAGAGGATCGGTTTGCGGTTCCGCAATGCATCGGTGGCATTGGCAATGACATCGCCGCCAAAGGCAATCTGATCGGCTATTTCGACCATGCCACAGGCATGAATAATGCGTATGGCAACGGGCCGCTGATCATCTGAAAAGCGGGCAAGGTCGGCCTCGGCTTCGATGGTGGCAAAGCTTTTGGCATAGATTTCCTGCGGATCACGCAGATAGTCAAACATTGCCGCGCCTTTCAGGTGGTCGTGTCGACCGGTTATGAACCGGTCGATTTCGCGTCGTCATGGGCATGATCGTGGCTGTGTCCGTGATCATGATCATGGCTATGTCCATGACCGTGGTGGTGATGTCCGTGCCCATGACCGTGACCATGACCGTGACTATGGCCACCGTCCGTGCCGATCCCCATCACATGGTGATGATGGCCAACCTGCGGCGTGCCAACATCGCCTTCATAGCCAATGATCTGTTCGCGGTATTTGCACAGCTGACAGTTCATGTTGTTATCGCCGGTATCAATCTCGGCCAACCGTTCGGCAAAACTTGCCAGCACCATCGGATGATCTTTGAGGTACCCAGCCTTGATGAACTCTACATCGCCAAACTCGGCGGCAACTTCGTCGGTGTGGGTGTAAATCCGGTCGATCAGAATGCCCGCAAACAGGAAATAGGGGAAAACGACAACGCGTTTATAGCCCAGTTTCATCGCTTCGCGCAGACCGGCATTTACCCGCGGATGGGTGACACCGGAATAGCTGATTTCGGTGCGGCCAAAACCAAGACCTTCTTGCAGCATCCGGGCGACTTTATAGACGTTCGAATTGGCATCCGGGTCGTTCGTGCCCCGCCCGACAACCATCAGAAGCGTGTCTTCGCGCGCGATGCTGTCATCGACGGTGGCAAGCGCTTCTTCGATGCGGTCTTTGGCTGCACTCAGCAATTTGGGATCAATCGCCAGATCGCGGCCAAATTTTACGTCGATATCGGGGTTTTCATTGGCGAAATTATTGACCTCGCTCGGCAGGTCATTTTTGACGTGACCAGCGGCAAACAGCATGCCCGGAAGCGCATAAATTTTCTTATGGCCCATGGCTTTGAGCTTTTCAAAGCCATCGCGCAGGATCGGGTGCGCAAATTCGAGAAAGCCGCTTTCGACATCGTAGTCGGCCAGATGGGTTTGTTTCATCGTTTCAACCATGGCGTTGAACTGTGAAACCGCGCGTTCGTCGCGCGAACCGTGGCCGCAAATCATTACTGCGCCTTTGGGGGACATAAAAGGCTGCTCCTTTGTCTCTCTCTGATGGTGGTGCTGCGCGATGCGGTTTCGCAATCGCGGTACCCGAAGCCACCCCCGTTTTCACCGATTGGCCTGCGGAATGCAAGCGGCAGGTAACATAACATGTGCCGAAGATGGGTCAGGTGCGAAAAATACCAGTTATTGTGTGGCGAATGCATCGGCATGCCAAAGATGTTGTGTGTGTGAAATGCCTCTTGGGATTTATTTTACTTAAATTTGATACGAACAAAGCGCATCACGGGATCATCAAAACGACAGTGAGTTATAGTATGAAGAAAATTCATTTTGTATGAATTTCTTTTAGCAAGCTAAGCTAAATTTTGCAAATTACGCTGTCGTCATAGGCCGTTATGATGCGAAAATCTCATTGTGATTGACGGTTTTCCTGTTACCGCGCACATTGCCGCCATGGATGCGTTTCTTACTGGTTTTCTGATCCCAACGTCCGGATTTTCCGGCCCGCTTTTTACAATACTGGTGCTGGCACTGGTGTTGGATGCGGTCTGTGGTGATTTTCCCTGGCTGTTTCGTCGGGTGCCCCATCCGGTTGTCTGGGTTGGGAACCTGATTGGCTGGTTTGAAAAACGCCTGAACCGGTCTGACCGCAGCAATATGGACCTGATCGTGCGCGGGACGATCACCAGCCTTGCGGTGATCGGTGCGGCGGGCCTGTTTGGGGCTGTCATTGCGCAGATTTCCACCATCGGAGATGTTTTTTATGCGGCCGAGGTTTTCCTGCTGGCGGTTTTGATCGCACAAAAAGGACTGTATCAGCATGTTAAAGAAGTATCGGTCGCGCTGAAAAAGGATGGGCTTTCGGGCGGGCGTGCAGCGGTATCGATGATTGTCGGGCGCGATCCCCACACATTGGATGAGGCCGGGGTGAGCCGGGCGGCGATTGAAAGCTGTGCAGAAAACTTTTCCGATGGGGTGGTCGCCCCGCTGTTTTGGTATGTGCTCGGCGGGCCGATCGGGCTGTGTGCCTATAAGGCGATCAATACCCTTGATTCGATGATTGGGCATCGTAATGCCCGCTATCTGTATTTTGGGCGGTTTGCTGCCCGGCTGGATGATGCCGTTAATTTCATTCCCGCCCGCCTTGCCGGGGCTGTGATTTGTCTGGCGGCCGCACTGGGCTCAAAAACCAGTGGCCGGGCCGCATGGCACACATTGATGCGCGATGCGAAAAAACATAAATCCCTCAATGCCGGCTGGCAGGAAGCGGCCTTTGCCGGGGCGCTCGGTCTGTCGCTTGCCGGGCCGCGCCAATATGGTGATGAGGTCGTCGATGATCCCTATATCGGGGCCGGGCGGCGCGATGCGTCGGCGGCTGATATCGACCGCGCTCTTTCGCTTTATACAATATCTTGCCTGATCAATGCGGCATGGCCGGTTGCGCTAAAGGCGCTTTGGGTTGTGCTATGAGCACCGGCGTTCCGATCAATCAGGTTGCGAACGGGCAGACCTTCCTTGATCTGGTTTTGCGCAACCGGTTCAATCAGATCATTCTGGATCGGTTTTGTGATTTTGGGTTTGATGATTGGTGGCTGACCGCCGGGTGTCTGGCGCAATCGGTCTGGAATGTATCAACCAATCGTCCGGCGGAAAACGGAATAGCTGACTATGACCTCTTCTATTTTGATCCCGATACCAGTTGGGATGCCGAGGATAACGTCATTACCGCGATTAGCGAGCTGTTGCCAGACCTGCCAATCCGGATTGAAGTGCGCAATCAGGCTCGCGTGCCGATTTGGTATTGGCAAAAGTTCGGCATTTACTATGGGGTGGTGGATGCCGCCAGTGACGGCATTGACCGGTTTGCCTATCGCACAACCGCCATCGGACTGCGCAAAGATGCCGACGGATATCGTCTGTACGCCCCGTTTGGGCTGGATGCGGTTTTAAGCGGTACGATTATCCCCAACCCGGTCTTGCCGATCCGTAAGGTCTATGAGGCTAAAACCGCCAGATGGCAAAGCATCTGGCCAGACCTTCGCGTGATGCCGTGGCCAGATGACGCTTAATCTCAGTCCTTGCCCTTGTTCATGCGTGCAATGGTCGATGTGGTTGAAAAACCGTCTTCCAGATTGGCCAGAACCACCTTGCCGCCATACCCTTGAACGATCTCGGCCCCGACCACCTTATCAATCGTGTAATCGGCCCCTTTGACCAGAATGTCGGGTTTGATCGCCGAAATCAGGTTAACCGGGGTGTCTTCACCAAAAATCACCACGCCACTGATGGTTTCAAGCGATCCAAGTACAGCCGCACGGGCCGCTTCGGACTGAACCGGGCGGGCGTCACCCTTAAGCCGTTTGACCGATGCATCGGAATTAAGCCCGACAATCAGCCGGTCACAGGCCGCGCGCGCCTGTTTGAGCAAGCTGAGATGACCGGGATGCAAAAGATCAAAGCAGCCATTGGTAAAGCCGACCTTATATCCCTTACGCCGCCAACGCTCCGCACGGTCCACCATGCGATCAAGCGGCATCAGTTTGGCTTCGCCAATCATCAGGTCATGGTGA
Organism: Thalassospira sp. GB04J01; assembly: GCF_000751115.1. Classification (NCBI taxonomy): domain Bacteria; kingdom Pseudomonadati; phylum Pseudomonadota; class Alphaproteobacteria; order Rhodospirillales; family Thalassospiraceae; genus Thalassospira; species Thalassospira sp. GB04J01. Next base: position 6,967 of record NZ_CCDX020000016.1, on the reverse strand, counting down.
TGCAGGGCCGAAATCAGCTCATCGGGGTAAACAATCGCCGTGCCGATTTTACCGACCACGATGCCCGCCGCAACATTGGCAATACGCGCCGCATCCGAAAGGCTCGATCCCGCTGCTATCGCGGCTGCAAGGCAGGCAACAACCGTATCCCCGGCCCCTGAGACATCAAAAACTTCGCGCGCCTCAGTCGGCAGGTGAATGGCCTCTCCGTCCTTGGTCACCAACGTCATACCGTCCTGGCTTCTGGTCAGAAGGACGTTATCAATGCCGCAATCAGTGATGATTTTGGTGGCTGCGGCAATGGCATCTTCGTCGCTGTTAACAGCAATGCCGGTGGCCGCCTGTGCTTCGGCGCGGTTTGGCGTTACAATGGTGGCCCCGCGATAGATGCTGTAATCGGTCCCTTTGGGATCAACAATCACCGGCTTGCCTGCCGCACGGGCCGCATTGATTGCACTTGCGACAACATCCGGATGCAAGACACCCTTGCCATAGTCCGACAGAATGATCGCTTCGACATCCGGGGACAGCTGACCGGCAAGGGTGGAAAGGTTGCTGATGGTATCTGCTGCAATGGGTGATGTGGTTTCGTTATCAGATCGTAACAATTGCTGTCCGCTGGCGATATAGCGGGTCTTGATCGTGGTCGGACGGTTGCGCTCTGTCTGGATATAGGGCTCAACACCGGCGTCATTGGCGACATATTCCATAACTTCGCGCCCCGGAAGGTCATCACCGACCAGGGATAAGAACTGCACAGCCGCGCCAAGGGCGGTGGCATTGCGCGCGACATTGCCCGCCCCGCCCAGCATCGCACTTTCGCGCTCCACCCGAATGATCGGGATCGGGGCCTCGGGGGAAATGCGATTGACCGTGCCATAGACAAACCGATCGAGCATGACATCACCGATACACAGCACCTTGGCGTTGGTGAGTTGTTCAACCTGAAGAGCAAGGTGGCTGAGATCGGTCATTTTTGATGTCTTTGCTGTGTCGTTATCGCGAAAGGGTCGAATTATTTCTTGGCCAGACCAAGGGTATGTTCAAGTGCGCCCACCAGCATCTGACCGATCTGAATGTGCATTTCCTGAATACGGGCAGTGGTGTTGCTGGGCACGATCATCAATGGATCGCAGAGGCCCACCATGTCACCGCCGGTCTTGCCGGTCCAGCCGGTCGCAACCAGTCCCATCTCGCGCGCCTTGGCCAAGCCAAGATTGACGTTCTTGCTGTTGCCCGATGTCGAAATGCCAATCGCCACATCGTCCGGATTGCCAAGCGCCTCAATCTGGCGTGAAAACAAATGATCAAATCCGAAATCATTGCCGATTGCCGTCAATGTCGAACTATCGGTGGTCAGCGCAATCGCCGGAAGGGCGCGACGGTCATGAATATAACGCACCGTAAATTCAGTCGCGATATGCTGGGCGTCTGCGGCTGATCCGCCATTGCCGAAAAACAGCAGTTTGTTGCCGTCATTCAAGGCATCTGTGCAAATCTCGACCAGCTCGATAAATGCATCGCGCGTTGCTTCGCGGGTCTTGTTGACCAGATCAAGATGCTCGTCAAATTCAGCATCGAAAAAGGCTTTAATATCCATTTTTTCCAAATCCTGAGATATGGGACTAGTGATGCTGGGCAATCAGCTTGTAGAAATGATGTGGCAATGAATGCCAAATCGGGCTGAAACTATCAGTTTGAATAGCGGAAAGCTACGACTTATCTTTTTCGGATCGTCGCCTGAATTTGTCCGATTTTCACCTTTGGTTTCAATAGGTGGGGATGATAAATACATAAGCTGTTAATTAGCAGGCACTATGATAGTACGGGCGGAGTATTGGCTCTGTTTCCGGCGCAACACACAATCTGGTCATCATATTTATGTCTGATAGCTCACTTCCATCACCTGAAGCCTTCCTCGTCGACTATGTGCGGCGCCTTGAACGGCGTAAGGAAGGGGTGGGGGCTATTCATGTGCATTTTTCAAAATTGTTGGCGTTTAACCGCCGTGACCATCATATCCGCACGGCCATTGGCGCGTTTGAAGAAATCGTTCCCGAAGTCACCGGGCGCATCTTTACCCTGTCCAATCAGGATCTGATCTTTATTTTCGATGCCGCCGAGATGGATGAGGTCAATGCGGTCATTTTCCGGCTGAAATTCCTGTTTAACGATGATCCGCTGATCAGTGATGGCAAGGATGAAAGTGGCGCACCGGCAACCTTTACCGATTATTTCGATGTCGGGCAGGAATATAAGGATTTCCTGCATCTGACCCAGACATTGGTGCGTTCAAACGCCAACCGTCCGCGTGTGGTCAGCAAGGCCGCCGAACGTCACAATGATCATCCTGATTATGGCGATGATCGACAGCCGCTGACGCCAAAAATCCTTGGCCGAATTGATGAATCCCTGCGGCGGGCCGATTTATCAAACCTGATGCGCCGTCAGGCGATTTGTGCGGTGGTCGGGGATGCCAATCCGACGCCGGTTTTCCACGAACTCTTCATTTCGATTAAGGACTTGCAGGAAACCCTGCTGCCCGATGTCAATGTGTTGTCGAACCGCTGGCTGTTCCAGCATCTGACCGAAATTCTTGATCGTCGCATGCTGTCCCTGCTCACGCGCAGCAATGATGCGTCGGTTACCGGGTCGGTTAGTATTAATCTGAATGTATCGACCCTGTTATCCCCTGATTTCCTGACATTCGATAGTAACGTCAAGGCCGGCCAACGCGGCACGATTGTTCTGGAACTGCAAAAGATTGATATCTTTGCTGATCTTGGGGCATTTTTCTTTGCGCGTGATTTCTGCCGGGATCGCGGCTATCGCATCTGTATTGATGGCATCAGTCATCTGTCGCTGCCCTATATCAACCGCAACAAGCTTGGTGTTGATATGATCAAAATGATCTGGGATACGGACATGGAAAGCATGGATGACGAACATAAAACCGCCATGCGTGATGCGGTTGCCGAGTCCGGAGATACTCGTGTGATCCTGTGTCGCTGTGATGATGAACGGGCGATCAAATTTGGTCACGGGATCAATATCACCATGTTCCAGGGGCGCCATGTTGAACACCTGATGAGCGAGCGGACAAAAAAATAGCCCCGATTTAGCCGGGGCTACTGTCTTGTATGTTCGACTTTGCTCAATGGCTTCAGACTTTAAGTCCTAATCCTTGCCGTCAACGCCTGCCTTGTCAAAGGTCGCCATGTTGTTGTGGCATTCCGCAGCCGCGCGCAGAAGCGGGATCGCCAATGCGGCACCCGATCCTTCGCCAAGGCGCATCCCGAAATCAATCAGCGCCTTCTTGCCCAGCTTTTCAATAAGACGACTGTGGCCGGGCTCTGCCGACACATGGCCCACCAGACAGTGATCAAGCGCATCGGGGCGGATGGCGGCCAAGACGGCGGCCGCCGCACAGGACACATACCCATCAAGTAGAACCGGCACACGCGCAAAACGGGCGGCAATAATCGCCCCGGCCATGGCGGCAATTTCACGCCCCCCGACACAGCGTAGAACATCAAGCCCGTCATGCATCTGGTTTTTGTGCAGGATGATGGCATCACCCACAACACGGGTTTTACGGATCAGGGTTTCGTCATCAATTCCGGTTCCCCGACCGGTCCAGTGAGCAGCCTCACCACCATACAGCGCGTGCGCAATGGCCGCAGCCGAGCTGGTGTTGCCAATGCCCATTTCACCGGGGACAAACAAATCGAGCCCCTTTTCAATCGCACTCATGCCAAACGCCATGGCTTCTGCACAACCTTCGTCATCCATGGCGGGTTCTTGGCTGAAATCATTGGTCGGAATTTCGAGGGCGACTTCCATCACACGCAGTTCGGCATCAACCGATTTGCAAATCTGGTTGATTGCGGCCCCGCCATTGATAAAGTTTTCAACCATCTGTTGATTGACCGTTGCCGGAAAGGCCGAAACACCCTGTGCCACGACACCATGGCTGCCGGCAAAGACGGTAACGCGCGGGCGCGACATATTGGGGCGCGACGTTCCTTGCCACCCCGCCAGCCACAGGCTGAAATCTTCAAGCCGTCCCAGCGATCCTGCCGGTTTTGTCAGAGTTGGCTCACGCTGCAAAACGGCTGCCTGTGCCTCACTGTCTGCTGATGGCAGGTCGGCAAGAAGGGCGCGGATTTCGTCAAGGTTTTGCGGCGGGTGCTTCGGGTTGAACATGTTGGTCTCCGGCTGGCAGGCGGTGGCGTCAAGCGTGTTCCGCTTGGCTTCTGTTACGGTAAAGATTAGGTTGAGAGCCCAATTGCTTAGGACGTTTCGCTATAGGCTGTCGTTTGGGGACAAACAGCTTAAGCTGGCAGTGAAAAGTGCTTTGGTGCGCGGTCCTTGGACAACAACGAAACCTTCTAAATAATTGAGGCCTCAACCTAGGCCTATGGTTACCATAACACCAGATCGAAAATCGAAAAATGACGGCATCTAAAGATCATAATCAAAACGAAACAAATATGCAAAGTTCTGATGGTGGCACCGAAAACCCACCAGAAGACAGCACCTTTGTTGTAGGTAAGATTCCGGTGGTGTCTGATTTTTTTCGTGCGCTCGTGCTGCTCAGCCGGGTGCCGGTTTTCCGTATCAATGACTTTCGCCCGGCTCTGATTGCGCGGTCGGTCTGGTGCTGGCCCTTGGTTGGGCTGTTTTTGGCTGGCATTGCCCTCATACCGGCCCAGTTGGCAGCTTATTTGACGGAAAGTGCGGTGGTGTTTGCCATTGTCGCCGTCTTTGCGTTGGTTCTTTTGACCGGGGCGATGCATGAAGATGGTCTGGCCGATTGCGCCGATGGTTTTGGCGGCGGGCTTGATCGTGCTCGAAAACTTGAAATCATGCGTGACAGCCGTATTGGCACGTATGGCGTGGTGGCCCTTGTCTTGTGTCTTGGGCTGCGCATTGCGTTGCTGGTGCGGGCTGCTGACGCTGGGCAGGCGGTTGTGCTTTTACTTGTGATGGCGGTGGTATCGCGCGGTGTGATGCCGGTTTTAATGACGGTTCTTTCACCGGCGCGCGATAACGGACTTGGCAAGAATGCCGGTCAACCCAAATGGCGTCATGTGATGCTGGGTGTGGCGATTGCCATAGCAACTGTTTGGCTTTTGTCCGGGCCTGTCGTGATGGCTTCGGTTGTTGTGGCTGCTATGCTGGCGACGGCTTTGATGGGGGGGATCGCCAGATGGCAAATTGGTGGACAAACCGGGGATGTTTTGGGGGCGACACAAATGGTGGCTGAACTGTTTGTTGCTATTGGATTTGTCGCGACGATGGGCAATATCTAAGAGGTATCTAATGTCGTTATCTTCGGACCGATAGAAAGACGCAATCCGTGGGCGGGGGAGCACTATGAAAAGTCAAACAACACGCTGGTGGCTGGTCCGTCATGCACCGGTTCTTAACCCGGAACGGCTGGTCTATGGCCGAAGCGACATGCCCGTTGATTTGTCAGACGAAAAAGCACTGCGTGCTCTGGCCCGGCATTTGCCAAAAGATGCCGTGTGGGTGACGAGCCATTTATCGCGGACACTTGATACCGCCCTTAAATTGCAGGAACTGATTGACGAAGACGTCCTTCCAACCCGCGAAACAGCCCTTGCCGAGCAACATTTTGGGGCTTGGGAATTGCAGCATTGGAATGATTTACCCAAAGGCGAAACAACAAAATTCTGGACGGATTTCGCCCGTCAGCATCCCCCGAACGGGGAAAGTTTCTCTGATGTTGTTGCCCGTGTCGGGCCGATTTTCAGTCGGCTAAACCGCTATTGGGCGGGACGCGATATTGTCGCCGTGATCCACGGCGGGACCGTGCGTGCAGTGCTTGCCAATGCACTTGGCCTATCGCTTGAAACCGCCTTGTCGTTTCACATCGATACGCTTGGGCTGACGCGACTGGAATATATTGACGGTGTTGATCAACCCGGCTGGCGCGTAACTGCGGTCAATCAGCGTTATTAAAGCATGTTGGGTGTTTGTTATGCCGATTGTAATTCCGCGTTTTGCGGAATGTTGCCCAAGGCATATTCGGCAAGATAACGGTCAATCATATCACTGGTAATGTCGTATTTTTCGCAAAGCGCGGTCACATCACGAAGATACGCCTCGTAATAGGGGACCGGGCGGCTGCGTGATTTGTTACGCAGTTCCGCAATGTTGGGAAAATCACTGGCAAAGGTGCTGTTTTCGATGACCTGAATGATGGTGTCATCAATGATCGCAGCGGGCATACCACAATAGGTTTTGCCACAGGCAGACAGCATTTTGCTTGCTGTCGGGACCGAAATGCCGGGCTGGGCCAGCAGTTCATTTAACTCATCATTGCGAAAATCGGCTACCGACATCAATGTGATCAATGTTGGAAGGTCGCGGACCAGAAGTGATAAGGCATTCACACGCATCCCGCGCGCATGTGACCAGAAAATGGTCGCAATGACGCCGGTTGCGGCATCTTGCGCAAAGATATTACGCACATCGCGCCGTGCGAGCGTGATGTCGTCATCTGTTGCGTAGTCATCAAGAAATCTATGAAACGCCCTGTCTTGCGTGTTTATACGTTCAAGAAGCCCCAGCCACATGTCTTTGCGTGATGAGGTGATCCAGGTTGGCGTTCTTAGTTCACGGATTTTGTGTAGGTGCGCATGAATTGCCATCTGATCTTGCAAATATCCAGTTAACCCCAAGAGTTCCAAGTTGCATGTCACTGCAACCATCCGGGTTATAATTGTTTTTTTCCCGGTCATCACACTGGCTGGCGCTTGTTATGGCTCTCATTTCAGCGTGATAATATTATGTTCTCTTAAATGACCGGGGGTCTCAAGCAGGCAATTCTGTCAAATACTGACCTATGGTTAGGGTCTGAACCCAATTGAATGCTTGAAATGGTCGCGAGGAATTTGTGCGGATATCAGGAGCATTACCGTAGCAAGGCTCGCTGCCT
>NZ_CCDX020000015.1:0-430382 GCF_000751115.1 Thalassospira sp. GB04J01 | reverse complement strand
CTGATCCGGCATAGCTCAGTTGGTAGAGCAAATGACTGTTAATCATTGGGTCGCAGGTTCGAGTCCTGCTGCCGGAGCCAATTTAAAAGGGACCGAACATTTTGTTCGGTCCCTTTTGCTTTTAGCTGTCCAGATCGTCAAAGGCCCGCCACCATGAAAACAACGAAAATTGAATTGCGTGAAGTCAAACTCGGCACGCTGTCTGGTGCCAGTCAGGGCTGGCTGATTGTGGGTCAGGATGAGGTCATTCACGGCATGGCGCACCCGATTGATGGCGAGCTCTTTACCATTTCGTCAACCACCGACCCGCGCATTCAGGCCTTTGGCTGGTGCCCGATGTTTGACAGCCTCGCCCACGTCCAGAACGACCTTGAAATCGCGCTGGCCATGCAAAGTGCGGCTGAAGTCGAAGAATGGATTGAACAATCCGAACGCTATGACGACGACAGCCACCAAGGCCACCTGCACTGATAAACAAGTGCAACGCATTGCCTGCTCCGACAGATATGTGACACTTGCATAAAAACTTTGTCGTCTCAGTGCTTTATTGATGCACAGCAACTCAATATAATTTGGCCTGACATATGATCTCGCAGCTGCAAGAATGGTATCAGGCGATGTCACGTAGATGATTGTTCACGTGACACCGCCTGATGCACTGAACCGGCCCCAGACATAACGCGGGAACACGGCCATGAGCACGATCAATCTCGACCATCTGTTTAAACCCAAATCCGTCGCCGTCATTGGCGCTTCAAACCGCCCGCATTCTGTTGGGCAGGTCATGATGAGAAACCTTCTGGCTGGTGGGTTTAAAGGGCCGATCATGCCGGTCAATCCGCACAGCCAGTCGATTGGCGGCGTTTTGGCCTACCCTGATGTCAACAGTCTTCCGGTCACGCCGGAGCTTGCGGTTATTTGCGTACCGCCAAAGGCCGTTGTGCCAACAATGGAATGCCTTGCCGACAAAGGGTGTCTTGCGGCAATTGTCCTGACTGCCGGGCTTGGCGCGGAACCCTTTGATGAGACGCGCAGCATCAAACAGGCAATGCTCGACATTGCCGCAAGCTGCAAAATGCGTCTTCTTGGCCCGAACTGTCTTGGCCTTATGGTTCCGGGCATTGGTCTAAACGCCAGTTTCAGCCATCAAAGCATTGAAAATGGTAAAATCGCCTTTGTGTCACAGTCCGGTGCGCTGTGTACCGCTGTGCTTGACTGGGCGGCCGCGCGCGGCATTGGCTTTTCGCATTTCATATCTTTGGGTGAATGCGACGATGTCGATTTTGGTGACGTAATTGATTATCTCGGGTCTGATCCACAAACCCGTGCGATCATGCTTTATATCGAATCCATTCATGAACGCCGAAGCTTTATCTCGGCTGCCCGTGCCGCATCCCGCAACAAGCCGATCCTGTGTATCAAGTCTGGCCGCTTTGCCGAAGGTGCGGCGGCTGCCGCGTCTCATACGGGCGCTCTGGCCGGGGCGGATGATGTGTTTGATGCTGCGATCAAGCGTGCGGGAGTCTTGCGTGTTTACACCGTCAGCGAAATGTTCTCAGCCGCCGAGACTCTGTCGCGCATGCGTCCGTTCCGGGGCGATAAACTGGGCATAGTCACCAATGGTGGCGGCATCGGGGTTTTGGCCGTCGATGCCCTGATTGAACGCCATGGCCATCTGGCACAGTTGAGTGACGACACCATCACCGCACTTGATGGTGTTTTGCCCAGCACATGGTCGCACGCCAACCCGGTCGATATCATTGGCGATGCGCCGGGCGAACGTTATGCCAAAACAATTGAGTGCGTTTTGAAAGACAGCAATATCGACAGCCTTTTGGTCATGCATGCCCCAACCGCGATCACCGACCCGGTCGAGGTTGCACAGGGTGTGATTGACGTCATCAAGACCAGCAAGAAAAATATCCTGACCAATTGGGTCGGCGAAGCCACCGTCGCCGAAGCCCGCAACATGTTCTACGCGGCGGGTATTCCGACCTACCGCACGCCGGAAAATGCCGTCGCGGCGTTCCAGCACATGGTCAATTACCGCAAACTGCAAGACCTTCTGATGGAAACGCCGCCCTCGATGCCGCACGACTTTACCCCGCAGATCGACAAGGCGCGACAAATCATTCATGCCGCCATTCACGCCGGGCGCGACATGCTGACCGAACCCGAAGCCAAGGCTGTCTTGGAGTGCTACGGCATCCCAACGGTTAAAACACTCGCGGCTACCTCTGTCGAAGATGCTGTCAAAACGGCCGACGACATTGGCTATCCGGTTGCCCTCAAAATCCTGTCAGATGACATCAGCCATAAATCAGATATCGGGGGCGTGGCGCTGAACCTTGACAGCAGTGACGAGGTTAAAAACGCTGCGACCAAAATGCTACGTACCGTTGAAAAGGCCTTCCCGACCGCGCGGGTTCGCGGCTTTACCGTACAGGAAATGGTCAAGCGATCCGGTGCACGCGAATTGATTGTTGGCATGACGACCGATCCGATTTTTGGCCCGGTGATCCTGTTTGGTCATGGTGGGATTGAGGTCGAAGTTGTCCGCGACCGCGCGATGGCCTTGCCACCGTTAAACATGAAGCTCGCCCGCGAACTTGTTGAAGGTACACGTATTTATAACCTTCTGAAAGGTTACCGCGACGTCCCGGCGGTCAACCTTGAAGACCTTTATATGACGCTGGTCAAGCTGTCGCAGCTTGTGGTGCATCTTGGCGAAGTTCTCGAACTTGATATGAATCCGCTGCTTGCCGATAAGGACGGAGTCATAGCCCTTGATGCGCGGATCAAGGTCACGCCAAAAGTCATCAGCGATGATAAGCGTCTGGCCATTCATCCCTATCCACGGCACCTGAAAAAGGAACTGGTGCTTGATGACGGCACAACCTATTTGCTGCGTCCGATCAAACCCGAAGACGAACCAGCGCACTATGAGTTCATGTCAAAACTCACCCCCGAAGACATTCATTTCCGCTTCTTCGGGTCGGTGCGTGAATTGCCCCATTCCGAAATGGCGCGCCAGACACAGCTTGATTACGACCGTGACATGGCGTTTCTGGCCATTGTGCCCGATGGCCCGGAACAAGGCCAAATCCACGGCATGGTGCAGGTTGTCATTGATCCGAACAATGAACATGCCGAATACGCCGTCATGGTTCGGTCCGACATCAAGGGGCGCGGTCTTGGCCGGGTACTGATGGAACAAATGATCGAATTTTGCCGCCGCAAGGGGACGGAAACCTTCATTGGTCAGGTCCTGCCCAACAACCGGCGCATGCTGACACTGTGTGAAAAACTCGGCTTTAGCCGCAAGTATCTCGCCGACGAAGAAGTCTTTGAAGTCACCCTGCCCTTACAGCGTGACCCGCAATAGAAAAACTGTCGTCCAAACATAAAAGCCCGGCTCAAATGCCGGGCTTTTTACGTATCGGACAGATCGCTAAATGCGTTTGTCTTGGATATGTTTATGCGGTTTCCATCGCCAATTTAGATCGGATATCCAAAAGCGCCTTTTCCGGATCAATGCCCTTCTGCGTCAGTGCATCTGCGGCCTCACGCTCAATCTTGCGCAATTCACCCAGCGTTGTTTGAACGTCATCAAGTTGCTGTTCAAGCTCGGAAATACGGCGACGCCCGACCAGCATCAAATGCGCAAGTTGCTCTGTCCCGCTCCGCTCGGCATCATAAAGATCGATGTATTCCTTGATGTCCTCAAGCGAAAAGCCAAGCCGTTTGCCGCGCAAAACCAGCATCAAGCGTGCCCGGTCACGGTAGTTGTAAACACGCGTGGCCCCTGCACGCTGCGGGGCAAGCAGGTTTTTGGTTTCGTAAAAACGGATTGCGCGCGGCGTGATGTCAAACTCTTCGGCCAGCTCGGTAATACTATAAAGCTTATCGTTCATGATTTTTCTTGTTTGTTAAAGACCATACGACACCATCGCAACATTAAGACATGCCAGTCAACCTATTTACGCTTACGTCACCATGACACGTCCGATGACGGCCCTAACGACAACGTCGTGGTTCTGGCCCTCTATGGCGCTGTGTTAATCCCGCGTGTTCAAAAGCTCGCGAACATATTCAAGGTTGACGGCAACAAATTGCGGTCCCTCGTAGCGTTTCCCATCTGTAATCGCGCCGGGCCACTGATCCTGATGACCTGTCCAAACGTTGCCATCGGGCATCGGGATCGCAAGGTTGCTGTCATATGGCATTTGATATGCGCAACGCAGATCAAACCGCCCGGTCAAACCATCCTCAAAAAGCGGCGTTTGCGCACTTCTTGGATCGCCAAGCACCCCCGGATATCTGTCAAAAACGGCTGGGTAGGTCACATGGTTTGCCAGATCGCCGGAAAATATCACCGGCAAAGGCCCAGATGCAGACAGTTGAAGGCCATCGGCATCGCCAAAAAACGGCTGATCGGCGGGCATAAAGTCGGGGGGCAAGGCAGATGGATCGGCATGTTCAATCGCGTTGCGCGCATTGATCAAACCGCGTGTTGTGCCCTTTTTGATGTATTTCTGACGCAGGAAAAAGCTGTTGTGAAAACAGGCTGATATGAAGTCAGGCTGCGGCACTGAACCGCCTTTGCCCAGCTTAAACACCGCCCCGCCGTTATATTCATCGCCTTCGGGTCCCGGGCGGCTATCGAACCAGCAGATATTGCCAAAATAGTACCAGAATCCGCCGCGCACACCGTCCTGTGAAAACAGTTTGTGGCAGTTGTAAAACCGGTTGCGCCCAATCCACCAGCCAACGGCGGTGGCTTCGGGTTCGACCGGATTGTCACGTATATAACTGAAATTATTATCAAAAATGCGAACGTCGCGGTTAAAGCTGCCGATGGGGGCCGCAAGGTTTTCGGCGGACACATCCATCCGGACGCCATTGTAACAATCGCGAATGTCATTGCGCGCGATCAGGACGTTGCCTGTGATGTCATCGGCCCCGAAAAACGCGCCATTGAGATAGCGAAACGGGGCTTTTCCATCGGGATGAATGTCACCGTCATGGATGTCATCCCAACGAATGCTGCGCCAGATGGTTTCATCCTGTGTCCAGCGACATTGCGTAATTTCAATGGCTTGCGTTGTGGCACCGTTGGCATACACCGCATAGGTGCCCGCCGTGATATCAAGCCTGGTGAAACACAGATCATGGCTGTTTTCGATATAGACCGCACTTGGCCAGGAGCGGATGATCGACAGGTTCTCGATCCGGATATGGGCGACATCAATCAGCTTAAATGCCGCGAACCGGTCGCGGCCGGGATTATTCGCTGAAACTGAATAATCCGGCTGATTATTCACTTTTAGTTGCGATCCGGTATCCCCGCGCAGGATGATCGGAGCACCTTCGTGACCGCTTCGTGGGAAAACCAATGGCTCGGAAAGCGGGTAATCCCCTGCAACAAGCCGTATCAGGTCGCCCGGCATGCTGTCCTTGACCGCCATATCAAGGGATTTGGTCAGTCGCCATGCGGCATCAACCCAGCATTCCTGCGCGTTTGGCGACACATATACAATCCTCATACAATTCCCTTTCGCAGCACATCCTGTGATTTTGCAAGCACGATACCGTAAAACCACCAAATGCAAAGTGTGATTGATGCAGGGCACTGACGGTGACGTCGCAAAATATCAATTCATACCTTTTGCGTTTTTGTATGATTTACTTTATTTCAAAGGGCATAGAACGATCTGAAATTGTTCGCGTAAAAGACTTCATAACAAAGGATTGCACAATGTCCCTGCCCTGCGGCTTTTTACCCAAACTTGCCCTTACTCTGGTCTTTAGCACTGCGGTCGTAGGCACGGCACAGGCGCATTTCCAGAAAATGATTCCGTCGGCCAATGTGGTCGATCAGGACAGCGGGACACAGGTGACATTTGATCTGACCTTTACCCATCCAATGACCAATGGCCCGGCGATGGAAATGGTCACACCGTTGCAGTTTGGTGTGCAGCACAATGGGGAAAAAACCGACCTTATGTCGTCGCTGACCGCCAAGACGGTGGATGGCAAGGGCGCGTTTGACGCCAAGACGACCATCAAGGCGCCGGGGGGATATGCCTTTTACCTTGAGCCGGTTCCTTACTTTGAGCCCGCAGAAGGCAAATACATCATTCAATATACCAAAACCGTTATTGATGCCTTTGATGCCGGGGAAGACTGGGACCAGATGGTCGGTTTTCCGGTTGAGATCGAACCATTGACCCGCCCGTATGGCATCTGGACCGGCAATGTCTTTTCCGGAATGGTGCGCCACAATGGCGATCCGGTCCCGTTTGCCGAAGTCGAAGTTGAATATGCCAATGATGGCAGTGTCACCTTGCCCAACGCGACATTCGCCACCCAGGTGATTAAGGCCGATGCCAACGGCATTTTCCATTACGCCATGCCAAAGGATGGCTGGTGGGTGTTTGCCGCATTGATCGAAGACGGCACGATGGCCGCCCCCAACAGCGAAGAACAAGTTCCTGTCGAGCGTGGTGGTGTGATCTGGGTGAAAACCGACGCAATGAACTGATTGGCGTGAAATGCGGGCAGGTTCCTGCCCGCTATTTTCCGTTGCGACATCCATAAAACAGGCAATCTCGATGACCTCACCCTATCGCAAATTCTTAAGTCTCCTGACCTTTCTGCTTGTTCTGCCGGTTGGAATGGCACAGGCGCATAACTTAAATGTCTTTGCGATCAGCGACGGCGAAGTGATTGAGGGATATGTCTATTTCACCGGGGGCACACGGGCGCGCAATGCGACTGTCACGTTGAAAGACGGTACTGACACCGCCCTTTTGACAACCACGGCCGACAGCGATGGCAGTTTTGCCCTGCGCGTCAGCCACCGGGCCGATTATGCCGTTTTCGCCGATACAGGGGATGGGCATATTGCAAATTTTGCACTGCCCAAAACCGAGTTTTTAGAAACCCTGCCCGAGGCAACAGATGGCGACGCCATCACGGTTAGCGCCCTTCATGACGCAGCACCCTTGGCCGATACCGCCCCCACGATTGCGCCGACCAGCACAGATGAAGACAGCGATGCCGTTTCGGGTAACGTTGCGGGTAACAATATCGGTATCAAGGGGCTGTCAGAAGGTGATTTGACGGCCTTGATCAATCGGGCGGTTGCGCGTCAGGTCGGGCCGCTGCGTGCCGAGGTCAATGCCTATCGCAATGATGTCCGCATGTCCGACATTCTGGGCGGGATCGGCATTATCATCGGGATTTTCGGTGTCGGCGCCTGGGTCCTTGCGCGCCGTCAGAGCAAGGCATAAGCGTTACTAGACCTGTTCGCCACTTTCGACCGGCCAGCGGCTGTGATGGCTGTCGATCACAAAGCGATGCTTGTGCGTGACCGGCGGGTGGAAATGTTCGTGGCGATGGCGTTCATCATCGTCAGAATGCGCATGAGCATGATCATTGGCATCCGCCGCATGGGTTTGGGTTCCCGGGTGTGCATGCGTATGGTGCGGATCATGATGGTCATGGGGATGGTCATGCCAAAAGCCCGGATGGCTGTGATGAATTTCCAGCGGATCCTTGCGCGGCCAGACTGAAACGGCCAACCCGACCCCCAGCAACGCCATGCTGCCCGACGCCAGAAAGGCAACGGATAAATCAACCAAGCCGCCCAGCCAGCCGACCATGGCATAGGCCACCAACCAACCACCATGTGACAGCGCAAAGTTTGCCGCAAAGAACGCCGATTTATCGCCGACTGCAGCCGAACGTTGCACCAGCCTGCCGCCCGGTGTTTGAGCAAATGTTGTCCCTGCCCCGGCAATGGCCCAAAGAATGGCATAGAAAACCGCGTTATCAAACCCGAGCATCATGTTGATGCCCCCAATCAGCATCGCCCCGGCGGCAAACACGATCCCTGACAACATCAATCTGCGTTCGCCAAGCAGGTCAATCACCTTGGGGATTAGGAAGGCGGCACACATCGACCCCGCCCCGGCACATGCCAGAAACACCGTCGTCATGATTTCGCTGCCGCCCAGTACCGACCGGGTCAAAACAACGGTGTTAACGATGATCATTGCACCGACACATGACACCGCAAAATAGACCGCAAGCAATCCCCGCAGGCGCGGTGTTTTAAGATAGGCCACCAAGCCAAATAGCGTGTTTTCATAAAACCCGTCGACCCGGTCTGTCTGAGCCGCAGCGGGGATGTTAGCGCTAACAATCAGGATGGCGGAGATAACAAAGGTCAGGCAATTGACGATAAACAGGCTGTCAAATTGCCAGACAAACAGTAAGGCCGCGGCGACAGCCGGACTGGCAAGGTTTTCAAGGTCATAGGCAAACCGGGCATAGGACAGCCCCTTGGTATAGGTTTTTTCATCATCAAGTATTTCGGGAATGATGGCCTGAAACACCGGCGTAAACCCGGCCGATGCCGCATTGATGACAAACACCAGAACAAAAATCTGCCAGATTTGATCAACGAACGGCAGACAGAGAACGATTGCGGCGCGCAGCACATCCAAACCGACCAGCCACGCCCGGCGCGGTACCCGATGGGCAATACCGCCCGCGACCGGCGCAATCAAAAGATACGCCACCATTTTAAGCGCCAGAACAGAGCCCAGAACAAGCCCGGCGTCCTCCCCGGCAAGATCAAATGCCAGAAGCGATAGTGCAACCGTGGTCAGGCCCGTCCCCACAAGGGACGTGATCTGTGCGCCAAACAAGTGGCGAAAGGCAGAAACAGAAAAAGGCGACATGGATGAAACCATTCATCAAAACTTACAGAGCGGCAGATGCGTTGGCGTTGGCTTTGACTGTGTCCTGTCCACGATCAGCGGCACTGCATTTTGGGGCGGAACGATCTGATAGCTTACCGCCGCGAAGTTCGAGTGTCCGGGTGGCGAGTTTGCGGCGGAAATGCGGGTCGTGTGAAATCAGGATCATGGCCTGCGGTAGACCGCGCAGGATTTCTTCAAGCCGTTCGAGGTTTTCTTCGTCCAGCGCATTGGTTGGCTCGTCGAGCAGCAGCACATCGGGGCGCATCGCCAAAACAGCCGCCACCGACACCAGCCGTTTTTCACCGCCAGATAGTTCATGGGTGATGCGTTCGCGCAAATGGCGCAGATGCAGTTGATCAAGAACGTCATCAACAATTGCCAGTGCCTCATCGCGGCTGGCGCCAAGGTTGAGCGGGCCAAAGGCGATGTCTTCGACCACAGTCGGACAAAACAGCTGATCATCAGGGTCCTGCACAATGAACCCAACCCGACAGCGCAGATCATGAAAATCGGCTTCTTGAACACGTGGCAGATCAAATGCCGATATCCGACCATGATGCGGTTTGATCAGGCCAACCAGAATGCGCAAAAGCGTGCTTTTCCCTGCCCCGTTCGGACCGGTGATAAAAAGCCGTTCCCCGGCATCAAGGGTCAGACTGACACGATCAAGCACCTTTTGCCCGGACCGATAGCCGTACGAAATATCGTTGAGTTCAATAAGCGAAGACATACATTCGATCCAACAGGACAAGTGCGCCAATCATGACGCCAAAACCAACGGCCAGTATGACGTCGCGGACCTTGAATTCCAAATGATCAATCATCGGGAAATGGCCACTAAAGCCACGGCATTTCATGGCCTCAAGCACGCGTTCCGCCCGTTCAAGGGAGCGGACAAGCAGCATACCGAAAAGATAGCCTATCGAGCGATAGGTATGGAATGTGTTACGCGCCCGAAACCCGCGCAGCTTCATCGCCATGCGCAGCCGGTGATATTCGTCATGCAGCACAGAAATATAACGCACCGTAAACATCATCAGATGCACCAGTGCCGCCGGACATTTCAAGCGATACAGGGTATGGCCCAAAGCCACCGGCGACAGGCCAGACAGCAAGCTTAGCATCATCAGGACAACCGCATTGGCCCGCACACCAATCAAAACCGCATGCATCAGGCCTTCTTTGCTGGCATCCGCCCCCAAAAGCGAAAACATCGGTGTGCCGGGTGTTGTAAAGGGCAACATCACCAGCATCACGATGATAAAGCCGTCCATCGCCGCCATGCGCTTTAAGGTCAAGCGCAGGGGAAGATCGGTCAGAAACACAGTCCCGAGGGCCACCAGAAATGCGCCAAAGGCAAATTCAACCTGATGCAAAGCCACCACCATCACAGCAAACAGGCCTGCCGCCACCACGCGCACACGCGGATCAAATGATCCGACAAACGACGGCGCAGTGCCGCCGCTTGCCTGTACGCCCAATGGCTGGTCATGCCCGAAAAGATGGCTCATGCTTGTTTATCTTTGGCTCTCAGACGGCGTGCTGCGATGTAATAGGCAATTCCGAAGAACCCGAATATATAGCCAATCCCGCCAAGAATCGATTGAAAGTCATTCTTTTCCTTATAGGCGGTAATTTCGCGGCGTAGCGGACGCAACTCATCGCGCACGATGGCCGCAATCAAGATTTCCTGTTGCTGGGTGATTGCAACATCTCCGGGAGCCGTATTGGGGCCATCACCGGTCCCTTTGGCCGGTTCACCCGTGTTTTGCGCAAGCTCATCGCCCGCGAGAACCGATGACATTTCAGAAATATCAAAGACAGTCTTGGCAATATGGCCCGCACCAAGATCGGCGCGAAAGACATGGTTGACCTGACTTGTCGGCGTATAGGTGAAAAAGCCGTCACTGTCGGTTTTGGTCTGACCAAGCTTGTTGCCCTGCGTGTCGAACACCTCAACCACTGTGTCGGCGGCCATGTCGCCATTGGAAAAGCCGATTTCGCCTTCGATATCGGTGCCACTGGCAAAAACAGATGCAATGACCTTATGGGCCTGAGCCTGTCCGGTTGCGGCAGCCAGAAGGAGTACCGTAACGGCCAGCACGGATAGAGATTTAGCCATTATTGGCCTCGCTCGTCGCCGGTGTCACTTGTGCGGCTTGCCCGGTGGCGATTGGGTACGGCGCATCATCATAGACCCGGTCATGAGCAGAGTCAGAGGCCCGCATCAGTTCCGGCTTCACCTTGCAAATCAGGTAAATGGCGGCGGCTGAAATCAGACCTTCGATGATCATGATCGGGATATGGGCAAAGAACACAAGCTTGGCGGCTGGTACGAAACCCTCGCCACTAAGCCCCAATGAGATCGCCACAAAGACGGTCGTTACCGCGATCGAAGACGCCCCGGCAATCCCGCCCCAAATGGCGGCGGTTGTCGGTGAACTTCGTGTGACCAAACCACGAAACGTCAACCCGATCAGCACCGCAGGCAGTGCAATATTGACGGTATTGACGCCGAGAACCGTCAAGCCGCCAAAGCCAAAGAAGACCGCCTGCAACAACAAGCCAACAAACAAGGCGGGAAACGCGGTCCAACCCAGCACAAGCCCGGCCAGACCGCTCATGATCAAATGCACACTGCTTGGACCAACCGGCACATGAATAAGGGATGCGACAAAGAAGGTTGCCGACAGCACGCCAGTTGCCGGAATTTTATCAATCGGCAGTTTTCGCAGGCCAAGACCGAGGCCCGCAACGGCAAGAACACCCCCGCCAATCAAAACTTCAGGAGCCAGTGCCCCGTCAACGATATGCATCTAATTTTTCCCTACACCTATTTCACATCATAGGCGCGAACCCACAGGACTGCATCCTGTGAAAGTTCTTTATCCTGATATTTCTTATCAGGACCACTGCCCAGCGCGGCAAATCCCCAAAAACCGGCCTTGGGAACGCCGAACGTGAAATACCCATTGTCATCGGAAATGGCGACAATCGCACCGCCCGGCATCGGAGATGCGGTTGGTTCTTGCGGTTGGTTATTGGCCATATCGGGTTCGGCCGCCATATATTCGATTTCAATTTCGGCCCCGGCAACCGGTTCACCTTCGGACAGGACACGACCGGTGAAGGTGGAGCCCGCAACAATATTGGTTGGACGGTTAAGCGGGACAATTTCGGTTTTCAGGCCTTGCGCATCCATCCAATCGGTCGGGATTTCATTGCGGTTGACGTAGGATTTGGTGATCTGCTGGATATAGATATCCTCGCTTTCCTCATAGTATGGCTCGGGCACCACCACCATGACGTAGTCACCACTACGTTTAAGCGTCAATGTGCCGTCATATGCCGCAGCACTATTTTCAGATCCCTTGAAGATGATTGGGGAAAGCGTTGATTTTAAATCAATATTTTCACCGCGATGCACCGCATAAAATTCAAGAGGTTCGCCCATATCCATGACATGGCCGTTCTCAAACGGGTGCCAGAAAATCAGTTTGACGGCGTGATCACCAGCTTTGGTGACATTGACTTCAGGTGTGTAGACCAACTGGAAATGCGCCTGCGCAGAGCCAGAGGCCAGTAAAGTACAGACTGCTGCGACAGCAAGCCTTAAAGGCGTTTTCAACATAGTATCGTCTCTTCCAAAAACGATGTGCGCATGGCAACGGCCCAACGCACAGGGTTAGGACAAGAACGATAGGATGGCTGGAAGCAGATGTCCGGATCGATAAAGAAACCGCATTTTCCCTGCAACCTGACGCTCACCCCGGCGTCCAACAGTTTCACATCAACCAATGTGTGGCTGATGGTCGAAGGCAGGTCTCCTGGCTCGCGGTTTTAAGAACATTGCGCCTTCCCGGTCATCACCAGTGGCATGTGCAACGTTCAAGACCGCTTACAGTTGCGGGGGCAGCCGTGGCATTGCTTAAGGGACTTTCCCACAACGCACCACGTTCCCTTTTAAGTCGATCTGATAAGGATCGACACCCAAGACAGCGTCATATTCCATCGGCGGTGATGGGGTGTCAACCATTACAATTCATACTTTTCAATATTTCGTCATACATCCGCAGAAAACTCGACGTTACGTCTTTGCCCTACTAAGATCAGCCAAACTTCAACACCCACAATCTCAAGAATAAGGGGCGGATGCGTTATGACACCTGAAACAGTTCTGGTTTTCTGGTTTAAGGAACTTGAGCAGAAGCAGTGGTTCGAGAAGGATCTGGCACTTGACCGTCACATCACCGAACGGTTTGCCGATTTCCATGCGGCGGCCAGTGCGGGGGAATTTTATCGCTGGCGCAAAACCGCCCATGGGCGTCTGGCGGAAATCATTGTTCTTGATCAGTTTTCACGCAACATGTTTCGCGACAGTCCTGCATCCTTTGCCACCGATACACTTGCCCTTGTTCTGGCACAGGAAGCGATTGCCGCAGGGGCAGACAAGAAGATTGTAAAACCCGAGGAACGGGCATTTTTGTATATGCCCTATATGCACTCGGAATCCGAGGCAATGCATGACATTGCGATGGAACTGTTTGATCAGCCCGGTCTTGAAAACAACCTGAAATTTGAAATCAAGCACAAGCAGATCATCGACCGTTTTGGTCGCTACCCGCACCGCAATGACATTCTGGGCCGGACGTCGACAGATGACGAACTGGCGTTTCTTAAAGAACCGAATTCTTCGTTCTGAGCATGAAAAAAGGGACGGTTGCCGTCCCTTTTTTGATTTCTTTCTGGTGCCGTGCGTGACGACATAAGGGTCAGATCAAAACGCCCTACCCGACATTTTTGTCGCGCACATCCCACCAGCCATCGATCAGCGCTTCGGCCTCGTCGATATAATCGGCCTTACCGGCAAGGAACGCGCCCATGGCGGCACTGCCCTTGATGCGCGCAATCGCAGGCGCATCATCGACATCGCCCCGCCAGACATCGAAAAAATGCTTCAAGGTTACCGGGCTTTGTTCTTCGATGTCTTTTTCGGTCCGGGGCAGCAAGGCAGGCCAGCGCACATCCCCGAGTTCACCATTATCGAGCATACGCAAATCGACATGTTTGAACGGGGTGCGTTCGGCCTCCCCGCCACCGCCCTTGATCACGCCAATACGCGGCAAATCAAGCAGTTTCCCGGTTTCACGATGGACATCAAGAAAGGCCGGGTGAAACACGCCAAGGAATGCGGCGCGTGCCTGCAGCGGGTTTAACAGACGCAACAAGGTGTTGACCGGGCTGCGCAACCCCAACAGCGGCCGCAGACCAATCAGTTCCTGTAACTTCGGATGCATGTGGCGCAGCGGAAGATAGGCAAACCCTTGTGACGCAATGTCAGACCGGGCTTCTTCGGCGGACATCGCCACCGGCAATTTAAGTGCCTTGACCGCTGTTTCAGTGCCGACACCATTCACAAGATGCGAATTATAGCCATGCATCAGGACCGGCACGCCGTTTTTCGACAAAAGAAGTGCGGAAAGAACAAACCACGGCAAGCCACGCGACCGACCCGCCGCATAGGACGGCCAATCCAGCATGGGACGGCCTTCTGCCTCGGCTTCGGGGCCATCATCGGTATCAAGGCGGGCGGCCTTGCGCACGGCCTCGATCATCCCGGCCAGCTCGTCGGGGGTTTCGGCCCGATAGCGCAGCATCAGCAAAAACGCGCCAAGCTGGATCGGTTCGACCTCATCGCGCAGGATCATTGAAAAGGCGTCAAACGCCTCTTCGCGGGTCAGGCTGCGTGAGCGGCCCGGCCCGCGGAAGAAAGTCCGCAAATAGCCAGAGAACGGATGTGCCTCGGGCAAGTGGTTTTCTTCCTCGAGCTGTTCAAGATGCTCGTCGGTCATTTCTGTCACCGAATTTGTTGCCAGTCTTGTTTGTTATCAGTCATGAACGCGGGTAAAGACCCACTCGGTTTCTGTCGAAAGATCATCCTGATAGCCATAGCCATCTACCGCGAATTTCTTAAGACCTTCGGGGGTCTCAAGGCGATTATCGATCATAAAGCGCGCCATCATACCGCGTGCACGCTTGGCCGAAAACCCAATAACCTTGGCAACCCCGGCTTTGACCTCTTTGAAGACCGGGGTAATGACCGGCCCTTCAAGGGTTTTGGTCTTGACCGACTTGAAATATTCGTTCGATGCCAGATTGATCAGACTGCGGTCTTTGTGGCCATCGGTCAGGCTGTTAATTTCGCGGGCAATTTTATCGCCCCAGAAGGCATACAGGTCTTTGCCGCGTGCATTGGCGAGCTTTGTACCCATTTCAAGCCGGTAGGGCTGCATCAGATCACGGGGCTTAAGCAAGCCATACAGTCCAGAGAGCATCCGAAAATGATCTTCGGCCCAGTCGATATCCTTGGCCTTCATCGTGTCGGCATCAAGCCCGACATAGGTGTCGCCGCGAAAAGCGAACATTGCCGGTTTGGCGTTGGTGCGATCAAAAGGCCGTGAGAAATGCGCAAAGCGCTGATAGTTAATATCCGCCAGATTTTCACTTATCCCCATCAGCTTCATCAAATCGCGACGGCTTTTTTTGCGAGCAACTTCAATAAGCTCCTCGGTGTCATCGAGAAACACAGGTTGGGAAACAGCCATTTCTGGCGCATCTGTTTCGAAATCCAGTTTCTTGGCCGGGGACACAACAGCAAGCATCTATCTGCCTCTTCTCTTTCATCTCTGATCATTTTGTCGTAACAAGCCACAAGGCATGGTCAATGTCTAGGGTTCAAGCCCATGTACAGGCGTATACGGCTGTACATGAATTTGGACCCTGGGCCTTATCCATAATTTCTAATCTTGCATAAAACCCGCCAAACGCAAGCCATTGGCGGATGAAAGGACCCATTATGAGTGAACAAGTTCGCGCGTCGCACATTCTTCTGATGTATGCCGGTTCGGCACGCTCGACCGCCACCCGTACCAAAGAAGAAGCCCTGACTGAAATCAACGGTCTTAAAGATCAGGTTGCCAACGGTGGTGATTTCGCAGAGCTGGCCAAAGCCAATTCCGATTGCCCGTCCGGTCAGCAGGGTGGCGATCTTGGCTTCTTTGGCCGTGGTATGATGGTTCCGGAATTTGATGCGGCTGCTTTCACCATGGACGTTGGTGCGACTTCTGATGTGGTTGAGACCGATTTCGGTTACCACCTGTTGCAGCGCACCGCCTAAGGCGACGCCCTTACAGAGACGCATTTATAAAGGTCGGCACAATGTTGCCGGCCTTTTATTTTAACCGATAGCGGCCCTTAAAAATCGACAATTGGTGCATCAAGTTCATATTCGCCTTTGTGGTCTTCGACCTCCAGCACCCAGACATCGCGGTCAAAGGCGACCTGTTTGCGCCAGTATTCGTCACAGTTAAATTCGGTTTCGCGGCCCCCGTCGGGGCCGCCGGCGACCTGCATCCAGCCCATATCGCCATCAAGGGTGGTTACGCGCGAATAAACAAAGCAGCCCGCAGCAAAGCGGTTGAGCTTGACCAGTACAGCCCCGGCGTCTTCGTTGCCCATATGGGCGATCATGGCGATGATGGATGATGACTGGCAAATCGCGATTTGACCACGCACCCAAAGGCCTGCTTTTAAACGGGGTTGCATTTACACCCCTTCCCGGCTGGCGGTGACATTTTCGGGCATCTGCAACATCAGGTTCGGGTTCGGGCAGATGTTTGCCCAGATATCCCACTCGGACGGTTTGGCAGCCCCAAAGAAATCGCCTTCGCGGTCGAGCATGTCAAAGATGATCTGAAAATGCAGATGCGGAATCCAGTCACCATTGATCGGGAAATTGCCAAACTGGCAGACAAGATCGCCCTTTTTGAAGGCTTTGCCCTTGTGTAATCCGTCAAGCGATTCAGCGCTTAGATGACCATAAAGGGTATAGAACCGAATGCCGGGTTCGGGGGTATGTTCGAGAATGATGGTCGGGCCGTAATCAAGATGCAGGTTGTTGTCGGCAAAGCTGTGCACCACACCATCCAGCGGGGCAAAGACAGGTGTCCCCGCCGGGGCGAACAGGTCAATGCCCAGATGCTGGCTGCGCGCTTCGCCGTCGGTCTTGAATTGATCGGACTGATAACACACGCGGTCTTCGCGGTAGCGCCCGATGCCGACCGGCGCATGGGCGTTTGCCAGTTGCTGCCACATGATGTCGGTCTGGTGGGCCGGGTCACTGGTGTTGCCGATCACGACATCGCCCTCACTCGAAAAATCATAGACGATTTTCGGGCAGGTTTTCAGATCACATTCCATCACCGCACCAAAATCATCGGCGTGATCGACAATCCATTGGCGCAAGCGTTCTGCATCAGGCATGGCTTCCTGGCCGCTTGCATGGCGATCAAGATAGGATTGAAACCGTTTGGTCGCATCTATTGGCATCTGAGGGGGCGGCATCTGGGCGGTCACACGCGTGGCTCCAAAACAGAAAAAGGCGGGGTGTTACAGCCCCGCCTTTTGCCTACATATATTTCGCCGTAACGGCAAGCCATTGGTTACCAGTTGGTGACTTCATATTCGCACGACACATCATCATCGTCGGTGTCGGTCAGCGCGACCGTCAAACGGCGCATCTGCGGGTTGAAGCGTTTGATGAAGTTCAGCAACAGCAGGGCTTCTTCGGACAGCTCGCCAGCGTCTTCATCATCTGCGTCAAGTTCGCACAGCTCAACCAGTTCAAGGAACAGCGCACCAAGGGCGCGTTTGACATCTTCGCCGCCCTTAAGCCCACCGGTCAGCTCGCCCAGTGGGGACAGGTCGAGTTCAAGTTTGCGCAGATCGCGGCTCATCTGGTTGATGGCGTCTTCGTCGAGCACCATTTCAGCGGCAATCATGTGGGTGCCGACTTCGTTGATGTTCATAAAGCCGACAAACTCGAACAGATCGTCCTTGGTGCGTCCGTCTTTCAGCAGTTTTTCGGTATGAGATTCGAAATCATCGAAATCAATGTCTTCGCCAAGATCGTTCTCGAGTTCGCTCATGTCACTCTCCAATGAAAATTTGCGCTGCTGATACTCTGAATTGCGGCAAAACTCAACCCGAAGCGGCAATATGACCATCAGCTATGCACATGGAACATCCCGACGATATGGCCCTCAGACCAAGCATTGCCAAAGAAGATTGCGAAGAATGCCTACATGTCAGTAGGATATAGGCCAATACGCGCCAAACATCCTTTTGCATGGATCAAATATGCCCGAATTTACCGTTCTTGATGTTGTTGCGATTTGCTGGGCGTTTGCCTGGTGGATTGGCTATACGATCTTTGCCGATGCGGGCCCGCGCAGGCGCAATTCCATTTCGGCCCATATGGCGCGCAATCGTCATCGCTGGATGGAGCAAATGCTCCAACGCGACATTCGCATGGTCGATACATCAATTGCCGGCAACCTGATTACGGGCATCAGCTTTTTCTCATCGACGACCATTCTGGTTCTGATCGGTCTGGTCGCCTTGCTTGGCTATACGCAAAAGGCGATTGAGACTGTCGCCACCCTGCCCTTTGCCGCGGTCACCACGGCGGGGGTTTGGGAATGCAAGGTGGTGCTGCTGGTGGTGATCTTTATCTATGCGTTCTTTAAGTTCACATGGGCGTTTCGGCTGTCGAATTATTGTTCGATCCTGATTGGGGCGGCACCGGACCCAAGCGATCCGGATGCAGCGCGCGCCGCCGCCCGGGCAGCACGCATGAGCATGATGTCGGCCCATAATTTCAATCGCGGCATTCGCGCCTATTTCTTCGCACTGTCCGCCCTAGCATGGTTTTACCATCCGGTGGCGTTTATCGTCTGTGCGGCATGGGTGACACTTGTGCTGTATAACCGTGAGTTCCGGTCCCATGCGCTTGAGATTCTGACCGGGCATCATTGATCGGGCGTATCGGCCTTCTGAACGCACAAAGGGCCGCTGATGCGGCCCTTTGTCGTTTAATTGTGCTTTTAGAGTTTAAGCCATCTGTCTGGGGCGGCGCAGCGCATAGACCGACACCACAAGCAAAACCAGACCAACCGGCAAGGCCGCACTATAGAGCAAGGTGATCCAGCCAGACGCGGCATAGATCGTGCCTGCCGACAACGACCCGATGGCAACCGTGCCAAATACGACAAATTCGTTGATTGCCTGCACCCGGGCCTGTTCGGACGGACGATAGTTTTCGGTCAGGAATGTCGTTGCCCCGACAAACATGAAGTTCCACGCGATACCAAGGATCACCAATGACACCCAGAAGTTGGCAAGCAGATCCTCACCGGACAAAGCAACCGCCAGACAGACGAAATTCAAGATCGCCCCGGTCTGAATGACTTTAAGCGCGCCAAAGCGTTTGATCAGATTGCCGGTAAAGAAGCCCGGCGCATACATGCCGACCACATGCCACTGAATGATAAAGGCGGCATCACCAAACACATAATCACAATCAAGGATCGCAAGTGGTGTGGCGGTCATAACAAAGCTCATTACGGCATAGCCCAAGGCACCGGCAAAAATGGCGATGATGATTGCGGGCTGGCCAAGAACGGTTTTAAGCGCACGTGCCGGTTCGACATGTTTGACACCGCGCGCATCAGGAAGACGCAATTGGCCAATGGCAATGATCAATAAGACCTGCAATCCGATCAGCGCGACAAAGGTGCCAAGGAACGGTACGGTTTCAAACCAGTCACGGGCAAAGCTGGCCAGATTGGGGCCGATAAAGGCGGATGCCAACCCACCGAGCATGGTGTAAGAAATGGCGCGTGCACGAAATTCCGGCGGGGCTGCCTCAGCCGCAGCAAACCGGTACTGCATGGCAATGGCGTTGCCAGCGCCGATGCAGGCGCAAGCCACACACAAAAGCCAGAAGTTGCTGTAATACACTGCCCCCATGCCAGACAGCGCGCCCAGCATGGCAATGCCTGAGCCCATCCAGAACCCGAAACGACGGCCAAATTTGGCCATCACCATGGCCGAAGGTGCGGTCATGGCCATCATTGCAATCATCATGAAGGCAATCGGCAGGGTCGAAAGCGACTTATCGGTGGCAAGTGAATAGCCGATAACCGCGGCGACCGTAAAAATCAGGGACATCGCACTGGCAGACAGTGCGACGCATAAGCTCAAGAACATAATGTTCCGGCGAACTTCCGGGCTGGACATTTGGGGCTCCCTTCTGGCGGTGGTGACGCGCCGTTATTTGGTTTTGTAACACAGACATGAACATTCGGGTAAAGGCCATAACTGGCAATGACTTGTCATCGACATTGCAGGTCGCAGGCTATGGTACCTTCTATGTTGCCGTGTGCGTTTCACCTGTTATATTGGCTGATCACGAAACGGGAAAGCATCAATGAACGGCCATGCCGACAAAAAGTTGATCTTTAAGGTAACTCCTGCGCGCTGCAATGGTGTCGCGGCGTTTTGTGCTGCCCCGAATGTCGCTTTTTTCAAAGAGCGAACTTGACCTCATCCTGAAATTCCTTTTCTTGTGCGTTGCGCCCGCGTAAACATGCGGGTTCGAAATGTGCATTTCACTTGTGTGCCCGCAGATAAAACAGAGTTGAGCCAACCATGATTGCCCTGACCCTTCCCGATGGCGCCGTACGCGAATTCGACGGTCCCGTTTCGGGTTTCGATGTCGCAAAAAGCATCAGTTCTTCACTGGCAAAGAAATCCTTTGCCATCATCGTCAACGGCGAAGTGCGCGACCTTGCGCGTGAGATTGACACCAATGCGACCATCGAAATCGTGACCAAAGGGCATAAAGAGGTTCTGCCCCTGATCCGTCACGATTGCGCGCATGTGATGGCCGAAGCCGTTCAGGAGCTTTATCCCGACACGCAGGTCACCATTGGCCCGTCGATTGAAAACGGCTTTTATTACGATTTCGCCCGCGAAACCCCGTTCACGCCCGACGATCTGGTCAAGATCGAAAAGCAGATGCACAAGATCGTTGAACGCAACGAGCCGATCGTGCGTGAAGTCTGGGACCGCAATGAGGCGATCAAGTTCTTCCTTGAGAAAGGCGAGGACTATAAAGCCGAAATCATCCGCGATCTGCCGGAAACCGAGACCATTACCTGTTACCGCCAAGGTGATTTCATCGATCTGTGCCGCGGCCCGCATGCGCCGTCCACGGGCAAAATCGGCAAGTCCTTCAAGCTGATGAAGGTGGCCGGTGCCTATTGGCGTGGCAATTCAGATAACGCGATGCTCCAGCGCATCTATGGGACGTGTTGGGAAAGCAAAGAAGACCTTGATGCGTATCTGCACATGCTCGAAGAAGCTGAGAAGCGCGATCACCGCCGCCTTGGCCGCGAGATGGACCTGTTCCATATGCAGGAAGAGGCCCAAGGGTCTGTCTTCTGGCATGACAAGGGGTTGAAGCTTTATCGTAAGGTCGAAACCTATATCCGCGATCGTCTTGATGATGCCGGGTATCAGGAAGTTCGTACACCGCAGCTTGTGGATCGCGTTTTATGGGAAAAATCGGGTCACTGGGAAAAGTTCCGCGAGAACATGTTCACCACCACCCCGGATGAAGATGATCCTGAAAAGGTTCTGGCGCTTAAGCCAATGAACTGCCCGTGCCATGTTCAGATTTTCCGTCTGGGCAGCAAATCCTATCGCGATTTGCCGCTGCGTATGGCGGAATTTGGCTGCTGTCACCGGAATGAGCCGTCCGGCGGCCTGCATGGCATCATGCGTGTGCGTCAGTTCATTCAGGATGATGCGCATATCTTCTGCACCGAAGACCAGATTGTCTCGGAAACCAAGATTTTCTGTGACCTCCTGAAATCAGTTTACAAGGATTTCGGTTTTACCGACATTCTTGTCAAATTCTCGGACCGTCCAGAAGTACGTGCAGGGTCCGACGAGATTTGGGACAAGGCGGAAACCGCCCTTCGTGAAGCGGCAGAAGAAGCTGGTCTTGCGCTTGAGATTAATCCGGGTGAAGGCGCGTTTTACGGGCCGAAGCTTGAATTTGTTCTGCGCGATGCGATTGGTCGTGACTGGCAGTGTGGCACGCTTCAGGCGGACTTTGTTCTGCCTGAACGTCTTGATGCATCCTATATGGGTGAAGACGGTGAAAAACACCGTCCGGTCATGCTTCACCGTGCGATCCTTGGATCACTTGAGCGTTTCATCGGTATTCTGATTGAAAACTATGCCGGTCGCCTGCCCTTGTGGCTGTCGCCGGTTCATGCGGTGATCTGCACGATTACCAATGAAGCAGATGACTACGCACATGAAGTCAAAGCCGCCCTTGCGGCCAAGGGTCTGAATGTCGAAGTCGACACCCGCAACGAAAAGATCAACTACAAGGTCCGCGAACATAGCCACGCAAAGATCCCGATGATCCTTGCCCTTGGTAAACGCGAAGCCGAAGAAAAAACCGCATCCGTGCGCCGCATCGGGTTCAAGCATCAGAAAACCTTTGGCATTGATGAGATTGCCGAGGCGATGGCTGCTGAAATTCGTGACCGCGTCATCGAAGCGGATTTCTGATCCCTTAAAGTTGATCAGATAAAAACCCAAAAACCCAAAAACCCCGCAGGCCAATTGCTTGCGGGGTTTTTCTTTGTCTATTCTATTAAGTATCGACCCGGATCATGTGCCAGTCACTTTGGATCATTCGGTGGTAATTGGGCATTGTGGCCCGCCCCTGACAGATCAATTTGTCCCGTCTGGTTCATGGTTGGTGCGGATTGATGTGCGCGTGCCTGACTGTAGGCTTCCGACGGATGACGGGCATTGCCAAAAACATCGCCGATAAAGCGCCAGATTTTTGGCACCAGCCAAATCAGCAACAAGACAAACACCGCAAACAATACAAAGAACACAACCGGATGGAACGCAACTGTATAGAGCGCGCCAAACACGGCGACGTCTTCTGTTACCGATGCAATGGTGTTTGTCACAGGTTCGGGCGATGTGTTGATCGCAGCGCGGCTGCCGGCCTTGGTAAAGTGGCTTCCGGCCGCAACGGTGCCGCCAATCAGTAACGCAATCACCGTTTGGACGTCCTCGCCCATACCAGCGTCAAGGCCACTCATTGCACCAGCGGCCAGAAGTGCACCGGCCGGGATGCGGATGAAGGTGTGGATTGCATCCCAGAGACTATCAACAAACGGGATTTTGTCGGCGACAAACTCTATCAGGTAGAACAAAACGGCAAAGGACAAGACCCACCATGACGTCAGGATTTGAAGATCCGGCGGCAGGGTTATGAGGCCGAAATTATCCATCATGCCCAGCACGACAACAGTGCCGTAAAGATTGATTCCACTGGCCCAGGCACCGCCCATTCCCAGTGCAAGTGTCTCGATTACCCCCAAAGAAATTGCCCTTTTAATGTCATGATTTTCACCAACAAGTGACTATGCAAAACTTCCCGTTGTGATAAATCACAAACTCTGTTCCGTCCCATCGAACGTATTCACAAACGATAATGACCAATGAAAGGTACGACGATGACCCTTAGTGGTAAAACCCCAAAAATAATCATGACTGTTGCGTGCGCGATGATGTTTGCAAGCCCGATGGCGGCAACCAACGCCTTGGCAATGGGCAATTCGACTTCATGGGGTTCAGGAGACACCGATCTTTCCGCCGTTACCGAACTGGTCGATGGTGGCATGTATGACAAGGCTATTGATACCATCAAGGAAATGTTGAAAGACGATCCTGAGAACGCCGACCTGTTCAACTACCTTGCCTACAGCCAGCGTAAACAGGGCGACTTTGACAGTGCCGCCCAAAATTATGAGCGGGCTTTGATGATCGATCCGGAACATGTTGGGGCGCTTGAATATCAGGGTGAGCTTTTCCTTAAGACCGGAAAGCCTGACATGGCACGCGAAAACCTTGCGCGACTTGAACAGGTTTGTGGCATGTCTTGTGATGAATACAAGGAACTGTCGGCGAAAATCGCCAACTGACACTTGAAGCAGAACCTGATCGCGAAGATGTGACACCCTATTCGTTAGGATAGCTTTTCATTTTCCTCTGAAAGCGCCATGTAAAGGCCGTTTACGGGACTCTGGAGAACGATCAAGTTATGTCTGATACCATCATGCGCAAAAGCTATACGGTCGTGTGCGTGCGCACGACCGGACAGCCGATGGAGCTTCAAACGGTCTCAGATTACGCAGCGGCGGTGAATTCCGCCAAAGAAGCCCTGACCAACAGCAAAAACACTGAAGTCCGCGTGGTGGAGAACAAATACGATTCTGCGACCCGTAAGGACAAAAAGCAGATCGTCAAAATCCTGACCCCTGAATCAAACGGGTCTGGCGGATCTGGCGGATCATCCGCCCGTAGAAATACCAAAGGTTCGCCGAGCGTATCACGCGAAGTTGCCAATCAGGCAACCAAAGGCATCGTCTACATCGTGATTGCCGTCACTGTGCTGATACTGCTGGGCGGTATCCTCGTTCCGATTGCGATGCGCTGATTAAAAAAAACCGGCTTTATCCCACCATCACCTGATGCCGCTCGGCCAATTTCCCTTCATTTTCCGCCTGATTGTTTATCCCACTGAAATTGCGGGATGCTTGACAGTATCTGAAGCGCTTGCGACAGTTGTATTTCCCTGCAAAGGGCAATAAACAGTGCGCATATGCAATTACAGTGATCATCAGGTGAAGTGTGAAAATCAGGTCTGCGACAACCACCTCTAAAGCATCACGAAAACGGGTTTGGTTTACTGCCGCAGCACTTCTGCCGCTTCTGGCGGCTTGCAGCTCATCGGATATGTCGGGATTCTGGTTTGAAAGCGATCAGCAAGCCAGATCAACGTCGGCTGACATGCCGATGGAAACGCCGCCTGGAGAACGCGCAGCCCTTGATCGAGCCACCTGTGGGCTGTTCTTTGATCAGGATCATGTGCGTGATCAAGCTACAAAAACCGCACCTTCAACCGACATGCAACCAATCTCGCTGGATGCCAGTCCGCAGGACAATCTCCTGCAAGCGATATCCTATGATCTTGATGGTCATTACGACAATGCGCGCAAGCTTTATGTCTGGCTTACCGCGTCGTCACCGGATTTGAAGATTGATCTTGATTGCGGTCAGGGTATCCGCCTTTCGGGCAGTATCAACAGTCTGGCACAGCGTCGCCTTGTTGCCCTTGATCGCAGCAAACCGCAATTTGCCCGTTCGGCTGAAATCGATACTGTGGTCGCCGCCGCCACCATTGCCCCCGGCCCTGACCTTCCCAATCCACCACAGGTCGAACGGAACCGTGACTTTTATAAAACGGGCGGCGTCGTAACCGCCGAGCCGGAAGACCGCGCATCCCCCACACCACCGATGGAAATGAATGTCAGCGAAAACACGGCACGCCTGACATCCGTTGAGCGCAAAACCCCCGCAGCCGCACCGGCCCCAGCAATAAGCACATCGTCGGCAACGATCAATGCTGCCGCACCGCCGAAGGCGTCATCAAAGGCACCTGTTGCTGTTGTTGCCCCCGTGCCTGTCTTGAAAGAAACGGCAGAACCTGCCCCGAAACCGGCAAGCTCCATGGCCGTTGAGACAACGTCGACCCCGACCATTGCCGGGGATCAACAGGAAACAACCCATACCGGTGCCGTGGTTGCAACGAACGCACGCCCCGTTGAACAGGGTGAACTTGAAATCACTGACAGTGCGCCCGCAACCTCGATGATCGAAGTGCCGATGGCATCCAAGGCGCCAGCGACGGCTAAAGCCACGCCGACGCCAAAACCGATGCCGGTAGCGACCAAGCAGCCGACAACACAAAACGAGCCCATAGTTGCGCCATCGGGGGTTGCGCCATCGGGTCCCTATTACGCGGTGCAGCTTGCGGCGTATCGCACACGTGAGCGCGCGGAATCTTCATGGTCGGTTTTTCAATCACGATCAAATGGTGTTTTGACCAATGCCGCACATGACGTTTCCACCATCGCAATTGAGGGTCAGGGATTGTTTTTCCGTCTGATCACCGGGCAGTACGCAACCAACGATCAGGCCGCTCAGGCGTGTACGGCACTTAAAAATCAGGGTGTAGATTGCCTTGTCCGGCGGATAACGCCTTAGTTTTTCGTCCGGGTGAAACTGCCGAACATGCGATGTGTTGGTGGCATACGGATCAAGAACAACCCAAAATCACTACCGACAAAGTCACATAAAGAACAGCGCCATACCTAACCTTGCTTTGCGTTGTTTTTGCCGCGCAGCCGTACCAACACATCCGGGCGCGTACGGTGACCATGTTTTCGCAAGAAAGATGGCAGTCGCGACACCAGATATTCGACCTTTTGGTTATGGCGATAATGGCGCCATCGCATCAACTGGATAAAGCGTCTGGTGCGTTTTGACCCGGCGGCCAGCATCGGAATCCCGGCAGCTATAAAAACCATACCGAAGAATGGTGGCGGCAAGGGCAAAAAGGCAATCCCGATGAGAAGACAGACGACACCGCCGATCATCAAAATCGTTGATTTTAAATGCTTTAGGCGCTGAACCATACTATTCCCTGATGACCAGCCCGATGACGGGCGACAGGTTTACAGCGCAGTATCAGCGCAGGGTTCGTCCTTGCCAAAAGAACGTTCAAAGACATTTTACCAACAGGGGAATTGCTATTGCCGTGCTCTGGGTTACATTGCACTACAGAAAGCCAAATTTGATCAGGTGACGAAGATGTTTTCCAGCCTTATGTCTGAAAAAGCCAAAATGCCAACAGCCGATACGGCCCTGCCCGGGCGCGACGAGGAAGTTCCTGTTGCAGACCGGCATGTTGTGACCGGAAACCCCATGACAGGCCCGTTTCCTGATGGTCTTGAAACGGCCGTGTTTGGCATGGGGTGCTTCTGGGGGGCCGAACGGCTTTTCTGGAAGGTTCCCGGCGTTTACACAACAGCGGCGGGATATGCCGGTGGCTATACCAAAAATCCGACATACCGCGAAGTTTGTAGTGGCATGACCGGTCACGCCGAAGTTGTTCTTGTCGTGTTTGATCCGACGGTGGTTTCCTATCCGTCGCTTTTGAAGGTGTTTTGGGAAAACCATAACCCGACCCAAGGCATGCGCCAGGGCAACGACATCGGATCCCAATACCGTTCCGTGATCTATACCATGAATGATGATCAGGCGGAGGCCGCGGAAAGTTCGCGCACACAGTACCTTGCCGCCCTTGGCAAAGCCGGCCTTTCCGAGATTACGACCGAGATTGCCGATGGCCAGACCTTCTATTACGCAGAAGACTTCCATCAGCAATATCTGGATAAGAATCCGGATGGCTATTGCGGGATTAGCGGAACGGGCGTTTCCTGCCCGGGGATGTAAGAACACAGCCCCCAAACCGATCCACATACGACAATTAGCTACTTGTAATACTCGACCATAGGTATATTCTTTCGCCGTCATCACGGTGAAAGAATATACCAAACACCATGCCCGGTCCCTTTTTAGAGAACCGATATTTTGTCGCCCTGCTGATTTTCTGGTGCTTGCTGGGAATTTGGCTGTGCGGTGGTGCCCATGTCGTACTGGGGACTACTGAAACCTTGATGGTTTCTTCGGCATTCCCCTCATCAGTTGTTTTCTTTGTACTGACCGGGCTTGGCATGATTGGCCTGCATCTTATCGTGCGCCGCAATGCCCGCGCCCGTGCAAGGTTCTTTGCCCGCCTGCCCGGTCTGGTTTTTCGGATCGACAAAGATGGCTTGATTGAGTTTGCCTCCGAACAGGGTCTGGACTGGATTGGGGCCAACCTTGCGACAGACAGTCGTCCTGATCTTCGCGATCACATTCTTGACCATGCATCTCTTTTAAACCTTCGGGAAAACGCAATTTCCGCCCAAGGTGACATCACGGTGGCGGAACTTCCGCTTACCACCAAGGAACACGAACAACGCTGGTTGCGGGTTCAAATGCGCGCCCTGCCGCCTTATACGTCCGATTGCCAGATTGATTGTATTGTCTGGGACATTACCGAGCTGGTGCGCGAGCGCAATTTGCGCCGTGAAAGCCAGACCCGTCTGGAAACAATGGCCAATCTTTCCAATGAGGCTTTGTTTCTTCATGACAGCGGCAAATGCGTTGATGCCAACAATGCAGCGGAACGCATGTTCGGGTATGGCCGCAACGCACTTTTGGAGCTTAGTGCGGCGGACATTATTTCATCTGAAACATTGCCAACCGTGACGGACAATATCCAGTCGGGTTATGACAAACCCTATGAGGCGATGGCCAAACGACACGACGGCAGTCAGTTCCCCTGCGAGATCAATGGTCGGAACGTGCTTATTGATGGCAAGAAACTTCGCCTGACCAGTTTCCGTGACATTACCGAACGCAGAACCGCCGAAGAACAAATCCGGTTTCAGGCAAATCACGATGCGCTGACATCGCTTCCCAACAGATATCTGTTCATGGATCGGCTGACATTTGCGATCAAGCTTTCCAAACGTCGACGGGAATGCTTTGCGCTGATGTATATTGATCTGGATGGGTTCAAGACGCTCAATGACACGCGCGGCCATATCATTGGCGACAAAGTCCTGCGGGACGTCGCCGCACGGCTGAGCGCGAAACTGCGCGATGTTGATACGGTTGCGCGCATTGGCGGCGATGAGTTTACCGTCATCCTGTCGGGGTCGGAAACCCCCGAGGATGCCGAAATTGTCGCCAACAAACTGAAAGATGCCCTGACCTCAAGCCCGGTTGACCTTGGCCCGGACGAAGCGCCGTATCTTGTTACGGCGTCGATTGGCATATCGCTTTATCCCGATCATGCCGAAACCATTGACGAGCTTATATCGGCGGCTGACAGTGCGATGTATATGGCCAAGAAAAACGGGCGCAATACATTCCGGTTCGCCACCACCAAACGGTCCGAAAACAGCTAAGCCCGACAGCCTGCCTTGCCCAAAACGGGCGAAATCAGGCCGCCAATGCCAATCGGTTGTTAAACCGGAACCCCGCCATATTCTCGGCTAAGGTCGGCACAGACGCGCCGTACTTTTAAACCGAACTGTTCAATACGGTCATTGGGAATGCGTGCCGCAGGCCCGGACAGCGACAAGGCAGCAATTGGATTGCCGGTTTCGTCACGGACAACTCCGGCCACACAGCGCAACCCAACAGCGTGTTCTTCGTCATCAAGCGCGTAGCCAAGCTGACGGGACCGTTCCAGATCCTTTTTTAGTGCACGTGTGGTTACCAGTGTGCGTTCGGTGATTTTTGGCAGGCCGTGCTTTTCAATCACCGCACTGAGTTCTTCGTCTGGCAGGAACGCCAGCAATGCCTTGCCCACGCCAGAACAATGCATCAATGCCCGGCGCCCCGGTGTGACGAGCGCACGCATCATTTTGCGGCACTCGACCTGAGACAGGAAGATCACCTCGCCACCATCGGCGACGGCAAGATTTACCGTCTCTCCGCTGTCTTCCATCAAGGCCCGCATATAGGGTCGGGCGATTTGGCTCAGATTGCGGTTTTTGGTAAAGGAATTGCCAACACTGAACGCCTGCACGCCGACGAACCACAATGTCCGTTCGCCATCAAAGGCAACGTAGCGTTCGTACTGCATCGTGGTCAGCAATCGATGGGCGGTTGATGGGGGCAATTTAACCTGCCCGGCAATTTCGGTCAGCGTCATGCCGTCGTCGCTCTCGGCGAGCGCGTTGAGGATGCTTAATGCCCTGACCAGTGACTGTACCTGCTGCATGCAGCGTTATCTCCCTGACGTGGCCTTTCGGAACGGGCCCTTATTTTACTTTTAGGTCGTGATGGTATGAAATCAGCCCGATGCTTGCACGGACTTTCGTCGCATCCAGACGAAAGTGGAATAACTGACCAGATAAACAGTTGCGATGCCAAACGCCGCCAACGTCCCAAGCTCAAGCCCCAAAACAGGATAGCCCAGCGAGACAGTCAGGATATACACCCACAAAGCCCCCATGCCGCGCGGGAAGTTGCGGATCAGGGTATGAACCGGTCCCGTGCCATAGGTGAAATGCAAGATCAGCATGATCGGATACAGCGTTACCGGGAACCCCGACAGTAACCCCGACCACCGCGGGCCGATCCATGCGGCAAGGCCGCTAATGATCAAAACAATCAGTGACGCCAGACCTGCGCGCAACAGCACAACGCTTTTTGTCAGGCGCACACGGTTCAGGATGCTTTCATTTTCGATTTTTCGAAACAGGACAAGGGCAATAAACATCGCCACCAGCAGAATGATCGCCGCCTGCGTCAAGGACATTTCGGTCAGTTGGAACAACCAAGACACCCCAAGGAACGTGGCAAAGGCGCATAGCGAACACAGCAGGATTTGCGGCAAGACAGGAAGCTGCGTGCAGCGGCGCGACGCCAAGAAATACGCATACAGAAACGATAAAGTCGCGATCAGACCGGGAAAGGCATAGACCGCACTTTGACTGGCAAAATCGATCCCCTGCTCGATCCCGATGAAATACAGCAGGATTGCCGTTCCCAGCGGATACCCGGCCAAGACACCAGCCACACGTGGCCCAGCACGTTCCGCCAGCATCGACAGGCCCAGCACCACGCCAATCGAAACTGCAAGCTTTGCCAAAATCAGCGCCAATCGAAGCTCTCCGCTATTCTCATCAAAAACAATTTATCGATAATCTGCTTATATCGCTATCGCCTTTGCGGGCATTAGACAAGCATGAACCATTTCAGGTGGTTCCTAATGCAGGATCAGGACATAAAAAAACAGGCCCCCAAACAAGGGAGCCTGCTTTGAAACGTCGCACATAAAGTGCGCCGAATGCTATTTCACTGGTTTGGAGGCCTGCACAATAACACCGCGCCAACCAAGCCCCTGATATGTTTCATAGCCGGGGGTCAGCGCATAGGCGACAAGGGATTTATCCTCAAGAAGGTATGATCCCATTGCCGGATCATCGACCTTAAGGTCAAATTTCTCTGTGAGAACGCCCTTATCATCGGAAGCGGCCAATATCCGATTATGGACATCAATCAACAAAACCCGGGTGCGTTCACGTTCTTCATCATTGAAATTCAATGATTTTACGATCATGGGTGCCTGACTTTCCCAATCAAAGAACACACCCATAACACCAATAACCTCGCCATGTGCCGCACCATGCTTGCGTACAGCCGTCGCATAGGTCGGGGTTGCGGCGTCCCGGAGTTGACTGTTGCGCGCCACGTCGGCGACCGCATATTGCCCGCCGTCGCGACAACGCAGCGCATCCTGAAACCATTTCTGATCTGCGATATTTACACCTTTGAGGCGATACTCATTCGGGCGTCCATTGGCGATGATATTGCCATCACGGTCGGCAACCCAAAGATCAAGATAGACGGTATAGGAATCAAGGATCACGCCCAGTCGTTCAGACGCGCGCGCCGCAATCGCATCATCATGCGCATGCTCACAAACATCGACCACGGCCGCATCCGTTGCCCACCAACGCACATCACAGGATCGTTCGTACAGATTGCGATCCATCAGTTCGACCGCATAACGCGCAAGATCGGCAAACCGGTCCCCGCGCGCTGTTTGCGCTGTACGTTCAAGATCAAAGGCGAGATCGAGAAACATTTTCTCAAGCTCTTCGGTGATTATGGTGACGCGCTGCGAGATATCCTTGACCTCATTGGCGACAACCCCAAAGCCGCGACCAACATCACCGGCCCGGGCCGCCTCTATCAAGGCGTTCAGTGCCAGCGTCCGTGTTGCGCGCGTAACAGCCTTGATTTCGGTTATTTTTTCGTTGGCCTGCCCGGACATGTCCGTCGCCACCTGCAGAATTCTTTCTGGCATTTAAACCAAGCTCCTCGATGCACACCCGTCTCCTCCAGCTTTTGGCTTGTGTTTATTTTAATCAGCCATTTTTTCTGGTTATTTTATCAGCAGAAAAACTCTTAATGCAGTTATCACCAACCGTAAACAACCGATATATTCGCTGTCAGATCAGCACCATATGCGACGTATGGATAGGTGAACGATCCAAACCGCAGAAGTGTTCATTTTCTCTTTGGAAACCGGTATAGACCAAGGACGACCGAAGACGTCCGGATGGGGCGTCTTACTTAAACCGCGCCAACCGAAATGAAGTGCGTTAGCCCATCCCACAAAAGCTTAAGCCCGGTCACAAAAAGCAGGCCGTAGCAAACCCGGTAGAACACCACGACATTGACCTTGTCATGTGCCCAAAGCCCAAGCCATGTGCCAAACAGCGCAACCGGGATCAATAAAACCGCCGTACCAAGGTTTGATGCATCAAACTGCCCAAGGAACCAGTATGGGATCAGCTTGACGTAGTTCACAACGATAAAGAACATTACCGTCGTTCCGACAAAGATTGATTTATCCATGCGTTGCGGCAGCAAAAACATCGACACGGGCGGCCCACCAGCATGGGCGACAAAGCTGGTAAAACCAGCCAACCCGCCAAGCACGGTACCTTTGCCCCATGTCGCGGGTTTGGGCGTGTCGCCCGCATTCTTGCCGCGCAGCCAGTGATCAAGCGTAAAGATGATCGCGATGGCCGCAATGAT
The DNA here is from genome assembly GCF_000751115.1 of Thalassospira sp. GB04J01. Classification (NCBI taxonomy): domain Bacteria; kingdom Pseudomonadati; phylum Pseudomonadota; class Alphaproteobacteria; order Rhodospirillales; family Thalassospiraceae; genus Thalassospira; species Thalassospira sp. GB04J01. The sequence goes on along the minus strand of NZ_CCDX020000015.1, from coordinate 398,097 downwards.
CAGTTTTACCGCCGCAATGCTCAGGTAGCTAAACGTTAAGGTCCCGATCAGAATGCCAACCAGGGCGGCAGGCACCAGGATGATCATGTTGCGACGGTCCCAGCGTTTCCGATAGGCCCAGACATTGGCGAGATCCATCATGCACAGGATCGGCAACATGATGGCCGCGGCAGCCTGTGGCGATACCGCAAGCGCCATCAAGGGAACGGCCATGACCCCCAACCCGCCGCCAAATCCGCTTTTTGATACGCCTGCAATCAGAACTGCGGGAATACCAACAGCATAAAAGAACGGGTCGGTAATGAATTCCATGGGGCTTCCTGTTTGGATCGGAGGGATGCAACACCCTGACGGGTATCGTAATACTGGGGACGGACGACGGTTTAAACTTCGGTCAGGCGCGGCATCAATTCAACGAAATTGCATGGGCGGTGACGGATATCGAGTTGATAGTGCAAAATATCATCCCACGCATCCTTGCAGGCGCCGGTTGAACCGGGCAGCGCAAACATGTACGTCCCGCGGCACACGCCCGCCGTTGCGCGCGATTGAACTGTTGAGGTCCCGATTGTTTTAAACGAAAGCCAACGGAACAATTCGCCAAACCCGGGGATTTCCTTTTCATACAGCCGGCGATGGGCTTCGACCGTCACGTCACGGCCGGTCACGCCGGTTCCCCCGGTTGTGATGATCACATCAACATCAGGCGCGTCACACCAAGCGTCAAGTTGTGCCACCAGACCGTCCTGATCATCGGGCAGGATTTTGCGATCAATGACACAATGCCCCTTCTGCACGATACGTTCGGCAAGAATATCGCCAGATGTATCATTGGATTGGGTGCGGGTGTCGCTAACTGTCAGGACGGCAATATTAATCGATACAAACGCGCGACTTTCATCAATCCCAGCCAAGACATTTCTCCCTTTTTGCTCGGTGCCCCGCCAACCTAGTACTCCCTGTATCAAGCGCAAGAAATTTTGCGTATTTGCCCAGAAACTGGCGCAGTGGCGAATCATGAAAAAACAAAAATGCACCTATTTCGGTTATATTATTATCATCTCCTCAGATAATAGACCGCAATCGCTAAACTATTTTAAATCATAAAAATACATCTCATATACGTTTAAAAACAGAATACTAAGAATAGAAACATAATAGATAACTTTAGAAAATACTCGACAATTGGTATTACCAATTGTTGACTTCCTTGTCACTGTTCTTGAAGTGCAATATTTTTAGCCGTAAAAAAGCGGTAACGAGATACCAATTTAGCGCCAGACGAACGATGCGCTGCGCCGAAAACCAGACATTGGCAGGAAACAGAGGACACATCATGAGCGACTTGCTTTGGCAACCTGCGAAAGACCGTATCGAAAATGCGAATGTCACCCGCTTCCGCCGCTGGGTGAATGACAAGCATGGGCTCAACCTGCAGAGCTTCACAGCCCTATATGATTGGTCGGTTGATGACATCGAAGCATTCTGGCCTGCCATTATTGAATATACAGGACTTAAGGCAGAAAGCTGGGGCGAGCGCATCCTGATTGATGGCAACAAGATGCCCGGCGCACAGTTTTTCCCTGATGCGCGGCTGAATTTTGCTGAAAACCTGCTGGTGCGCGATGACGACAGCGATGCGCTGGTGTTCTGGGGCGAAGATAAAGTCAAATCGCGCATGTCCTGGGCCGAGCTTAACATCGCTGTTTCAAAGTTCTCGCAAGCTTTGCGCGCCGAGGGCGTTGTCAAAGGTGACCGTGTGTGTGGCTACATGCCCAACATGAGCGAAACCGTTGTTGCGATGCTGGCAACCGCGACCATTGGCGCAACATGGTCATCGGCCTCCCCTGACTTTGGCGTACAGGGTGTGGTTGACCGGTTTGGGCAAATCGAACCGGCGATTATGATCACGGTGGATGGCTACCATTATAATGGTAAGCAGCATGACATCCGCGAAAAGGTTCGCGATGTTGTGGATCGTATCGATAGCCTCAAGAAGGTTGTCATTGTTCCTTATGCATTTGATGGCACCAACACCACCGGGATCCGCGGCGGGATTTCCTATGATGATTTCGTTGCGCCGTTTGGCACTGAGACGATCGTTTTCGAACAGGTCGCGTTCAACCATCCGCTGTATGTGATGTTTTCGTCCGGCACGACCGGCAAACCGAAATGCATTGTGCATGGAACCGGCGGCACGCTTTTGAAACAGGTATCAGAACATGTTCTGCACTGTGATGTAGCGCCCGGTGATCGTGTGTTTTATTTCACCACATGTGGCTGGATGATGTGGAACTGGCTGATGGCGGGCCTGGCAGCCGGTGCGACCTTGCTGCTGTATGACGGCTCCCCGTTCTATCCAAACGGCAACATCCTGTTTGACTATGCCGACGCGGAACGCATGACGCTGTTTGGGACGTCTGCCAAATATATTGACGCACTGGCCAAGGCCGACCTTAAACCGCGTGAAACCCATGACCTGTCAAGCGTGCGTGCGATGACGTCGACCGGATCGCCATTGGCGCCGGAAAGCTTTGATTATGTCTATCGCGACATAAAAAATGACATTCATCTGGCGTCGATTTCAGGCGGTACAGACATCCTTGGCTGCTTTGTGCTGGCCTCGCCTGTTCTGCCGGTTAAGCGCGGGGTTATTCAAACACGTGCCCTTGGCGTTGCTGTCGATGTTTTTGATGATGACGGCCAACCGGTTCGCAATGAAAAAGGCGAATTGGTCTGTACCAAACCCTTCCCATCGATGCCGGTCGGCTTCTGGAATGATCCGGATGGATCGCGATATCACAGCGCCTATTTCGATAAATTCGAGAACATCTGGTGTCACGGCGATTATGTCGAACTTGATGATGAGGGCGGCATGGTGATTTACGGCAGATCCGACGCGACCCTGAACCCGGGTGGCGTTCGCATTGGCACCGCCGAGATTTACCGACAGGTGGAAATGCTGCCTGAAATTCAGGAATCGATTGTCATTGGTCAGGAATGGGATAATGACGTTCGGGTGATCCTGTTCGTTGTGCTGCGCGAAAACAACGTGTTGGATACCGCACTTATCGACAAGATCAAGAAGCAGATACGGGCCAACTGCACGCCCCGTCATGTCCCCGCTAAGGTCATTGCCGTAGCAGACATTCCGCGCACCAAGTCAGGCAAGATAACCGAGCTTGCCGTGCGAGATGTGGTTCATGGCAGACCGGTTAAAAATCAGGAAGCCCTAGCAAACCCGACGGCGCTGGAATTATTTTCCAATCTTGGTGAACTGAAAAGCTGAATTTTTCCCCCGCTCTAACCGGCGGGGGTTTCTTTTGGTCCGCGGACACCCCCGTCACCCGAGAAAGATTATAAAGATTATAACGAACGGTCACGCATTCCGATTCCGCATCGCAACAGTGTTTATTTTTTAATCATGAGCAAGATGTGGCATGTTTTTAATCACTACCATTAATATCACGAAAAAAAGTTCGTGCATTTTCCTACTTTAGCGAACATTCAACGACTGAATTCAGCAAGCGATTGAAAAAACACAACTTTCCACTAATTTACACGCATCAACCTCCCCTGCTTGAAGCATCGACAATGGTTAAAAACAGCTGATTTTACTGCTTATTTGACAGTATGGGTGCAGGCAAAAAACTTTTCATACTTGACACATGGCGGCCTAAAATTTCTTATTTTGGCTGTCCGATTAAGTTTTGGACTGATGGATATGCCGAAACGCATATCCAGGGTGGCACAAAAGCTAAAAACAATGCTTTGCTAATAAGGGAGCTCTTTCTTATGAAAATTCAAACGATCCTGGCCGCTGGCGCAATGACTGTTGCAGCCATCGCCGCACAGAACGCACAAGCCGGTGCAGTGCTGGACGGTATTAAGGCAAAAGGTTTCGTTCAGTGTGGCGTGAATACCGGTCTTCCGGGTTTCTCTGCTGCCAACGCTGAAGGCAAGTGGGAAGGCATCGACGTTGATGTTTGCCGTGGTATCGCAGCAGCGTTACTTGGCGATGCCAACAGTGTGCAGTACACCCCGCTGACTGCAGCACAGCGTTTCACGGCGCTGCAGTCTGGTGAAATCGACATCCTGTCGCGTAACACCACTGCAACCACAACCCGTGATGCGAAACTTGGCCTGACCTTTGTCGGCATCAACTACTATGACGGTCAGGGCTTCCTGATCCCGAAAGCTCTTGGCGTTTCGAGCGCGACCGAGCTTGACGGTGCAACCGTCTGTGTTGAGCCGGGCACCACCACCGAGCTGAACCTTGCTGATTACTTCCGCGCAAAAGGCATGAGCTTTGAGCCGGTCGTGATCGAAAACATCAACGAAGCAACTGCAGCCTTCTTCTCAGGCCGTTGCGATGTTTACACCACGGATGCTTCGGGCCTTGCTTCGATCCGTACCCAGATGGCTGAAAACCCCGATGATTATGCCATTCTGCCGGAAATCATTTCCAAAGAGCCGCTTGGCCCAGTTGTCGCCCAAGGTGACGAACAGTGGTCGGACGTTGCACGTTGGGCACTGATTGCCATGATCGAAGCCGAAGAATATGGCGTCACCATGGAAAATGTTGACGACATGAAAGCAAACAGCACCAACCCGGGTGTCCAGCGTCTGCTGGGCGTATCACCAGGGATGGGTGAAGCTCTTGGTCTTGATGAAGCTTGGGCATACAACATCATCAAACAGGTTGGTAACTATGGCGAAAGCTATGAGAAAAACGTTACCGCGAAATTGGGCCTTGAGCGTGGTCTGAACGCTCTGTGGACCGATGGTGGCCTGCAGTATGCTTGGCCAGTTCGCTAATTCGCTTAGCAACGGCTAACTAAACCTACGAAGCTCCGCCCCACTGCCTTGACGCATGGGCGGAGCTTTTCGTTAGGTGCCCATTCATTGGATACAATCTACACCTGAGGGTCATATGAGTAAGCCTCAAAATGCCCCGGGGGATGTTCGTTCCAAGAGCCTCGTCGACTATTTGAACGACGAGAATGTACGTGCGGTTTTGTATCAGATTATCGCAATCGGCCTTGTTATTCTGGCTGGCTGGTATCTGGTGTCCAACACGCTGCACAATCTTGAAAAACAGAACATCTCTACCGGTTACGGGTTCCTCGATCTTGAAGCATCCTTCGAGATCAGTGAGACCATGATCGATTACAGTGCGCAAAGCGACTATGCGTCGGCACTGATTGTCGGTCTTCTCAATACCGTGAAAGTTTCGGTGCTTGGCATCGTCCTTTGCACGATTATTGGTATCATCTTTGGCATTGCCCGCTTGTCGTCGAACTGGATCGTTCGCAAACTGGCAACTGTTTATGTCGAGACATTCCGTAACATCCCGGTTTTGCTTCAACTTTTCTTCTGGTATGCGCTTATACCTGCCGCCTTCCCGCATCCACGTGATGCACTGGAACCGCTGCCGGGCGTATTACTGACATCGCGCGGTATGTATTTGCCTGTTCCGCTGGCTGACAACGCCTATACGCTTATGGGAATTGCTGCAATCATCGCGTTTGTTGCCATTTACTTCATCAAGAAATGGGCAACCAAACGTCAGGATGCGACCGGCCAACCCTTCCCGATGCTGCTAACAGGCATTGGTATTTTTGTCGGCCTTGTCTTCCTGGCCTATCTTATCGGTGGTGCGCCGACCGAGCTCAGCACGCCAGCCCTCAAGGGCTTTAACATTCAGGGTGGCTACAACATTTCGCCGGAATTCATGGCGGTTCTGATCGGGTTGACGGTTTATACGTCGACTTATGTTGCAGAAGTCGTGCGTTCCGGTATTCAGGCGGTGTCGTCGGGGCAGTGGGAAGCAGCCGACAGCCTTGGCATCAAACGCTCTGTTGCGCTTCGCAAGGTGATCTTGCCGCAATCCATGCGTGTTGCGATCCCGCCTCTGACCAACCAGTATCTTAACCTGACCAAAAACAGTTCTTTGGCTGTTGCCGTCGGGTATCCTGATCTGGTTTCCGTTTCCAACACAACCATGAACCAAACAGGTCAAGCGATTGAGGCCATCTCGATCTTCATGTCGGTCTATCTTGGTTTGTCTTTGTTGACCTCGCTCTTTATGAACTGGTTCAACAATAAGATGGCTTTGGTGGAGAGGTAATATGTCAGAAAATGCAAAATTACCTCCTCTGCCGGTCGGCACCTTTGTTGAACGTTCTGTAACATGGTCAAAGAAGAACCTGTTTGATGGCTGGTTCAACACCATCCTGACACTTGGTTCCGTTGCCTTCCTGCTTTGGCTGATACCGCCGATCATCGAGTGGGGGATCATCAATGCGACCCTTACCCCGACGATTGAAGGCTGTGCCGAGGCAACAGGTGCATGCTGGGGGTTTGTCAATGCGAACCTACGGCTGATCCTGTTTGGCACCTACCCGTATGATGAACAATGGCGTCCATTGCTTGCCATGATCTTCCTGATGGGGATCATTTGTGCCAGCCTTGGCGGTGTTAAATACCCAAGTGTTCGCAAATGGATCATCCCAATGTGGGTGATTGGCGTTCCGATCATTGCCATTTTGATGTGGGGCGGTGTTCTGGGTCTTACCTATGTCCAGAACAGCTATTGGGGTGGCCTTCCGCTGACCCTGATCCTGTCGTCGATTGGTATCGTCTTTGCGTTCCCGTTTGGCCTGTTGCTCGCCCTTGGGCGTCAGTCAAACATGCCCGCGCTGAGAACCCTGTCGGTCGTCTATATCGAAGTCATTCGTGGCGTACCGCTGATTACGGTTTTGTTCATGGCATCGGTGATGTTCCCGCTGTTCTTGCCTGATGGGGTGACCATCGACAAGTTGCTGCGTGCACAGATCGGTATCATCCTGTTTACCGCGGCCTACCTTGCTGAGGTATTCCGTGGTGGCTTACAGGCGGTACCGCGCGGTCAGTTTGAAGCAGGTGAAAGCCTTGCCCTTTCATACTGGCAGTCCATGCGACTGATCATCCTGCCGCAAGCTTTGCGTCTGGTTATACCGCCAACCGTGAACAGCTTTATTTCCATGTTCAAGGACACCACACTGGTCGTCATCATCGGCCTGTTTGATTTCCTTGGCACGGTAAAGCTGGCACTGCGCAGCGACCCGGCCTGGACCAAGTATTACGTCGAAGGTTACACCTTCGCCGCGGCAATATTCTTCCTGATCTGTTTCTCGATGGCGAAATATTCCGCCTATCTTGAAAAAGAACTTCGCAAAGGCGAACGCAGGTAAGGCGTTGAGGAAAAAACAATGACTGTAGCAACTGAAACAAAAACCGGTGCTGTTCCTCCTCCTTCTTCGGAGGACGTCATCACCGTCACCAAAATGAACAAATGGTACGGCAATTTCCATGTTCTCAAGGATATTGACCTGTCTGTTCGCAAAGGTGAGCGTATCGTTATTTGCGGACCTTCGGGTTCGGGTAAATCAACGCTGATCCGCACGTTGAACCGTCTTGAAGTTTATCAGCAGGGCGAAATCACTGTGAATGACATCTTGCTGGGCGATGATGTTAAAAACATCGAAGCCGTCCGCCGGGATGTTTGCATGGTGTTCCAGCACTTCAACCTTTTCCCGCATATGACTGTGCTGGAAAACCTGACATTGGCACCGATCTGGGTTCGCAAGATGCCCAAGAAAGAAGCCAATGATCTGGCGATGCATTATCTTGAGCGTGTTCGCATTGCCGAACAGGCCCATAAATTCCCCGGTCAGCTCTCGGGTGGCCAGCAGCAGCGTGTGGCGATTGCCCGTTCGCTTTGCATGCAGCCGAAAATCATGCTGTTTGATGAGCCGACGTCCGCCCTTGACCCGGAAATGGTCAAGGAAGTGCTCGACGTGATGGTCGAACTGGCCAAAGAAGGCATGACCATGCTGTGCGTGACCCACGAAATGGGCTTTGCCAAAGAGGTCGCGGATCGCGTGATCTTTATGGATGAAGGTCAGATCATTGAAATGGCCGGTCCGCACGAGTTCTTTGATAACCCCAAAAGCGAACGGACCAAGCTGTTTCTCAGCCAGATCCTGTCGCATTAAGCGGTTTATCAAGACCCAAAACACATCTGCAAAGCGGCCTCAAACGGGGCCGCTTTGTTTTTTGTGAATTTCTCGCTTGCCCCCTGCTCGCCAATTGCCGAAACTCCCCCCATCCGCGGCCAAGCCGCTTTCAAAGCCGACGCAAAACCCGGAAGTCATATGACACAGCCAGCATCAACAGCACCGATCACGCCTTCTTTCATAACGGTTGATGGCCTTACCAAACGGTTTGGCACCACGGTCGCGTTGGACGGTGTTGATCTGCGTCTGGCAAAGGGTGAAACGCTTGCGATTATTGGCCCGTCGGCGGCAGGTAAAAGCGTTCTGATGAAATGCTTGGTGGGTATTTACGGCGCCGATCGCGGTTCCATCATTCTTGATGGCGATGATGTCAGCAAACCGAATGCAGACAAACGCCCGGAATGGGCATCAAAAATTGGCATGCTGTTTCAGCAAAATGCCCTGTTTGACAGCCTGACGGTATGGGAAAACATTTGTTTTCGCCAGATTGAACTTGGCACCATGAACCGCAGCCAAGCAAAGGCACACGCCATTGACCTTCTGGCCCATGTTGGCCTTGCCGAAGAAAGTGCCGTCCTGTCACCCAGCGACCTGTCTGGTGGCATGCAGAAACGTGTGGGCATCGCGCGCGCCATTTCATCGGATCCGACTGTGTTGCTGCTTGATAACCCGACCGCGGGCCTAGACCCGGTTCTGTCCAATCATATCGAATTGATGATTGCCAAAATTGCCGAGCAACGCGGTACCACTGTTATCTCAATCACCAATGACATGCAGATCGCGCGCAACCGATATCAGAACCTGATGATGATGCATAATGGCAAGGTCTATTGGTCTGGCCCGACCAGCACCATTGATGATGCACATAACGACCATCTGACCCAGATGCTCAAGGGATCGTCACATGGTCCGATTACGATGCGGGCAGGTAAACGCGATGATGGTGTTTACGCCTGATGACGGCGCTCAGCTATTAGTTGGCAGTATAGACCGATACGTCTGCATCCCGGATAACATCGGACCAAATCGGCCCCGGGTGGCGATCGGTAAACAGCGCATCAATCTCCGAAAGATGGCCAAGACGCACCATCGCACGGCGACCGAATTTTGACGCGTCGGTGCACAGGAACGTCTGCCGTGCGTTGGAAATAATTGCCCGCGCAACGCGGACTTCACGGTAGTCAAAATCCATCAGGCTGCCGTCTTCATCGACACCGGAAATCCCGACAATGGCAAAATCAACCTTGAACTGGTTGATGAAATCAATGGTCGCCTCCCCAATCACACCAAAGTCACGTTGGCGGACAACACCACCGGCGATGATCACTTCAAATCCCGGATTGGCCGCACAAATTTCGGCGACATGCAGGTTGTTGGTGATGATCTTAAGGCTGGTATGGCCCGACAGGGCATGGGCGACTTCTTCGTTGGTGGTGCCGATATTGATAAACAGCGATGCGCCTTCGGGAATATGTTCGGCGACCAGTCGGGCGATTTCACGCTTGCTGCCAAGATTAAGCACCTGCCGGTCGGTATAGGCGGTGTTTTCCGTGGTCGAAACGCTGGCAGCCCCGCCGTGATAGCGGGCAATCAGGCCTTCTTCGGCCATCTCGTTAATATCGCGGCGAATGGTCTGTGGTGTTACCGAAAAATGATCGGCCAGGGTATCAATGGTCATGAAGCTATTGGAAGCCACCAGTTCAAGTATTTCACGGCGGCGACGATCCAATTTACCCATGACGTTCTCCTGTTGTGCGGATTTTCACCTTGGTCGGTGAATTTTCATTGACGATCAAAATGCGATCTATCCGCACAAGATGCAACCTTTTCTGATCACGAAGCACTTGAAGTCAAAAGAATTGGGATCATTACAATCGAACATATGATGCGACATCCGCATCACAATACGGCGGTTATTTTGATCTTTCACCCTTGCTGCTCCATATGCGGGCAGCATCATTTTCCGTATGTTGGAAAGCATATCCCCAATGAATATATTTCCCGTTCATCGGATCAATGGTAGCGTCGATAAACATAAAATATTCGATCAAAAACAAGAATATGCCCACCAGGGAGGGCCCCACAATGACCAACCATTTACGCACATTGACATGTGTCCCCGATGATTTGAAGGTCGGAGGACCGCATGGATCATTTTGATTACATCGTGATTGGTGCCGGTTCGGCCGGCTGCACGATGGCCAATCGGCTTTCCGAAATCGAAAATGCGAAAGTTTTACTGCTTGAAGCTGGTGGAAAAGATCGCAACCCGTGGATTCACATCCCGGTTGGATACCTTTATTGCATCGGCAATCCCAATGTCGACTGGTGCTTTAAGACCGTGCGCGAACCGGGGCTGAATGGCCGGTCATTGGGCTATCCACGCGGTAAGGTTCTGGGCGGATGTTCATCGATCAATGGCATGATTTACATGCGTGGTCAGGCCAATGATTATGATCAATGGCAACAGGCGGGCTGTTCTGGCTGGGGCTGGGACGATGTCTTGCCATTCTTTAAAAAGTCCGAAGACCATTATAAGGGATCGGACGAGATGCATGGCACGGGCGGTGAATGGCGTGTTGAGCAGGCGCGCGTACGCTGGGAAATTCTCGATGCTTTTCAAAATGCCGCGGTCGAGGCCGGCATTCCGAAAGTATCGGACTTTAACCGGGGGACGAATGAGGGATCCGGCTATTTTGATGTGAACCAGAAGCGCGGCATTCGCTGGAACACGTCAAAGGCGTTTCTACGCCCTGCCCTTAATCGCAAAAACCTTGAAGTCCGCACCAACGCCCATGTGCGCCGCCTGACCATTACCGATGGCCGCGTCACGGGCGTTGAATATGAACGAGATGGTCAGATCGAAACCGTGACCGCATCACACGAAACCGTTTTATGTGCGGGATCAGTTGGATCGCCCCAGATCCTTGAACTGTCGGGGATCGGCCGTGGGGACGTTTTGCAACAGTATGGCATCGAACAAACCCTTGATCGCCCGCAAGTCGGTGAGAACCTGCAAGACCATTTGCAACTGCGCTGTGCCTATAAGGTCAGCGGTATTCGTACCCTGAATGAAAAAGCCCGCAGCCTGTTTGGCAAGGCCAGCATCGCGCTTGAATATCTGTTCAAACAGTCTGGTCCGATGTCCATGGCACCAAGCCAGCTTGGCGTGTTTACGCGCTCAGACAGCTCGTTTGACACACCAAACTTGCAATACCATGTGCAGCCATTGTCCTTGGAAAAGTTTGGTGACCCGGTACATCCGTTTCCGGCCTTTACGGCCAGCGTGTGCAATCTTCGCCCGCAAAGCCGCGGCAGCATTCATATCAGCAGTCCGGATTACCGCGAACAGCCTGCCATTGCGCCAAACTACCTTTCGGCGGATGCGGATAAAACGGTCGCGGCTGATTCAATTCGTCTGACGCGTAAGATTACGCAACAACCTGCACTGGCCCCCTATCGCCCCGAAGAATTCAAACCCGGCCCATCTTATGAAACTGAGGATGATCTGGTTCGGGCGGCGGGTGATATCGGCACGACCATTTTCCACCCTGTCGGCACATGCCGAATGGGGGCGGACCCGGCGTCCGTGGTTGACCCGGAACTCCGTCTTCGCGGGCTGAGTGGTTTGCGGATTGCCGATGCCTCCGTCATGCCAACGATCACATCGGGCAATACAAATTCACCCACCATCATGATCGCGGAAAAAGCTGCGGCCATGATCAAGGCTGCTGCCAACGCCTGACATACAAAAGCCGGGGATGATCCCCGGCTTTTGACTTCTTACATTTGCAAGAACGTCTTAGGACTTCGTGCTGGCAACGATCCGTTCGCGAACGGCAGGTGCATCGCCGGTTTGGGCCACCTCACCCTCGCCGATTTCAATCGCATCGCGCAGCAAGGCCGTTGCTTCGTCAAGCTGGGCCTGATCGCGGGTATGGGCCATGCACAATGGCGTTTCAGCCGACACCGGCTGCCCAACCTTGATAAAGTCGCTAAACCCGACGGCAAAGTCGATCTTTTGATCGGCCCGGGTCCGACCGCCTTTAAGGGCCACCAGAGCCAAGCCCACTTTGCGCGCATCCATCGACAGAACCCGTCCGGTTTTGGCCGCCTTGACCACCTGCACCATCGGGGCGGCTTCAAGGTAATTGTCGTGTTTCTCAACGAAATCTGACGGTCCGCCAAGGCTTGAAACCATTTTAGAAAACACTTCGGCGGCCTTGCCACTTTCAAGGGCCTCACTGGCCATCTGGAAGCCATCGGCGACATCGGTTGCAACCCCACTGACCGCCAGCATTTCAGCGGCAAGTGCCATGGTGACGTCATAGACCCGCTGTTCCTGATGCTTTCCGGTCAGGAAATCAATCGCTTCGCGCATTTCAAGCGCATTGCCAACCGTATCGCCCAGAACCTGCTCCATATCGGTCAGAAGGGCCACGGTCGGCACGCCATTGCGGGTGGCGACTTCGGTGATGCTTTGTGCCAATTCACGCGCGCGTTCATATTCATTCATGAAGGCACCCGACCCGAATTTGACATCCATCACCAAGGCATCAAGTCCAGCCGCCAGTTTCTTTGACAAAATGGACGCGGTGATCAGCGGGATGCTTTCGACCGTCGCGGTGACATCACGAATGCCATAGAACCGTTTGTCCGCAGGCGCGAGATCGGCCGTCTGGCCAATAATCGCACAGCCAACCTCACGGGTAACCTTGGCAAATTCTTCGAGTGTCGGTGCGGTTCGGTAACCCGGAATGGAATCAAATTTGTCGAGCGTGCCGCCTGTATGGCCAAGACCACGCCCGGAAATCATCGGCACAAAGGCACCGCATGCGCCGACAATTGGCCCCAGCATCAGGCTGACCTTATCGCCAACTCCGCCGGTCGAATGCTTATCGACAACTGGCCCGTCAAGGCCAAGTGCCTTCCAATCGAGAACCGTACCGCTATCGCGCATGTTGCGCGTCAAAGCGGCCCGTTCATCCATGGTCATGCCGTTAAAGAAGACTGCCATCGCGAAGGCTGCAACCTGCCCTTCGCTGATGGTTTCATCGGCAATGCCTTTGACGAAAAAGGCAATTTCGGCGTCGCTAAGAACGTCGCCTTCGCGTTTACGGCGAATGATTTCTTGGGGCAGCATAAGCTGTCTCCTGCGGGCTTATCGTTAATTTAATTTGGTCCAGACCCGAAAATTCGAGTTCATGCAGAACGTGAAAAGTACTGCAATAGTATACGAATAAGATTGGCGGAACCTTCTTTGGACATCTCAAGAGTTTGCGCGTGGCTAAGCGGCGTCGCACTCATGCCCGCGGCAAGGTTGGTGATGTTTGAAACGGCGGCGACTTTAAAACCAAGCCGTCTGGCAAGGATGTTTTCAGGCACAGTTGACATACCAACCGCATCCGCCCCCAGCACCTTAAGCATCTTGATTTCAGCCGGCGTTTCAAAACTTGGCCCGGTGCACCAGCAATAGGTGCCTTCAAACAGTTTAATGCCCAGCTGTGCCGCCGTTTGATGCAAGCCCGCCCCGATTTCCGGGTCATAGGGCACATCCATCCCGACAAAGCGGTCATCGCCGTGATAGCCAATCAACGGATTGGGACCAAACATGCTGATATGGTCGGTGATCAACATCAGGCTTCCCGGCACCGCGTCAGGCACAAGCGACCCAGCCGCATTGGTCAGGATCAAGCGATCCGCGCCAAGTTCACGCAGAGTTTCAAGCGGTTCGGCCATCAGATCCGAACGGCCATGCTCGTAAAAATGCGCGCGCCCCTGCATGACAGCAACCGACACACCGCCGATCCGCCCAAGGACAAGCTGCCCGCCATGTCCGTGCACTGTCGGCAACGGAAAGCCCGGCACATCTTCATAGGCGATCTTGATCGGGTCACTGACCGCATCAACCACCCCGCCCAGCCCACTGCCAAGCACCATGGCGACATCGGCCTTAAAACCCGGGGCCATTGACGCGATGACCTCAAGTGCGGCTTTGACATTGCTCATTTCAAGTTCTCCGGCCCAAAGGAATGCGGGATCAAGGCTTCGCGGGTCAGGGTCAAAAGCGTTTCGCCCTGATCATTGATGATGAAAATGGTCGCATCCGGTCCGGTAAATTCACGGATTTTCTGACGGCAGCCGCCACATGGTGTGCAGGCAGCATCCCCCAGACCCACCACGACAATCTCATCGAACGTGGTTTCACCCGACAAAACCATGGCTGAAATCGCCCCGGCCTCGGCACAGACACCTTCGGGATAGGCCGCATTTTCAACGTTACATCCAGCGATGATTTGACCATTGCCCGTGCGCAATGCCGCCCCGACATGGAATTTTGAATAAGGCGCATATGCCTTGTCGCGAGCAGCAAGGGCCGCGTCAATCAAATCGCGCGGTGCCTGTTGTGTCGTACCCATCGTTTTCGTCCTGTTTTCTATATCCGTGCAGCCTAATTCGGGCACGTGTTATCTGTCATGTAGTCATGGATCGTTATTTTACCGCTGATAATGTCGGCCTTTGCCTGTTTGGCGGCCAATTTCATATCGTCGGTCATCAGATCACGGTTGTTTTTATCCAGCGCCCAGTCAATGCCACCCTCGGCCAAGCCAAGGCTTTTGATGCCCGGTTGCCAGTTCCCTTCGCGGGCCGCCTTGAAGGCCTCATACACCGCAACATCAACATGTTTGACCATGGATGTCAGAACCTGCCCGGGGTGTAACCCATTCTGGTTGGCATCTGAACCGATGCCAAGAATCTTGGCGTCAGAAGCCGCCTGCAAAACGCCAATCCCCGTTCCGCCAGCCAGTTGCAGGACAACATCCGCTCCCTTCCCGATCTGGGTTTTGGTCAGTTCACCGCCACGGATGGGATCGTTCCATGCCGCGCCGGTTGTACCAACGAAATTCACCAGAACATTCGCATCGGGCTTTACGTAGTGCGCGCCTAATTGATAGCCACAGGTCATCCGGCGAATAAGTGGAATGTCCATCCCACCGACGGCACCGATTGTCTTGCTGTTTGACGCCATGGCAGCCAGCATGCCAACAATGAAGCTGCCTTCGTGTTCGCGAAAGACAACCGACTGCACATTGGGCTGATCGACAACCATATCGACAATCACAAACCGGGTTTCGGGGAATTCCGGTGCGACTTCGGCCAATGCGGACGCCTGCTGAAAACCAATAACGACGACCGGATCATGCCCGTCACGGGCAAAGGTCCTGATGGCTTGCTGGCTTTGTGTGTCATTGCGCAGTTCAAATTCGCGGTAGTCAATGCCGGTATCGGTTTTGAATTTCTCTGCCCCGGTAAATGCAGATTGATTAAACGCACCATCGAACTTGCCACCCGTCGAATAGACAACAGCCGGTTTGATGGTTTCGTCTGCGAATAAGGAGCTGCTCGTCGCGATGATCCCAGGCAGGAACGCCGAAAGAACTGCGATGGTGCCAAGGAGCGGTTTTCTTTGCATGAATGTCTCCAACGCAACAAATCGGAGGTTCGCGGTTCGGCGCATGGTCCCTTTAGACCATCAACCGAACCGCATCCCGATTAACGTTCCTTCACATAGGCACGGCCAAGTGCCTTGGGCGGTGTGGCGCGACCAATGAACCCGGCCAGCAGGATCACGGTTAGCACATAGGGCAATGCCTGCACCAACTGGACCGGGACCTCGCCAATACCGGGCAGAATAACGCCCTGCAAACGGGTCGCCGCCGCATCCAAAAACCCAAACAGCAAGCACGCAAACAACGCCGGGAACGGACGCCATTTGCCAAAGACCATGGCTGCCAGCGCGATATAACCCTTACCCGCCGTCATATCCTGCAGGAACGATGCACCTTGGGCGGTTGAAAGATACGCACCCGACATGCCGACAAGCACGCCAGAACACACCACCGCACGATAGCGCATCAGAACAACGCTGATACCCGCAGTATCAACCGCACCGGGGTTTTCACCCACCGCACGCAGACGCAAGCCAAACCGGGTACGATACATCACCCACCATGCCGCCGGAACGGCAAAGAACGCGATATACACAAGGATGTTATGACCACTGAGAAGTTCGAAATAGACCGGACCAAGGATTGGCACGTCCCGAACGGCCTCAGCACCCGGAAGCGTGATCGGCTGAAAACGCGATGCCTTATCAAGGGCCGGGGTTTTCCCGCCTTGCGCAAAGAGTGCAATGCCGACAAGGGCGGTAAAGCCCGACATCAGGATGTTAATCGCCATGCCCGAAACGACCTGATTGCCCTTATGGGTGATGCAGGCAAAGCCATGCAGCAAGGACAAGCCGATCGTTGCAACAATCGCAGCAAGCAACCCAACCCATGGGCTGCCGGCGTAATAGGCCACCGCAGCAGCCGCAAAGGCCCCGCCCAGCATCATGCCTTCAAGGGCCAGGTTAATCGTCCCTGACCGTTCGGAAAACATGCCCGCAAGGGCGGCAAGGATCAGAGGTGTCGATGTGCGAAGTGTCGCATCAAGAAGCAGAATGACCAGTTCGAAATTTTCCATCACGCAGCCTCCATCCGGTCACGGCGCAAACGCCAAGCGGTATAAATCTTGGTCACGCGCGGCCGGAACATATGTTCCATCGCCCCGGTAAACAGGATCACCAGACCTTGAATAACCACGACCATGTCATTGGAAATGGTCGGAATTTCAAATGAAAGCTCAGCCCCGCCCTGATAGAGCATGCCAAACAGCAATGCGGCCAGGAAAATACCAAACGGATGGTTGCGCCCCATAAGTGCGACCGCGATCCCGACAAAGCCATAGCCAGCGGTAAAATCAATCAGCAAACGGTGTTGCACACCCATGACTTCGTTCAGCGCCATAAAGGATGCCAAGGCCCCGGAAATCATCATGGCGATGATGATGTAGCGCCCCGGATCAATCCCGCCATAGGTTGCCGCAACCGCATTGGCACCAACGGTGCGGATCGCGTAGCCCCAGCGCGTATGCCAGATAAACATCCAGACAAGGATGCTGGCTGCAATCGCATAGACAAATGACAGGTTGAGCGGGCTTGACGCCATGTCGATGCCAAAGGCTGCTGCCATGTCATGGATGAACGGCAACCGCAGATGTTCGGCAATCTGTTCGCTTTCCGGGGTCATTGAGCCTTGCGGGCGCAAGACATTGACCAGCAAATACACCATCAAGGATGACGCAATGAAGTTGAACATGATGGTCGTGATCACGATGTGCGATCCACGGCGCGCCTGCAAATAAGCCGGAATATAGGCCCATGCCGCCCCAAAAATTGCCGCAGCCATCATGCCCACGACAAGCATCAGCGGAAATGGCAGAAAATCAAGATAAAGGGCCGCCAAAGTTACACCAAGACCACCAACATATGCCTGCCCTTCGGCGCCAATGTTAAACAGACCGCAATGGAATGCGACGGCAAAGGAAAGCCCGGTAAAGACGAAGTTGGTGGTGTAATAAAGCGTATATCCCCATGCCTCGTCGTAGCCAAAAGCGCCATACAGCAAAATTTCGACAACTTCGATCGGGTTTTCGCCAATCGCCAAAACCACAAGGGCCGATACAGCCAGTGCCAGCAAAAGGTTCAACAGGGGCAATGCGCCGACATCTATCCAGCGCGGCAGTTGGACAACATTACTCATGCCTGTCCCTCCGCTGCCTTGGCTTCGTTTGGATCAACCCCGGCCATCATCAGACCAAGAATACGTTCATTTGCCTCAGCAGCAGAAACTTCGCCGATGATGACACCATCGCACATCACCAAAATTCGGTCGGCAAGCGACATGATTTCGTCAAGCTCCACAGACACCAAAAGGACGGCCTTGCCAGCGTCCCGCATGGCGACAATACGTTTGTGAATAAATTCGATGGCCCCGATATCAACACCACGGGTCGGCTGACCAACCAACAACAGTTCTGGGTCCCGCATGATTTCACGCGCCAGAACCAGTTTTTGCTGGTTGCCGCCGGAGAAATTGGCGGCTTTTAAATCGGGATCATCCGGGCGTACGTCAAATTCCGACATCATGTTCGCCGTGGCCTTGGAAATCGCGTGCCAGTCCAAAAGGATTCCGTTGTTATAGGCCGGGTCATCCTCGTAGCCCAGAATGGCGGCTTCCTTTGCCGTAAAGCCAGTAACCATCGCCATGCGATGCCGGTCTTCTGGCACATGAGCAACGCCGCGTTTGCGCAGTTCGGCCGCATCAACGCCCTTGCCCGGTGTCACATCCTGATCGTTAAGTAAAACGCTGCCTTCACTGGCTGATCGAATACCGCCAAGAGCTTCGAGAAGTTCGCTTTGCCCGTTGCCTGAAACCCCGGCGATGCCGACAATTTCACCGGCACGCACGGTAAAGCTTGCATTTTTGACCTTGCGAACACCTTGGGCGTTATCAACACAAAGATCGTTCACCTGAAGAACTGTCGCCCCCGGATTGGCTTCGCCTTTTTCAAGGCGGAGCAATACACGGCGGCCAACCATGAGTTCGGACAACTCTTCGGGACTGGTTAGAGCAGTTTTACGATCCGCCACCATTGCGCCCTGGCGCATGACAGACACATTGTCCGTCGCAGCCATGATTTCGCGCAATTTATGGGTGATCAGCACGACCGTTTTACCCTGTTCCTTCAGGGTTGCTAGAATACGGAACAAATGATCCGCTTCCTGTGGTGTCAAAACACCGGTCGGCTCGTCCAAAATCAGGATTTCCGCACCGCGATACAGTGCTTTGAGAATCTCTACACGTTGTTGCAGGCCGACCGACAGGTCGCCGACAATTGCATCCGGGTCAATGTCGAGCGAATATTCGCGTTCAAGCCGTTCAAGCTCCACACGGGCCTTATCGACCCCGTCGCGCAGAACAGCCCCGCCTTCGACACCCAGAATAACGTTTTCCAGAACAGAAAAGGTCTCGACCAGCATGAAATGCTGATGAACCATGCCAATACCGGCGGCAATGGCGTCTTCCGATCCTTTGATATCGCACAGCTTGCCATCGACATGAATGGTGCCACCGTCGGCCTGATAAAAGCCGTACAGGATGCTCATCAGCGTCGATTTACCTGCGCCATTCTCTCCCACGATACCGTGGATTGTTCCCTTATCGACCTTAAGGTCAATTTCCTTATTGGCATGTACCGCTCCGAACCGCTTGTCTATTCCACGCAGTTCAATAGCGGGTTGCACGGCACCGGTTTCCCCGGTGCCGTGCATTTGATGCATCGTATCCGACACTACAAATCCCCGGTTTGCTTCACCACTGCCTTACATCGGGCAGGCGCTATCGCTCATGTAATCATGCACTTCAAGCGAACCCGAAGCGATGTCTTCCTTGGCCTTTGCAACAGCCGCTTTCATGTCGTCGGTGATGAGCTTCTCGTTGTTTTCATCAAGAGCCCAGTCAACACCGCCTTCTGCCAGACCAAGAATGGTCAGGCCCGGTTGCCAGTCATCGCCAGCGGCTGCTTCGAATGCTTCGTAAACAGCAACATCAACGCGCTTGAGCATCGAGGTCAGAACCGATCCCGGATGCAGGGCGTTCTGGTTGGAGTCAACACCAATGCCCAGTTTACCGGCATCAGCTGCTGCCTGAAGAACGCCAACGCCCGTACCACCAGCCGCATGATAGACAACGTCTGCGCCACGGTCGAACTGTGATTTGGCCAACTCGCCACCCTTAACAGGGTCATTCCATGCTGCACCCGTGGTGCCGGTCATGTTCTGGAACACTTCAGCGTCGCTATTGGCGTATTTAACACCCTGTGCATAGCCACACTCAAACTTGCGGATCAACGGAATGTCCATGCCACCGACAAAGCCGACTTTACCGGTTTCAGATGCCATTGCGGCCAGAATACCAACCAGGAACGACCCTTCGTGTTCTTTAAAGACCACGGACTGAACGTTCGGCAGGTCAACAACCATATCAATGATGGTGAATTTGGTTTCCGGGAATTCTTTGGCGACTTTTTCCAAGGCAGAAGCCTGCGAGAAGCCAATCGCAACGATCGGGTTCATACCACGACGTGCAAAGTTGCGCATCGCCTGTTCACGCTGGGAATCGTTCTGAATTTCGAAGTCGCGATACTCTGTACCGGTGTCTTCTTTGTATTTTTCTGCGCCGTTATATGCGCCCTGATTAAACGAACGGTCAAAACGGCCGCCAAGGTCATAGACCACTGCCGGATTGATTTCTGCAGCCGCTGCAACACCTGCATAGCAGGCGACAGCCGCGACCACGGAGGTCAGAAGCTTTTTCATTCCGATGCCCTTCTTTGCTTGAATTCTGTTTATTCTTCCGCCGGTGCCCTTAACCGGTGGAACTCCCTCATCGAAAAACCTGATCCGCAGTGCGACCAAAATTTGGCCCCTCTACCGGATTGAACCGGAATGTCTGCACTGCGAGATGCTTATGGTAACTACAAAAGATAGCACCCTGTAAATAGAAGACCGCGCAAACTGCGGTATAACCTGTCCATTTGGTCAAAAAAGGCATGCCGCAATTCCGCCGTCGCACGTCCCCTTCCTGCGGGGTTTCCCTTAGGTTAGGGCGCATTCCTCATTCAGGTTCGACGATATTTCGCACGATAGATTTTCTTGGCAAACTTAATAATCAACCAAACCCGTTTTATGATGTTCGCCATCGTAGCACGGTCATTCTGTGCTGCCGATTCTTTACCGGCTTCATAAAAAACCATGCGCACCCAACGCGCAGGCCACGGTTGGAAAATTGTTTTTTCATCGCACCGTCATCAACCGGGCGTACCACCGACGATTAATTGGTGTTAGCATTCCGCACGTTTAAGGCTTTGTCATATCATGCCAGCTTGCTGCGAGGGATCGGCAAAACTGGCCCATTGCTGGAGATCAATAATGAAACATAAGATTGCAGGGCTTCTGTCGGCATGCACCATGTTGACCCTTGGCGCCGGAAGCGCATTGGCAGATTATGATCTGCGTATTCTTCATACCAATGACGTTCATGATCGCGTTGAATCGGTCACTAAATACAACAATACCTGCTCAGTCGAAGACGATGCCGACGGAAAATGTTTTGGCGGCTATGCCCGCCTTGCAACCGCCATCCGTGATGCCAAGGCGCAAGGGGGGAATGTACTGGCCCTTGACGGTGGCGATCAGTTTCAGGGATCCCTTTATTACTCGACCTATCGAGGCCAACTGACCGCCCAGTTGATGACCATGGCCGGCTATGACGCCATGACAATTGGCAACCACGAATTTGACGATGGCCCCGAAGTGCTCGAAGCTTTTATCAAAGCCAGCACTGTTCCGGTCCTGTCGGCCAATGTGCATCCAACCGCCGCATCCAGCCTTGATGGTGAAATCAAGCCAGACATCATTGTTGAGCTTGGCGGTGAAAAAATTGGCCTGATCGGTATCACAACGGAAGAAACCCCGGATATTTCAAGCCCGGGCGATCAGGTTGAAATCACAGATTCCGAGATGGCATTGCGCTATTCCGTTGCCCGTTTGCGTCTTAAGGGTATCAATAAAATCATCGTCATGAGCCATTCGGGTTCCTACAAGGATTTTGAACTGGCCAAAACAGTAAGTGGCATTGACGTCATTGTTGGTGGTCATGACAACCAGCTGTTTTCCAATACCAATGAAAAGGCTAACTACCCCTACCCGGTTGTTGAAACCGCACCGGATGGTAAGCCTGTTCTTGTGGTTCAGGCATACGCCTATAGCCGCTATCTTGGCGAACTGAACGTTACCTTTGACGATGATGGCGTCGCAACCGCGTGGTCAGGTGAACCAATTGCCCTTGATGCCAGCATAAAACCGGCCCAGGACGTTCTCGACGTTATTGCCTTGTCCAGCGGCAAGGTCGACGCGGTTCGCAATGTCGATGTCGGCAGCTTTACAGCCCCCGCCGACGGATCGCGCGAAACATGCCGTCATATGGAATGTTCCATGGGCTCATTGGTGGCCGATGCGATGTTGTGGAAAGCGGGCGACGGCTATCAAATTGCCATTCAAAACGGCGGTGGTATGCGTGCCAGCATTGACGAAGGAACGGTGACCATGGGCGAGGTCCTGACGGTTTTGCCGTTCCAGAACGCGCTGGCAACCTTTAACCTGTCGGGCAAGGATGTTGTCGCATCGCTTGAACATGGTGTTTCGAAAGTCGACGAGGACAAAGGCCAGTTCCCACAAGTCGCCGGTCTTAAATTTGATCTTGATCTGTCCAAACCGGTTGGGTCGCGTGTTTCAAACGTCATGGTCGCCGAGGGGGACAGTTATGCGCCGATTGATATGAACAAGACCTATGGTGTTGTCTCGAACGACTTCATGCGCAATGGCGGCGATGGCTATGCCCTGTTCCGGGATAATGCCACCGATGTCTATGACTTTGGTCCGAACCTTGAACAGGCGGTTGCCGACTATATCGGTATGAAGTCGCCAATGACCCCGATGGCGGGTGACCGGATCATGCTGAAATAAGTGCCGCACATATGGCATAAGATATCAAAGGGCGGCCACGTGGGTCGCCCTTTGTTGTTTTTCTTGCCTTTGATCGGTGTCGCGGCTTAGAAAGTCGCTTGTTTGAAATTGCCTGTCACTCCCTGACCCTCACCACAAAGAGCAACAACCTGTGATCACGCCCTCGGCCAATATTCTTTGTTTTGGTGCCGCTCATTTTGACCGCACCTTGCAATGTACGGAACAGTTTGTCCCGGCGGCCTCAAACCCCGTCAGAACCCTGCACCGCAAACCCGGCGGTGTTGCGCGCAATATTGCGGTTCATCTGAGGTTGCTTGGCAACAATGTCGCAATGCTGAGCGCGGTTGGGGATGACGGTGACGGCGAACAGGTCATTGCCGCCCTGTCTGAACTGGGGATCGATACCCGCCGGATGCACAAGTTCGACGGTAAGCATACAGCAGGCTATACCGCCGTGCTCGATGAAACTGGCGAACTGGCGTTGGGCATGATGGATGCCGAAGTCTATGACCTGCTGAGCATTGATCTTTTGAGGGATCAACTGGCCAACCTTCAGGCGTGGCCATGGTGGCTGATTGATGCCAATCTGCCCGCCCCCACCATTGACTGGCTGACGGAAAACAAGGGCAGCTCAAAATTCTGTGCAGCAACCGTTTCACCAAGCAAGGGTGCGCGCTTTGCCCCGGTTCTTGACAAGCTTGACCTTTTGATCGCCAACCGGGCTGAGGCAAAAGTCCTGACCGGCATTGAAATCAACGAGATTGATCAGGCAAAGACCGCCATTGACGTTCTGCGCGGCAAAGGTGTCTGTGACGTGGTGATTACGCTGGGGGCAAAGGGTGTTGTGTCATCGTCTGGCGACAGCACGGCATTCTGGCATCCCTTGCCAACAAAGGTTTGCGACGTAAACGGGGCCGGTGATGCGTTTTATTCAGGCTTCCTGTCACGGTTTACCAAACCGGGCGCGACGATGGATGATGCGGTTGCCGAAGGTTTGGCCATAGCCAGCCTGACGGCTGAAACCGAAGGCACCACCGTTTGGAACCTGACACAAAGTGCGGTTGACGCACGCGCCGAGCACGCCTTTAAAAAACTGATTTAACCGCCGCGGATCGGGTTGGCGTGTCTTCTCTTAAACCGGTTACACGCGCGATAAGATTGCAAGCCCTGCCGTGTCGCGATAGCTTATCTGAAATTCAAACCTACTGGAGCACTGCCGATGCATCCCTTTTTCATCTTCGTGAAATGCGAATTGGGCAAAGCCTATGACGTCGCCGCCAATCTTGTCGAAGAAGTCGAGGGTGTCTCGGAAGTCTATTCCATTTCCGGCCCGTTCGAACTTCTAGTCAAAGTTTATGTCGAAGACGAACAGGATATCGGGCGCTATGTGAACGAACAGATCCACAAGCTGCCCAATATCAAGGACACCCAGACCATCATCACGTTCAACGCCTTCACCTGATCACTCGGGCAGCGGCGTAAAATGACAAACGCGGCGAAAATCTTCGCCGCGTTTTTTGTTTGTGTATCGTCAAACACTTAATCTAGTTGCGCACGACGTCCGAGATCACATCAAGAATAAGCTCGGTGCCCTTCTGGATCAGAACGACGTCATTGCCGACAATCTGGCGGATAGCACCGTCTGTGCGATTTGGCAGGCGTGCGCGCAGATCAGCCGGAAGGTCGCGCTTGGCAATTCCTGGTGGCAACGAACCACCCCTCTCAAGCTTCATGGCAATTCCCGGCGGCAGGCCTTTGTTGCCCTTGCCTTTGTTTCCATTACCTTTACCGCCTTTGTCGTTGCCGTGCCCCTGATCGGCATCAACGGTCCCAGTTGCGACAGCGAGAACATCACGGATGATGCGGCGTTCTTCATCGGAAAAAATACCGCCGCTTTGTGCGATTTCGACATATCCATGATCATGCGCGCTGTTTGACGCGTGCGCCATCACCGATGGCGTTGAGAACATCGCACAGGCAACGGCAACCGCTTTGGTTATGCATCCTGCGTAAACTGTCGTTTTACTGGGCATTTTTTCCTCAATCATTGTGGTATCGCAGTCATGATCAGATGAGGGCTTTTCGCAAAAATGCGAGCCCCCGATACCTAGACAACGCTTGAGAAGGAAGTTTTCTGCCATTTAGGCAAAGAAAAAGGCACCCTTTTGGGGTGCCTTTAACATTGGCGGGCAAGGAGGGATTCGAACCCTCGATAGGGCTTTTGACCCTATACTCCCTTAGCAGGGGAGCGCCTTCAGCCACTCGGCCACTTGCCCTCTATGTCCTTGGTGTTCCCTGCGGAACGACGCCTTTCTTAAACACCGGCACGGCGTGTGTCAATGCCCGAAACCAGCGTTTACGACGTTTTCTTTTTAACAGGCCCATCAAATAAAACCAGCAGCTTTTTGAGACCCCGTCTCATGGCATTTTGCGGTTGAAAGCCAAAAGAGTCTTCAAACCATCACACAGCTGTCATCTGTTGGCAAAAAACACCTGTCATAAAGCGACAGTCGATTGGTTTTTCACCGTCAGAAGACGCTACAAGCTGGTTGGAGTAACATGCGTACCATCTATCAGAGCACCGATGATTTCGGCCACACTCTTCGCGCCCTCAAAATGACCCCGGAAGGTTATACCGATCCGGTGTATATGGGGTTGGTCATTCAGGATCGCGAGGTTCTTTTCCGCACCCGTGAAAACAGCTCGCGAGAGTTCGTGTTGCAGAAGATCAAGGAATTTGTCGCGGGCAATGCCCCGTCAATGAACGCACAACCGGCCTGATGGCCGGTTTTTTATTGCCCGGACCTCACACAACCTTTTGCGCCGGGCAGTTAATCGCGCCGAGGCGAGCCTCCCCGCTCGTCTCGCAACTCCAACCGCCGGTCGCGATGACCGGCGGTTTCTTTTATCTTGCTTTAGACGTTGGCCGGAATTTGGTCCTGCCGTGCGCGCCACATCATGATCAGCGCTACACACAGGAACGGCAGCACACCATAATTGATCAAATCCCAACCGGCCCCGGCAATCAGCGCCCCTGATATGACGGATGCGATGGTTGCGGTAATGCCGTTGCCCAATTCCATCAGGCTTTGCGCATGGCCACGTTCGGCCTCCGTGTGTCCTTTGCCCAACAAGGTCGTACCCGCCAGAAGCATCATGTTCCAGCCAATCCCGAGCAAAAACGAACTGACCAAAAAGGCCGTAACCGTCACCCCGGACAAGGCCGCAATTACACTGGCCACCAGCACCCCACTGCCCAGAACCGCGACACGACGTGCACCAAACCGATCAATCATCGGCCCAGCAACAAAAGCCGGAAGAAACATGCCAACCAGATGCCAGCGAATAACATTGGCCGATACATCGACATCAAAACCGCAATACTTCATGGCAAGCGGCGTTGCCGTCATCACCAGCACCATGATGCCGTGACCACTGGCACTGACCGCGATCGCCCCACGAATGGCCGGACGGCGCAAAAGGTCCCGCATGATGCCCCGACTGGTGTGCGGTTTGACCGGAATACCGCCATCAGGCAACATCAGCATTAAAAGCGCGCCCACAGCCGCCAGCGCCGCCAGTGCAACATACGCACCGGCAAATGGGACGGGCAGCATGTCACGACTGGACGCAGCAATTTCCGGTGCGATCAGCGCGGCCAAGACACCGCCACCGACAACCAGTGCTGCGGCACGGCCTTTATGGGCGGAATCAACTGTTTCAAGGGCGGCGTAGCGGTAATACATCGCAGATGCCTGATAGGTCCCGATCAGAAAAGGTGCGGCTGCGACCAGCCAGAATGCGCCGATGTAAATCCCCACCGATAGCAACAGTCCGCCCGCAACGCCACACACTGCCCCCAGAAACAGGCCTGTGCGTCGGCCATAGTTCTGCATGATCATCGACAGCGGATGCACAGACGCCAGATTACCAAGCATCAAAATGCCCAAAGGCAAAGTCGCCAACGCCGCCGTTGGTGCAAGCGACACGCCAACAATCGAGGTTAGCGTAATCCCGATCAGTGAACAGGACCAATAAAGTGCCTGTGCGATAAACAGCAGACGCAATGATCCATTGGTCAGCAACAACATGTTTCCAACTCCCAAAAAGCATTCAATTTTAAGATAAATATTCGCCCGTCATGACAGGTGTTAAGGATCAGGTCCTAAACGGGTGAAAGTGACTTTCGGGCAAACCGTTCAACATATTCCTGCGGGCTGACGGCCAAATGACGTTGAAACGTACGCCGCAGGGTCTCAGGGTGGCGAAAGCCGCATAAGGTCGCGACATCTGCAATCGTCATGGCTTCGTCCTGTAGCAATGCCCTTGCGGCCTCAACCCGGATCCGTTCGATGTATCGCGCCGGACTCATGCCCATATCGCGCGCAAACACGCGTGAAAATGTCCTGGGTGTCATTCCTGCCCTACCCGCCAGGACGTCAAGTGACAGGTCCTGTTCAAGATGGCCCGGCAACCATGCCAGCAAACCGGCAAGGCGCGCCGTCGCCCCCTTTTGCGGGATCAGATAGGAACTGAACTGTGCCTGTCCGCCAGGGCGCTTTAAAAACATCACCAACCGGCGGGCGACGGACAAGGCAAGGTTACGGCCAAAGTCGGCCTCGACGATTGCCAATGCCAAATCAATCCCGGCGGTTACACCCGCGGATGTGAAAACATGTGGATCGCCGTCAAACCCCGTGGGGTCATAGCTGTGCAGACGGTCGCCCATCATTTTGATTTTTGGAAAATCGCGCGCCATTTCATCGCACCGCGACCAGTGGGTTGTCGCCATGCGCCCATCAAGCACTCCTGCCTCGGCAAGGATCAAGGCACCGGAACACACAGAACCCAGACGCGCGATCCGTTCTTCCGCATCACGGACCCATTGATGCAACGCTTTATCCTTGCCGCGTTCGGGCATTCCGTTGCCCCCCGGTATCAGCAGGGTATCAACACCAGCCAGATCAAGGTCACGCAACGCCATGTCGGCATGAAGCCGAATACCACATGACGTTCTGACTGGGCCTGCTTCATCTGCCACGACCATATTCTCGTAAGTCCGCGCACGACCCAGCGATGATAATTCATCATTGGCAGTCGCAAACACCTGTAACGGCCCGACGATATCAAGGCTCATGACCTCGTCATAGGCGTAGCAAACGATCAACCGGGTATCGGATATTTGTGCTGACATAGTGTGATCTCCCTAACGCACCCCAAGAATGCCGGAAATCAAAACTGGCAACAACGACAAACACCCCACCAATCTTGCCACTATGGCTTGGTGGGGTGTTGTGTATTCGCCAGCTTGTCAGAAAGAACGGTCGCTAGAACCCGCTTCGTTGCAAAAGCGCATAGAAGTCACGAATGGTGCCTTCCTTGGCGGGCATGTCGGTAATGTCATCAACCAGCTTGTCAGTGAAGTTCGGTTGCTTGAGGTACCCGACCACCCGTTTTCGAGCCATGTTGGCCGATTTGCCCTCGATCAGCACGCCGCTGGAACAAAACTGCACCAGCATATAGGCGCGTTTGCGCAAATGCAGTGACGGGTTGTCGATCCGCTCAATCACCTTTTCGCGCACCAGATAATCCGCCAGCCCGTCATCAAGCTTGCCACCGATTTCCTTTTTCTTGTCATCGGGCACAACCGATGCTTCAAGGATATCGTTCATATGTTTGACATTGGCCATCTTGTCACGCGGCTTTGCGTCGGCATCACAAAACGCCCGCAGTGCACGCATGTCTTTGACCGCATCGGTCATCATGCCATACAGCTCGTCTTCGAAACCTTCGGCGACACCGCTGTTGGCCACCGCAATCAGCCAAGTCAGCTTGCGCCAGTTGGGGATCAGGCGCCCGCAGATTTCCTCGACTCCTTCGATCATGGCGCGCGGACCACCAACGTTGCGCAACCGCGCACCACGTTCTGCCAGTGCTGCCGTCATTGGCGTTCCATAGATAACGCCATTTTCCGTCACCAACCGATCCAGAATATCGGTCAACGGGTCCGGATCGCTTTCGTGGCGCGTCAGGTTATTGGGGCTTTTAAGCTCACGCACGATGTAATCAAACATCGCTTCCTGACTGGTCGCCAAAAGGCCCGAACCAAACAGCGGGTTCATCAGTTCAAGAATATCATTCGCGGCACCGCGATTGCCCTTAGCCCGCCCCAGCGCCAGATCAATGTGAAGCGTGACCGCTTCGCCGAAGCTGCGTGAACTGCCAAGCAGTTCCTTAAGTGCAACCGGGGATCCCAGAATATCTGCGATGACATCATCAAGCAGTTTCCGGGCGGCTTCGTCTTTCTCGTCGCCTTTGACCTTAAGCGCAAGATCAAGCTTGCCAACCCAGTTTCGCGTCGATGACATAACGCGTGTTAGCGCTACCATCGTAAGGAAATCAGTATCTTCGGCCAAATTGAGGCGGCGAATTTCGTCGCGCACTTCTGAAATTGTTGCGTCTTCAAATTCAGGAAGATCAACCTTTTCAACCTCACGGGCGCGGGCCGCAAGCTGCTCAATCGCGCCATGCAGATTGTTCATCGCCTCAATATGATCGCCGTCGGTTGCCTTGGCATGCAGCCCGGCAACCTTGTCGACCGCAGTCGGCATCAGGGTGTCATGGAACATCAACTTGCGCAGATTCTGGTAATTGTACATTACCTCGCAAGGAGTCAGGATTTCCTGTTCAAAATACTTGCGCAGCAACCGGTTGATGGTCGCGCGGCTTTCTTTCTGGAGAAGGTCATTGTCGGTTTCGCACAGCGGCGCTTCGTCAATCGACGTGACACGCACGTCTTTTTCTTCTTCGTCGCCAGCCCCTTCTTTTTCAAGAAGGACCTTTTCGATATGCTTACCGTCGCCACGTTCCCAATCACGGACAACGCGCACGGCCGAAACCTTGGTTTTCAGAAGCTTTTCAGCTTCTGTTACCGCTTCTTTTTCGACATCAAATGTCGAATGAATGATCCAGCGATCCCCCCGCTGAACCCGTACTTCAAATGTCGTATCCGACATAACGCGCTCTGGCTCCCTAACTTCCTGTTTGGGCGGCATCTACATGCCGTTTTTGCAGTCAGGCGCGTGTCCCATAGTTTTTATATTTATATCTTCTATATAAGCCCATTCGTATGATGAAAACAATAGGTTGATATTGATCTTTTCCAATCTTCGCCGATTTCGATGTGAAGTCGGACACCTTTCCAAGCCTGATCATTCACCCCAAAAGCCTGCCCAGCCTAGACCAGCGCGACATGCCAAGGTTTAACCAAAAAAGCAGCTTACACAGTCACGTATCACGGAATATATTTTGCAATATCAACCGACATATCAGCCAAAAGGTCGCTCATGGCCGAAACCGTGCTTTCAACATCGGTGTTTTTGGGATCGACAACCTTCTCATACCGGTTTGATGCAGTGATATCGCCACTTTCAAACGCAACGAGTTTCCAGCGGGCCGCCAAAAGGACCTTGCCATTCGCCTGACGTTCGAACCGGTCTATATCGACCACAATCTGCCAGTCGACACCATCGCGCGATGTCCAAGGGAATGTTTCCATCCGGACTGCCTTACCGGTGTGGTCTATATTCTCCAACAGGATGCGGTTAATATTTTCATCGAGCGGTTCGGCCCACCGATGGCCAGCATTGACTTCCAGCCGGTTGGAACTGCTGCGTGACACAATCATCGAACGATCCAGATGACTTGGTATGGTCACAGGCCCAATTCCGATCACAGCCCCCTGCCCGGCAACCGGTGCGGCGGGGTTCAGGGTCGCCGAAAGCAGGTAGTACCGATCCGGGGCCGGTGTTGAACAGGCCGCCATCAAGGGTGCGATAAGAAACAGGAGCACCCCCGCACGGATATGTATTGGCAATGTCTGACGCATTATTCGTCCTCCCTCGGGCCTTTTTTGCCAAGTATCAATGCACTTGGGTTTTGTTCAAGAAACTCGGCAAGATCGCGCAACGAACGCGCCGTTGCCGTCAGTTCCTTAAGGGCCTGTTCCAGATTGTAGCGCACAGGCGACGTCGGGCCGGTCACATCGCGCACACCACCCAATGCTTCGCGGGCGGCATCAAGTGCGCTTTGGGTTGCAGGCAGCACACTGCTGTCAAGGTTTTCAACCAGCTTGTTAACGCCATCTGCCGCCTGTTGAAGACTTTTCATGCCATCGGTCAAGGCAGGTGATGTGACGATGTTTTCCATCCCCTCGACCGTTCCGAGCAAGCGAATGCCGATTTCTTCAATCGGGAACGTTTCAACCTTTTCAAGCAAACTGCTCAGTGAATTGGCAATCTCGTCAAGCTTCTGTGGCAAGGTTGGCAATTCAGGTATATCGCCATTTTGATTGCCCAGATATCGGGCTGGCGCGACCGTGTGCATCGACAGATCAACAAACAGCTGACCGGTGATGAAACTTCCTGTTTTCAGGCGCGCCCGCAGGCCATTCTCGACCAAGGTTGCAATGGTTTCGGTATGATCAATCTCACCAGAATCACCGCCGACAACACTGACCCGCTCCGGCTCAAGGGTGACAACGACAGGGACCCGGAAGGCGCGCTGATCAACCACATATTCCAGATCAACGCTTTCGACTGTGCCAACACGAATGCCGTTGAATTCCACCGGTGCGCCACGTGACAGTCCGCGTACGGATGAGTCGAAATAAAGAATGTATTTCTTACTGTATCCTTCGGTAAGAAGTTCAGCCTGCTCAAGCGTTTTAAACAGATTGAAAACCGTGTCAGACGGTGCTCTTTCGCTTTGTTCACTGTCATCGGGGGTGTAAAAATTAATCCCCCCGGCCAGAACCGATTTAACCGATTGCGCGCGCAATGACAGCCCATCGGAATTAAGATCAACCGCAATGCCGCTGGAATCCCAAAAACGGGTATTGCGCTTAACCAACTGATCGAACGGTTTTCGAATAAAGACGGGGACGGAAACCCCCTTGGCATCTTGATCAAGTTCTGTATCAAGGACTTCGCCAACCTCAACCCCGCGCAACAACACCGGCGCACCAACCGACAATGACCCCAGTTTGTCGGCCGCCAGGATAAAGCGCGTGCCCTCTTCATCACTTGTGATGAGCTGAGGTTCCTCGGCACCGACAAAGGTATCTTGCGCAGAACCGCTATCATCAGGGGCAACTTCAATATATGCGCCAGAAACAATTGTTTCCAGACCGGTGATACCGCGCCCTGACACACGCGGACGCACGACCCAGAACTGGGTCTTATCCGTCAGATAATCACTGAAATCAGCATTCATCCGAACGGTCAGGCGCACATGATCAAAGCCCTTCGACAGACTGATTTCGGTGACCTGCCCAACATCAACATCGCGGTAGCGTATCGGGGTTTTCCCCGCCACCAACCCGTCAGCGGTTTCAAATGTCAGGGTGATTTCAGGGCCCTTTGACACAACATCGCGCCACAGCAACCACCCGCCGACCAGAAGCGCCACCAATGGAACCAGCCAGATAATTGAAAAGCTGCCCCAGCCTTTTTTGACATCAGGCTGACCGACTTGTCGTTCGTTTGGCCCTTGTGGCGTCATATTGTCGTCACTCATGACGGGCTCCCCTGTGTTTCTTTCAGACTATTGCTGCGCAAGGTTTTCTGACGCAGTGTTTCCCGGCGCATCCCGGCGCGATCCCAGATCAACCGTGGATCAAAGGCCATCGCCGACAGCATGGTTAAAATGACCACGCCACAAAAGGCAACCGCGCCAAATCCCGGCTGAATGGATGCGATGTTGCCCAGTTTCACCAAGGCCGCAAGGATGGATACCATAAACACATCTACCATCGACCAGCGCCCAATCAGTTCCGTAATCCGATAGACCCGTGTGCGTTGCCGCAACGGCCCGGACAGCCCCAACCATGTTGCAAGGTAAATCCAGGCCAGCAAAACAATCTTGATAATGGGCACAAGGATACTTGCGGTAAAGACAACAATGGCAATCGGCCATTCCCCGGCCTGAACCAGTACCGCCACACCAGACAGAATTGTATCGGCCTCCGCCCGGCCCAGATAGGTCACGGTCATGATTGGAAAAACATTCGCCGGGATATAAAGAACAACTGCCGTCAACAGCAGGGCAAAAGCCCGCGACAGACTGCGGGCCTTACGCAGATGAACAACCGCCCCACAGCGTGGGCAATGCCCATGGTCAACATTCCGCGCGGCAACAACCATCGAACAGGTATGACAGGTCATAAGCCCTGCGTCTGACCCTTTGGCGTTGTTTTGCCCCGAACCGTTGGAACGGCTTTCTGTCAGGTCATCTTCGGTAAGATATCGCAAACCCGCAGGCGCAATGCGGCGCCAAACCGTCCGGGGATCAAGCGTGATATTCATTAAAAGCACGGTCGGGATCAAACAACAGACCGCAAAGAATGCCGGTCCTGCGATCACCTGGGCGAAATCAGTCAGCTTGGTCAGCGCGACCAAAAGCCCGATCAAAAACACATCAAGCATCGACCACGGACGAATGATCGCCAGAACACGCCAGACACGTTTAACCCCCGGCACAGTCCACCCCATTGAGAGCGGTAACAAGACATAGATATGGGCAGCGATCACCACCATCGGGGCTGCTATTGATGTCAGTGCGACCATAAAGGCCAGAAAGGGAAACCCTTCCTGCCAGAATGTCAAAACGCCACTGCCCAGGGTATTGGTCTCGGCACGGCCTTCCATTGAGAAGGTCAAAAGCGGATAGATATTGGCGATCACAAACAACACGAGGGCCGTAAAGGCCAGTGCCAATGGCTTGTCAAAACGTGGTTGTTCGGCCGCATAAAGCGGTGAACCACATCGAATACAGCATGCGATACTGCCTGCGGGAATGTCGTTTTCCACATGCACATAGTCACAATGTTCACAAGCAATCAGGCGATGCGCCATGGTTTCCCTGTTTAAACAGACCGTTATCGAATTTGTTTTACCCGCCAAAGTAAGCGCCAGTTTGGCATTGAAGTCAAACCGGATCAGAAAAGAGTCGTTCCAAACTTTGGTAAAACGCCTCGTTATCTGAATGTGTTAGCGATCAATTGCGGGTAAAAAACGGCGCGCTTCGGACAGGATTGTTTCATTGACCCGATCGAGCAATTTGCTTTTCATGGTGCGGTGATGCCAGTACAGCGGGCGTTCAATCACATGATCACAAGGCTGGACCAACCTCCCGGTGCGCAGGCCTTCTTCGGCCTGATGAATTTCGACCACGGCATAGGCAATACCCTGTTCGGCCACCGTCACGAACCCTTGTGAACTTGGCACCGTGTGGGCGGGAAAATCGCCCGGGTTCAAGCCGAAATAGGTTTTAAGGTACTGGTTTTGCAATTCATCATGATGTGAAAAATTTACCGCCGGACAGGACCGCAGAGCATCTGCCGTCACCCCGGCCGAAAAATAGCGTTTTTGAAATTCCGGTGACACCACCATGACATAGCGCATCTTACCAAGTGGTCGCGCCCGGCAGCCTTGCATCGGGGTTGGGCGCAGGCTGATGGCGCCAAGCACCCTGCCATCCAAAAGAGCCTCGTGGTTAAGCGATTCATCATCAACACTCAGATGAACCAGAAGTTCAAATTCGTCAAACAAGCATTTGGGAACATTGACAAACCATGTCGCCAAACTATCTGCATTAACCGCAAGAGCCACCTGCCCAAAACCGCCATCAGACGGGATATCGGGCAAGTCATCCTGAAGGTCGTGTTCAAGCAACCGGACACTTTGGTAATGCTGCAACAAGCGCTTACCCGCAGCCGTCGCGACAATCGGTTTGGCCCGAATGATCAGGGGTTGGCCCAGACGGTCTTCCAGCAGCTTGACCCGTTGCGATATCGCCGATTGCGTCAGGCCCAGTTCGCGGGCCGCCTTCTCAAAGCTGGCATGGCGGATCACTTCGGCACAGGCTTGCAGCAATTTATAATCCAGCATGGCCTATCCCAAATTCCTACTCTCGCGCATTAAATATTCTAATCCTAGATAACTATAATTCGATTTTCTTATTTGATCAAATTGCTATGACTGGGCTTCCAACACACACAGGAATGCCCGAACATGTTTCTTAGCTATGCAACCGGATTTGGCCTTGGCGGCGGATTGATTATTGCCATTGGCGCACAGAACGCCTTTGTCCTTGGCCAAGGATTGCGGCGCAATCATCCGATGATGGTGGCATTTGTCTGTGCGCTGTGTGACGCGGTCCTGATTGCCGCAGGCGTTGCGGGTTTGGGCACGTTAATTGCGGCCTACCCGCTTTTGACCACGATGGCCGCATGGGGCGGTGCGGCGTTTCTGATCTGGTATGGGTTTGGGGCACTCCGCCGCCTGTTTGACACTGAAACATTGGCCGAAGAACATATCACCAAGACCGGCTGGAAAGCCGTGCTGTCGACGACACTGGCCGTCACCCTGCTTAATCCGCATGTCTATCTTGATACGGTGGTGATGCTGGGCGGGATTGGCGGGCAGTTTCCAGCAGATGAGCGGCTTGGCTTTGCGCTCGGCGCGATGACTGCCAGTTTCGTGTGGTTCTTTGCCATTGCGCTTGGCGCGTCATGGCTTGCCCCCTATGTGGCACGGCCGATCACATGGAAAATTGTTGATGCCTTGACCTGTGCGGTCATGTGGCTGGTGGCCTATAGCCTGTTGGTGCCGGAAATTACCGCGCTTATTGGCGGCTGATCATCAAAATCAATTCATCATACAATTAAAAGGATGGAGATTATTGCCCCATCGCATCCTTGAAATGACGGCGACATACCGGGACATAACGATCATTGCCGCCGATTTCGACCTGTGCGCCTTCGCGGACTGGATCGCCGTTTTCATCAACGCGTAAAACCATGCCTGCTTTGCGCCCGCAATGACAGATGGTTTTAAGCTCGTTCAGCTTATCGGCCCAGGCCAGAAGCCATTTCGACCCTTCGAACAGCTCGCCCTGAAAATCGGTGCGGATGCCATAGCACAGCACAGGAACCTTATGCTTGTCGGCAATGTCGGAAAGCTGCCAGACTTGGTCCTTGGTCAGGAACTGCGCTTCATCGAGCAAAACACAATCAACCTTGCCCTTTTCCAACTCCCCCAAAATCAGCGCCGTCATATCGGTTTTCGCATCAAACAGGAGTGCCGGGGCTTCCAGACCAATACGCGATGCAATTTTACCTTCGCCATACCGGTTATCAAACGACACGGTCAGCAACAGCGTCTGCATGCCGCGTTCCCGGTAATTGAAGCTTGCCTGAAGCAATGTCGTCGATTTGCCGGCGTTCATCGACGAATAATAAAAGAACAGATTGGCCATGGGTCCCCCGATTGATCGTAAATGGGGAATAGCCGATCAGTGCCGATTGATCAATATGGCTTAAGGCGCAAGTTTTCTTAATGTCGGCTTTCGTCAATATCGGTCAGTTGGGCCCGCAGGAAATCAAGCAGGGTTTTGACCTTACTGCTGCGCATGACATCGCCGGAGTAAACCGCATAAACGCTAAGATCGGGCAAGTTCCAATCAGGCAAAATCCGCATCAAGTCGCCGTTTGCGATATCATCGGCCACATCCGAAAAAGGCACCACGGCTATCCCGTGGCCATCGCGCAGAAATTGCAGCCGTGCGGTTGCACTATCGACCTGAACACTGCCCGACACCGGGATTTTGCGTTCTTGATCGCCTTGTGCCAGTGGCAGGGTTTCAGGCACCCGGCTATACATCACCCAGTTATGATCGGTCAGGTCTTCGGGCTGGTCTGGTGTGCCAAATGCGGCCACATAT
This sequence comes from Thalassospira sp. GB04J01, assembly GCF_000751115.1. Taxonomy (NCBI): domain Bacteria; kingdom Pseudomonadati; phylum Pseudomonadota; class Alphaproteobacteria; order Rhodospirillales; family Thalassospiraceae; genus Thalassospira; species Thalassospira sp. GB04J01. Next base: position 361,785 of record NZ_CCDX020000015.1, on the reverse strand, counting down.
TGTTGGCTGGCGACAATGACACGGCGGGTTTCGTAAAGGCGGATGGATTTTAGTTCCGAACTGCGCAACGGACCGGATCGAATGGCGATATCAATCCCCTGCCCGATCAGATCGACAACCTCGTCGGTCAGGCGCACATCAAGCGCAACACCGGGATAGGTTTGACGAAACCGGCTTAAGATCGGCACGATCCGCAAATTGCCCATATGGATCGAACAACTCAGCGATATTTTGCCCACTGGCTCATCACGGAGTTCTTCAACCCGTTTGCGCGCGGCTTCGGCTTCAAGCGTGATGGTGCGGCAACTATCGTAATAACGCGTTCCGGCATCGGTCAGGCTAAATGTCCGCGTGCTGCGCCGAAGCAACGGCACGCCGAGTTTCGCTTCAAGCTGCCTGATCTGATGGGAAATGGCCGCACGGCTTAACCCCATTTTACGCGCAGCGGCGGAAAAGCCGCCTTCTTCAACCACGCGAGCAAATATCATCATTGCCCGAACTTCATCCAATGCCGACATTTTATATGCTCAATAAATTTGACAATCTGTTCATATCTACGATCTTTCGCAAAATTTGTCAGCCAACTATATTCGGTTCAAACCAAATCAACGCATGGAGGACCTTATGCGTATCCTGATGATTGTCACATCCCACGACCAGATGGGCGATACCGGCCATAAAACCGGCATCTGGCTTGAAGAACTTGCAGCCCCCTATTACCGGTTCCGTGATGCCGGTGCTGAAATTACGCTGGCCTCCCCCAAGGGAGGTCAGCCGCCCCTTGATCCCAACAGCCAAGTGCCAGATGCGCTGACCGATGCGACAGCCCGGTTTGAAAAAGACGACGCGGCGCAAAAGGCATTTGCCAATACCGTCACGCTGGACGGCTTAAACGCCGATGATTATGACGCCATTTTCTATCCGGGTGGTCACGGACCACTTTGGGACTTGGCAACCGATACGAAATCCATCGCATTGATCGAAGCCTTTGTTGCCCAAGACAAACCGGTTGCGGCTGTTTGCCACGGCCCGGCGGCACTGGTGAATGCCAAAACCACCGATGGCAAGCCATTGGTCGCAGGCAAAAAAGTCACCGGCTTTACCAATGACGAAGAAAAGGCCGTTGGTCTTGAAAAGGTTGTTCCACTGTCGATTGAAGACGAATTCAACAAACAGGGCGGCCTTTATGAACGCGGTGAGATGTGGGCGTCCTATGTGGTTGTTGATGGCAAGCTCGTCACCGGTCAAAACCCGGGATCAAGCGATGCAACCGCCGATGCGGTCATGAAGCTTCTGGGCAAATAATCGCCTGATCTTCTGACGCTAAAATACCAAGAGTGCCAGCCTGAAAGGCGTTCACAGCTTTCAGGCTGGCACCATTCGAGTAATTGCGTATCAGGCTTTGTACCCATGTTCGATATCGGGCAGGAACACCGCCAGAAACCCGATGGCGGGCAAAAAGGCACAGACCTGATAGACAAGTTCCAAGCCAACGGCATCGGCCATCACGCCTAAAATCGCCGCTCCGATCCCGCCAAGCCCAAAGGCAAGACCAAAGAACAAACCCGAAATCATACCGACGCGCCCGGGCACAAGCTCCTGTGCATAAACAACAATGGCTGAAAACGCCGAGGACATGATCAGGCCAATGGCAATGGAAAGCAGCACAGTTGCCGTCAGTGCCACATAGGGCAAGATAAGCGCAAAGGGTAGCGCACCCAGGATCGATCCCCAGATCACCTTCTTACGCCCGACCCGATCCCCGACTGACCCGCCGATCAATGTTCCCGCCGCAACCGCGGCCAGAAAGATGAACAGGTAAATCTGGGCATCGCCTTCGGAAAGCGGGAATCTTTCCATGAGATAAAACACGTAATAGCTGGTGAAGCTGGCCAGATAGAACCATTTTGACAGCATCAGGCAAAACAGGACGCTCAGGCCACCAACCACCTGACGATGGGCTGGACGATTTTCTGGTGCGACAATTACACGTGGACGCCGCACGGCATGACCGTTGCGCTTATACCAGCGCCCCAACAGCGTTAGGATGATCACCCCACCAAGGGCGACAAAGGCAAACCACGCCAGACTGCCCTGCCCGTATGGCAGAACAACCGCCACCACCAGCAACGGTCCAATGGCCGAGCCGACATTGCCGCCAACCTGAAACAGCGACTGGGCAAATCCATGCGCCCCACCCGATGCCAGACGTGCCAGACGCGAGGATTCCGGGTGAAAGATCGACGACCCCACCCCCAACATGGCACTGCCGATCAACAACACCGTAAAACTTGGGGCCGAGGACAGCACCAGCAAACCAGAAAGCGACATCCCCATACCAAACGGCAAAGAATAGGGTTGCGGGCGCCGGTCGGTGAAATGACCGATGAACGGTTGTAACAGGGATGCCGTGACCTGATAGGTCAGTGTCAGCAACCCAAGCTGGGCAAATGACAGATCAAAGCCGCCCTTAAACACCGGATATGCCGCCACAAATAGCGACTGGATCATATCGTTCAGCAAATGACAAAAACTGGCCGCACCCAGAACCGGTAAAACGGTTCGGGTTGTTTGCGGCGATTTGAGAACGGCTTCGTTCATGGGTGACCTCGTTAAATGGCAACTGCGACCGGTTCCGGTGCACGGTCCTTATTATAAAAATTGCCATTCGGCCCACCACCGCGTTAGGGTCAATTTATTACGAGATTGGGCCAACTCATCGACACGGGTATTGCCATGTCATCTTTTCGCGAAGTTCCCCGCCCGATCATTGCATTGGGCACCGATTATCCCGACGGTCATGTAATTGCCGCCCATCGCCATGACCGTGATCAGTTGCTGTATGGTCTGACCGGGGTTTTGATGGCATCCACCCCGCAAGGTGCATGGATGATGCCGCCCCAACGCGGCATGCTGATCCCGGCCGGGGTTGTTCATGAAGTCCGCCTGTTTGGGGATGTTAAAATGCGATCATTGTATCTGCGCCCGGAACAACTCGGAACGCCGGATCGCCAGTGTAAGGTGGTCGGTATTTCATCGCTGATGCGGCACTTGCTGAGCGAGGCGGTGACAATTCCGGCTGAGTATGACGTCGACGGGCGTGACGGGGCGCTGATGACGCTGGTTGAGCATGAAATCAAACGGTTGCCGGTGTTGCCCTTGTCGCTTGCCCTGCCAGAACAGTCGGCACTTCGCGAAAAATGCCGGGCGTTTTTGGCGTCCCCGACCCCACATGAAACGATTGAGGACTGGAGCGCTCATCTGGGCATGAGCCGCCGCAGCTTTACCCGCCTGTTTCGCAAGGAGACCGGATCAAGCTTTGTCGAATGGCGGCAACAGGCCTGCATCCTTGCCGCCCTGCCACGGTTGGCCGCGGGTCAGGCCATCACGACGATTGCGCTGGACCTTGGCTATGACAATCCAGCAGCGTTCAGCAATATGTTCAAACGTATTCTTGGCACATCACCGCGCGATTACCGGACGGCAGATACATAATCGTATTTTGTCCAACGGGGGGTTTTCATCGCGGTGCAAAGCCCCCTACACTGCCATCTGAAATTCGCCGTCAGCGCACACCAACCGTCAGGAAATCATTCCGATGCCCCGTCATGTTCTTGCGATCTGTGGAAGCCTGCGGGCGCAGTCAATTAATCGCACCTTATTGCTGGCCGCACAGAAATGCGGGCAAGAGCATGGGTTAGAGATTCATCTTTATGATGGATTGGGCAATTTGCCGATTTTCAATCCCGACAATGAAGAAACACCACCCAAAAGCGTTCTTGATTTTCGAGCCCATCTTGCGCAAAGCGACGCGGTTTTGATCGCAAGCCCGGAATATGCCCACGGGGTGACCGGGGCGATTAAGAATGCGCTCGATTGGGTGGTGGCCAGTGGCGAGTTTATGCAAATGCCGGTCGCGGCCATCAACGCATCGGGCCGGGCGACCATTGCACAAGCAGCTTTGATCGAAACCATCCGTACGATGGATGCAACAATCATCGACGATGCCTGTGTGACCATTGTGCTGAATGGAAAGAATTACAGTGCCGATGACATCTTGAATGATCCTGAAACGGCAGGATTACTTGATCAATCACTTGGCAGTTTACGCAAGGCATTTGATGATGCAGATCGGAAACGCGATATCGCCTGAAACGATAAAAGCCGCCCCTATCGAATTGATAAGGGCGGCTTTTCCAAATCGTCTGATGATTAAAATCAGCCGAGGATTTTATCGCGGAGCATTTTGTTGACCATGCCCGGGTTGGCTTTACCACCCGTGGATTTCATCACCTGCCCGACGAACCAACCAAGCATACGATCCTTACCATCACGGATTTCCTGGACCTTGTCCGGGTTGGCCGCAATGACTTCGTCAATCGCTGTTTCAATCGCACCGGTATCGGTGATCTGCTTAAGGCCTTTTTCTTCGACGATCTTTTCAGGATCACCGCCGGTTTCGATCATGATTTCAAAGACATCCTTGGCGATACGGCCAGAAATGGTGTCATTGGAAATAAGATCGATCAGCTTACCAAGGTTTTCAGCTGTGACCGGGCTTTCGGCAATACCGACTTCGGCCTTGTTAAGCGCGCCAAACAGGTTGGTGATCACCCAGTTCGCCGCCAATTTGCCATCACGGCCCTTGGCAACGATCTCGTAGTAATCAGCCTTTTCCTTTTCCGCGACAAGAACACCGGCATCATATGCAGACAGGCCGTTTTCATTGATGAAGCGGGCTTTTTTCTCGTCGGGCAATTCCGGCAAGGTCTTTTCGATTTCAGCAACAAATGCATCATCGAACACCAGCGGTAGCAAATCGGGGTCCGGGAAATAGCGGTAATCATGCGCCATTTCCTTTGATCGCATCGCACGGGTTTCCCCAAGACGCTGATCGAACAGACGGGTCTGCTGAATGATTTCACCGCCCGCTTCGAGAACTTCGACCTGACGTTTTGCTTCGATCTCGATCGCCTGCATCACGAAACGGATGGAGTTGACGTTCTTGATCTCGCAACGTGTGCCAAAGGGCGCGCCCGGACGACGCACCGATACGTTGGCATCACACCGCATGGAGCCTTCGTTCATGTTGCCATCACAAGTCCCAAGGTAGCGCACAATCGCGCGCAACTTGGTTAGATAGGCACCGGCTTCTTCAGGGGTACGAATATCCGGGTCCGAGACGATTTCCATCAGGGCAACGCCCGAACGGTTCAAATCGATATGGGAATATTTCGGATCCTGATCATGCATTGATTTACCCGCATCCTGTTCAAGATGCAGACGTTCAATGCCAACCGATTTGGTCGAGCCATCGGGCATATCAAGGATGATGGTGCCCTTGCCGACAATCGGTTTGTCGAACTGCGAAATCTGATATCCCTGTGGCAGATCGGCATAGAAATAGTTTTTGCGCGAAAAGACGCTTTCCTTGTTGATCTGTGCCTTGAGGCCCAGACCGGTTTTAACAGCCTGACGCACACATTCGGCGTTGATCACCGGCAACATGCCGGGCATCGCGGCGTCAACAAGGCTGACGTTGCTGTTGGCGTCATTGCCAAATTTGGTTGAAGCACCCGAAAACAGCTTGGAATTAGAAACCACCTGACAGTGGACTTCCAGACCGACAACGATTTCCCACGGGCCGGTTGAACCTTCGATGATATAGGTCATGGATCAGCCCTCCTGCCCGAATGGTTTTGCGGTGAAGTTGGCCGCACTTTCAAGCACGCCCCCGACACGCAGAACGGTTTCTTCGTCAAACGGCTTGCCAATCAGCTGCAAACCAAGCGGAAGACCTTCGGACGACAGCCCCGCAGGCAATGACAGGCCCGGAAGACCCGCAAGGCTTGCCGGAACGGTGAACACATCGTTGAGATACATTTTGACCGGATCGTCTTCGTTTTCGCCAATTGCGAAGGCCGCAGACGGTGCGGTTGGTGCCAAAATGGTATCAACAGTGCCAAACGCATTTGCGAAATCTTCGTAGATGCGACGACGGACTTTAAGCGCCTTATTGTAATAGGCGTCATAATAACCAGCCGACAGCACATAGGTCCCGATCATGATGCGGCGCTGGACTTCTTTACCAAAGCCAGCGGCACGCGATTTGGAATACATGTCATCAAGGCTGTCGCCTTCGTCCATCACACGCTGTCCATAACGCAAACCGTCATAACGAGCCAGGTTCGAAGATGCTTCTGCCGGGGCAACAATGTAATAGGTACCAAGCGCATATTTGGTGTGCGGCAAGGTCACATCGACCACTTCCGCCCCCGCGTCGCGCAACATGGCAACGCCATTTTCCCAAAGCTTGCTGATTTCTTCGGGCATACCATCAACCCGGTATTCTTTGGGAATACCGATTTTCATACCGCGAATGTCACCCGTCAGGGCGGCTTCAAAATCAGGGACCGCCATCGGGGCAGACGTGCTGTCCTTGGCATCGTGCCCGGCCATTGAACCGAGCATGATGGCTGCATCGCGTACGGTTTTGGTCATCGGACCGGCCTGATCAAGCGAACTTGCGAAGGCAACAACGCCCCAGCGTGAGCAACGACCATAGGTCGGCTTCAAGCCAACAATACCGCAATAGGATGCCGGTTGACGGATCGAGCCACCGGTATCTGTCCCGGTTGCGGCAAGCGCCATGCCACCGGCAACGGCGGCGGCCGAACCACCCGACGAACCGCCGGGCACAAGGTCCTTGCCGTCTTTGCCTTTCCACGGGTTAATTACATTCCCGTAGTAGGATGACGTGTTGGCGGACCCCATGGCGAACTCATCAAGGTTCGCCTTGCCGAGCATAACCGCACCATTGTCAAACAGCTTGCTGGTGACGGTGGATTCATATTCGGGTTTGAACCCTTCGAGGATGTGCGATGCGGCTGTGGTCTGAACACCTTCGGTGCAGAACAGGTCTTTGACCGCAATCGGCAGGCCTTCCATGTTGCCAGCATCACCTTTGGCGCGCTTGGCATCGGATGCCTTGGCCATCTCGATGGCTTTGTCCGGGGTTTCGGTGATGTAAGCGTTCAGGTTGCGATGCGCTTCCATCGATTTCAGGTGCGCTTGGGTCAGTTCGACCGAAGTGTAATCACCCTTTGCCAGACCGTCGCGGGCCTCGGCAAGTGTCAGCTTTGTCAGATCAGTCATTATTCAACCACCTTGGGCACAACAAAACAGCCAGCATCGGTCATCGGTGCGTTTGACAGCACTTTTTGCTGGATGTTGCCATCGGTGACTTCATCCTTGCGCAGCGGCAAGGTCAGATCGGCAACCGACGTCAGCGGCTCACAGCCTTCGACATCAACTTCTTGCAGTTCCTCGACAAAATCGAGGATACGGGTCAAATCACCCGCCAGTTCGGTGAGGCCTTCTTCGGACACGTTGATGCGTGAAAGATAGGCAATACGGCGAACTGTTTCCTTATCCAAAGACGACATGGATGAAAGTCTCTCTTAAGGAATGACAAAAAACCCGGCAGATGATCCATCTGCCAGAACGTGAATTACAGCGCGGAAACTAGCACCCCGACGCCCCCGCCGCAAGGGCCGGTAATGCCGATGATCATGTGCCATCGTGGTCGTTTTGATTTTACGATTTTACGGCATCGTATTGGCACGATGCCCACACACATCAATACACAATAACAAACGCCATAATGCAGATACGAATGTGCGGATTTTTAGGGCCCGACATGCAAACGGGCCGACGACACTGAATGCCGCCGGCCCGGTTTAACTTGGTTAGACATCCCGGTCTGTTTGGTCCCGGTCTGATGTGTTCGGCTTACCCCGGGCTCATGCCCCGCAGACGCTCGGAACGACGGCGGAGCAACTCAACCGTTAGCAGGAGCAAGATTGAGACCGATACAAGGATTGTCGCGGCTGCCAGAATGGTCGGGGAAATCTGTTCGCGCAAACCAGTGTACATCTGCCATGGCAGGGTTTGCTGACGGGCTGAGCCAACGAACAATACAACGACCACTTCATCAAACGAGGTGATGAAAGCAAACAAACCGCCTGAAATTACACCCGGCAGAATAAGTGGCATTTGCACCCGAAAGAACGTCGTGACCGGGTTTGCTCCCATATTCGCCGCTGCACGCGTCAGCGATTTATCAAAGCCCACCAGTGTCGCCGTGACAGTGATAATTACGAAGGGAATCCCCAGTACCGCATGAGCAAGGATCACCTTCACATAACCAACAAATGCCTGATTAAGGCCGAGATTGACCTGAAGCCAGTTGCCAAGCGGCGCATAGAAAAAGAACATGCCAGTCGCAGAAATGATCAATGGCACAATCATCGGTGAAATCAGGATGGCCATCATTGCCTGTCGACCGGGCACATGAGACTGGCTCAGACCGATGGCCGCCAGCGTTCCCAGCGACACCGATATAATTGTCGCAATCGGCGCAATGATCAGCGAGTTTTTGAGCGGCACCATCCACTCATCCGTCCCAAGGAAGTCACGATAATGCTTCAGGCTATAGCCTTCGGCCTTAAAACTCAGCATTTCAGGCGTAAAGGTGAAGAAGTTTTCAGCATTGAAGCTGAGCCAAATGACCGGGACCAACGGTGCGATCAGGAAGAAGAACACGAAAGCACAGATGAACAGGAACGTGCTGTGCCAAAGCACCTGCCCCGGTGTGTAATAGATTGGCACACGTTTACGATACTGACCGGTGCCAACCCATGTCGCGAACCAGCCCATCGAAAGGCCGACAAGAAATCCGCCAAACAGACCGCCAACACCGCCGAAAATTGCCGCGACGACGCCGAAAAGCACGGCAACGCCCCAGATGCTTTTCCAACGCTTGACCGACGTGATCTTTGCCAGAATACCGGCCAATGCCGCACCAACAATGGCGCCGCCGATCAACCCGATCCATGGATCACCAAAGATGTTGCCGGTTATAAAGCCGAACATCGCCCCCAATACTGCCACGATTGGCATCGTGAAGGTCAAAAGGTCCGGCCGTTTGATTTCAATGATTGCAGTACTCATGCCCTTAGCCCCCCAACTTCACGTTATCAATGCCGACAATCCTGTCATAGCACCAGTACAGACCCAGCACGACCACCAGAAGGATAGAACCCAATGCTGCCGCCAAGCCCCAGTTGAGTGAACTTGAGATGTGATAGGCAATCCGGTTTGAGATGAAGACACCACTTGTGCCACCAACGATTTCCGGCGTGATGTAATAGCCAATGGCCAAGATGAAGACCAGGATCGAGCCTGCGCCAATGCCCGGCACCGACTGGGGGAAATAAACCCGCCAGAACGCGGTCCAGTTGGTCGCACCAAGCGACTTGGCCGCCCGAAGGTAGCTTGGCTGAATGGTTTTCATCACGGAGTAAAGCGGCAGGATCATGAACGGCAGCAAAATATGCGTCATGGCAATGATCGTACCGGTCGCATTGTTCATCAGGATCAGACGATCAGCATCATTCACAAAACCAAGCCAAACAAGGATCTCGTTGATGACCCCTTGTTGTTGCAAAAGGACTTTCCATGCAGAGGTCCGAACAAGAAGCGACGTCCAGAACGGCAGAAGAACAAGGATCATCAGAATACTGGCCGTGCGCATTGGCAAGTTTGCCAGCAGCCACGCAACTGGGTAGCCCAGAATGACACAGCTTGCCGTAATGATGAGTGCCATCACAAGTGTTCGCATAAATAGCTGGGTATAGATTTGCTGGTTTTCTGGTTTCTGTTCGATCCCGTCCGGGGTCAATTGCATATCGACCGCATTGAGGAAATAGCCTGACGTCATGCTCGATGAATAGAGCTTGATCGTGGCCCAGACATCATGCGACAGCCAGTCTTCATTCTCAGCCGCGAAGGCTTCGCGGAAGCCGGTTTGCGGCAGTTGGCCGACATTAGCCGCCGCAGCTTTTAAGGCGTCAGCCCCCGGCCCGGTATAGCTTTGGATCGCGGTGACAGTTTCGGGGGTGGTCAAATCCATCCCCAAGGCACCATAGACAGATTCCCAAGGGTCTTCCTCGGCAACGGTGTCTTCTTCCTCGATCGCGGTCCAGATTGCGAAATCTGTATAGGCACGCGTGGTCCAGGGCAACATCTGAGCAACCTGCTCTGACGGGACAAAGCCGACATCCCCGCCCATGCTTTCGCCAACCATTGCAGCCCAAAGATCGCGGCGCTCCTCAAGCAGATCTTCGCCGTCGGTGCCAGACATCATTTTGTACCAGAACGCACCGTCCTTGAAATTCGCATCGATGTCTTCGAGCGGATCCTGCCATTCTTCACCAACGTCATCCAGCGAACGCCCGGTGGTGCGCAACAAGGAAGACAGTCCGGTTTTTTCATAGTTCAGGCGCGTCCCTAACCTGGTGTGCTGTTTGGCTTCTGATGCCTTGAACAGGTCCAGATAAAGGTAGCGGAAAACTTCTTCGGACGGCGGCACCCCGGTTGAACCATCCCATTCGGCAAGCTCAGTTACCACGCCGGGAATTGTATCGGGCACGATGTCATTTTCAACAGAGCGGAAAAGCATCGACAAAATAGGAACGACAAAGGTCACAACCACGAACAGCAAAAGTGGCGCGATCAGCATCAGCGCTCGTATCTTTTGCCGCATTAAAGCCCGTCGCAAGCTCTGTTTTAGTGGCCTGCCATCCGCTGCCAGCACTAACTCTTGTGTCGTATCACTCATCACGCCCCCGTCAGCCCGCCGTTTTGTCGGTCTGTTATATCGATTGGTCACACTTTAATGGGAAAAGGGGGCCGCAGGCGGCCCCCTTCCAATTAGCTCTTACTGAGCCAACCAAGCCTGGAACTTGGCATCGATATCATCGCGGTAATCAGCCCAGAACTCGTAGTTATACAGGAACGTGTTCTTGCTGTTTTCCGGATCGGTCGGCATATGCGGCGCCATTTCGATACCCAGTGTGGCATGTTTGCCAACCAGCGGAGCCGAAGACGCACGTGCCGGGCCATAAGAGATATATTTGGACTGGTCAGCCAAACGCTGCGTGTCGGTTGCGAAGCGAACGAAATCCTTCACGCGGGCAAGACGATCTTCTGGCAGGCCGGCCGGAATGATCCAACCGTCAAGATCGAAGACCTGTGCATCCCAAAGCATACCAATCGGTTGATCCTGCTCAACAATCGCGGAGAACAGACGACCATTGTAAGTCGACCCCATGAAGACTTCACCATCAGCAAGCTGCTGCGGCGTATCTGCACCAGCGCTCCACCAGATCACGTCGTCCTTGATGGTTGCGAGCTTATCAAGTGCCTGCTGCTGACCTTCCGGGGTACCGAGAACGTCGTAAACCTCGTCCTTGGCAACACCGTCGCAAAGCAGTGCCCATTCCATGTTATTGATCGGGCGTTTTTCGAGCGAACGCATGCCTGGGTATGTTTCGGTATCGAAAATTGCACAGATATCGGTCGGTGCAGCGGTGCCTTCCGGAACCATGTCGGTGCGATAACCAACGGTGGTGGAATACACAATCTGCGGGATAAAGCAATCGCTGACCAGAAGATCACCAAAGTCATCCTCGGCCGATGTGCCATCAGGTGCTGGCGCAAGAAGCTCGTTGGCATCAATTTCCATTGCCAGACCTTCGTCGCAAAGGCGCAACGCGTCAGAAGCAACAACATCAACCAAATCCCAAGTGACGTTGTTGGCTTCGTTCATCGCACGCAGTTTGGCAACGGCCTCGTTCGAGCTTTCGTCCCAAGTGATCGTAACATCTGGGTTCATGGCTTTGTATGGCTCGGCATAAGCCGCAACCTGACTGGCCTGATACGCGCCACCCCAGCTTACCAGCGTCATATTTGAAGCCATATCGGCGGCAAAAGCCGTACCACTGGCCGCGACAAGCAGTGTCGTCGCTGAAAGGGTCTTTAAAAGTTGCATAGTTATGCTCCCTGATTGTTTCCCGGAACTATTGACTTCGGAAGGCACCCGGGCGTGCCAATCCTGTTTCTGCCTAAAGTCTGATCGTCACGCGTCTAGTGCGCGGCAATCTTCTGCAAGCCAGCCGATTTCGATCTGCTGGCCCCGCTTCAGACGTACCTGATCTGGTGCATTTCTTGTTTTGATCACAAACTCGTCGTTCCCGGCCACACGCAGACGTGTGCGGAAAATATCGCCCATATAGATGAATTCCAGCACCTCGGCTTTGAGTGTGTGGGCATCTTCGTGGAGACGATCCCTGTTATATTCAACGCGTTCTGGGCGGATCGACACACGGGTGCGTTCGCCGACTTTACTTACGTTGACCGGTACGGCGTCAATGACTTCGCCGCCATCGAGCTCAATGACGCAAGTATTGCCCTTGATTTCTTTGACAACACCTTCAAGCGTGTTGTTCTCGCCAATGAATTGGGCGACGAAGCTGTTTTCCGGTGTTTCATAAAGCTTATCTGGCGGCGCAAGCTGCTGAATGCGGCCATCGTCAAACACGGCAACCCGGTCTGACATGGTCAGGGCTTCGGTCTGATCGTGGGTCACGTAAACGGTGGTGATGCCCAACTGATGCGCCAGATAGGTGATTTCAAACTGCATTTTTTCACGCAGCTGTTTATCAAGTGCGCCAAGCGGTTCATCCATCAGAACCAGTTCCGGCTCAAACACCAGTGCGCGCGCCAAAGCGACACGTTGCTGCTGTCCTCCCGACAATTGTGCCGGACGGCGACCACCAAAATCGCCCATCTCGACCATGTCGAGTGCCCTTTTGACCTTCTGTTCACGCTCGGCCTTGCCAAGCTTGCGAACTTCTAGCGGGAACGCAAGATTCTCGGCAATGGTCATATGCGGGAACAGTGCGTAGTTCTGAAACACCATACCAATACCGCGCTTGTGCGGCGGGATATTATTGATGGAAACACCGCCCAAGCGAATGTCGCCATGCGTGGCTGTCTCAAAACCTGCGAGCATCATAAGGCATGTCGTTTTGCCAGACCCTGATGGGCCAAGCATCGTCAGGAATTCGCCCTTTGGCATCGATAGGTTGAGATCTTTCACGACAAGCGTTTCGCCATCGTAGCTTTTCTGTACGCGTTCAAATTCAACAAACGCGTCATTAGATGCACCGTCGGTCAAGCCCAAATACCCCCTGTTTTATCTTCATTCACTTTGAGTTTCGTTTTCGCACAAATTTTGTGCTGTTTTCAGTTTTGCTCAAATTTTGAATTCACACATTAGAACAAACAAGCTGCTTCAGTTCAACCTAAAGAAACACCAAATATAGAAGCATTGCGACATAACCACACAAAGATTACACCAAAAGCAGCATTATCGACTGCTGCCAGGGGTGCGGGCTGCTATGCGTTCACGGATGGGCAACATGATTGCTTTGCGCTGGTATTTTATCGCCAACGAACCTATAAGGTCGCCATGATTTGCAATGATACACAGGAATTGCTGCGGTGCCTGACACCAGCAGCGCGCGTTTTGGGGCTTGATCTTGGCACCAAAACCATTGGCGTAGCCCTTTCAGATGTCGGGCTGCAGATTGCATCACCTTATGAGCTGATCTCGCGGAAGAAATTCACCCGCGACGTTGCACAGCTTTCATCAATCGTCACCAAGCAGAATGTCGGGGGCATCGTCATTGGCTTCCCGCGTGAGCTTGACGGTACGATTGGGAAAGCTTGCCATCGGGTTTACGCGTTCATCGACGAGATGGAAAAATATATCGACCTGCCCGTTTTGATGTGGGACGAGCGCCTGTCGACCAATGCGGTTGAGCGCATCCTGATTCAAGAAGTCGACATGACGCGCAAACGTCGCGCGGAAGTCGTCGATAAAACGGCGGCCGCCTATATCCTGCAAGGTGCGCTTGATAACCTTAACCGTCATACTGATCCGGGCGAAAATGCTGTGCCCGATGAAGAAGAAGACGATTTTGAAGATGAGGGCGACGAGGCATAAACGCCCCTACGCCAAGCACAAGCGACGCAACACCAAATTGAAAGCTGCCTGATATTTCAGGCGGCTTTTTTTATTTGGCAGTGATCACAACCATCACGCCAAAGAATTTCGAGGGCGGCAGGATCAGTTGATCCTTTTTATAGATCGCCCCCAGCGTTTTTGCCGCATCCGCAATCCGCGACATGTCATCGACAATCAACTCAAACCCGGCGAACCCGTCCGTTGGGAAGTTTGGATCATCAATGCCGTATTTGTCGATCAACTCATCGCCGTGCAGGGCTTCGACCAATCCATCGACATCAATGCCTTGATAGAATTCGCGTACGGCATCCGCAGCCCAATGTGACAAGAAGACCTTGCCAATCGCGCAGGCCGTATTTTGATGTGACTGATATTCGGGGAAATAGAAATTCTGAGGTGGATGGCGATGCTGGCAAACAAAACTGACCGCATTTCGTAATAAAGGATGGTTGGCGAATGCCAGCGCAAACGCAACACCAACTTCATCACCCTGTGGCGTTTTGGCATCGCGTTCGAAATGAAAGACGCGCGGCACAGCCGCTCCGGCGGCAATGAAATCTTCGCGATCTTTTTCCGCATCGTGTGACTGCAGGGCCAGCATCGACATACCTTCGCGATGGCGCAGGTAGTCACGGTTATAAACGGCAAAGGAAAATGGTGACGCAAGATCGGTTTCGGCAATCTTGGCTGGCTCAATGACCGACAGTAATTCGATGTACATACCATCAAGCTGGATCAGCGCATTGCCGGTCCCAAAAGGGTGGATCGCACGCGGGGTTACGGTAAAGCCAAGCTCGGTATATGCGGCAATTGCGGCATCAAGATCGTTCACACACAAAACAAGATGATCAATCGCGCGCGGCATGTGGTAACCCCTTAATGGTGGTGGTGTAGAAAACGCTTTCAATTGAAATCAGTGTACATTGTCAGCATTATGAACCCTGTGCTGACTATCACAGTCTGATATCATCGGCAAAGCACAACTGGCTCACAGTCAGATCACGACCTGCAAATCAGTTCCCTAGACCAAGTGGTTGCTTTACAATCGTAAATCAAGCTCCAGACTGCTGATCGAAAGACAAGCATCGCTCGCAGTTCTATGTTGAAAGACATTTGATGATCGCCATTCTTTCCGCCCTGCTACCGACATTTGCCCTGATCATTCTGGGGTATGTCTTACGTCAACGGCGTTTTCTGCCTGATACGTTCTGGCCGGGTGCGGAAAAACTGACCTATTTTGTGACCTTCCCGGCCTTGCTGTTTTCCAATACGGCCAAGGCCGACCTTGGCAGCTTACCGCTGCTCGGGATTGCCGGGGCAATGCTGGGGACGATTGCGATCTGCACACTTTTAATTCTTGCAATCAAACCGGTGCTTAAAGTCAGTCCGGCAGCATTTTCATCGCTGGTGCAAGGGGCCATTCGCCCCAATACCTATATCGGCCTTGCCGTTGCAGCCGCCTTGCTAGGGACGCACGGATTAACGGTGACTGCCCTTTGCGTCGCACTGGTGGTGCCGACCGTCAATGTTATCTCGGTTCTTGCCTGCGCGCATTGGGGAGACAATGACCGCACACCCGGCGTGTTGTCGCTGCTGCGCGATGTCGTCAAAAACCCGCTATTGATGGCCTGTGTCCTCGGAAGCCTTATGAATGTCATCGGGGTTGGGTTGCCCCCAGTCATTGGTCCGTTCCTTGAGGTTCTTGGCCGGGCAGCCCTTCCGATAGGCTTGCTTGCGGTTGGAGCCGGACTTGATCTGACAGCAGCCCGGCAGGCGGGCATTCCCGTTGGTATCTCAACAATTGGAAAACTGGCAATCAGCCCGGCAATCGCCGCGGGGCTTTGCATCGCATTGGGATTACCCACGACCGACATGGCGGCCGTTGTCCTATATGCCGCCCTGCCCTGTTCGGCCAGTGCCTATGTACTGGCGCGCCTGATGGGCGGGGATGCGCCGATGATGGCCAGCATCATTACTGTCCATACACTGGTGGCAATTGCGAGCATGCCAATCATTGCCATTCTGGTGCATGCGGTTTAACGCGGGCCCTGTCCACGCAACCGTCCGGAAAACTTGACCATGCAGTCAGGAAACAGGCAGTATAACAGCGCAATATTTACCTTTTCGTGACCGGGCCAATTGGGTATGCTCCGCGCGAAATTCTTCCAGGATCACCCAAGGGAAATGTGCAACGCCATGAGCGTCATGGGACCAGCGGCGGATCATTATCCGCACCCACACCTCCTCGGCATCGAGGGTCTTACCCCCGGGGAAATCACCCTTATTCTTGATCGGGCACAGCATTACGCGGAAAAGAACCGTTCTGCTGACAAGACCAGTAATATTCTGGCCGGTGCCACGGTTGTTAATCTGTTTTACGAAAATTCCACCCGTACCCTGACGTCCTTTGAGCTCGCCGCCAAGCGGCTTGGTGCGGATGTCATCAACATGACGGTGGGAACGAGTTCGGTCAAAAAGGGTGAAACCCTGATTGATACGGCGATGACGTTAAACGCGATGAACCCGGATGCACTTGTGGTGCGTCATGGCGACAGTGGTGCTGTCAAATTGCTCAGCGAAAAAGTCAATTGCGCGGTTTTGAATGCCGGGGATGGTCGCCATGAACATCCGACACAGGCGTTACTAGATGCATTGACCATTCGTCGCCACAAAGGTCGCCTGCATCGTCTCAACGTTGCGATTTGTGGTGATATCGCCCATTCACGCGTGGCACGGTCCAATATCTTGTTGCTCAACACCATGGGATCGCGGGTGCGCCTTGTGGCCCCACCGACCTTGATCCCGTCAAAGATCGACCGGATGGGTGTTGAGATATTCCATAACATGGAAGAAGGCCTGAAAGACTGCGATATCGTCATGATGTTACGTCTTCAGCTTGAACGCATGGAAGGAAGCTTTATCCCTTCGGTGCGTGAGTATTTCCATTTCCATGGTCTTGATCGTGCCAAACTGGCAAATGCCAAACCCGACGCGCTGATCATGCATCCCGGCCCCATGAACCGTGGTGTCGAAATCGATAGTGAAGTGGCTGATGACGTCGAACGGTCGGTCATTCGTGAACAGGTCGAAATGGGGGTTGCAGTCCGCATGGCAACCCTTGAACTGCTTGTCCAGAACCATAGAACGATGGGAGGTCAGGCATGAGCCCCGCCATTCGCGCCAAAGGCGCTGGCCAAAAGGCATTTATCAATGCCCGCCTGATTGACCCAGTCAAACAAACCGATGCCCTTGGCGGTATTCTGATCAACGACGACAAAATCCTTAAAAGCGGTGCCGATGTTACGACCGATACCGTGCCCGAAGGTTATCAGATCACTGATTTGAACGGGGCGTGTCTGGCACCCGGACTGGTGGATATGCGCGCGCAATTGCGCGAACCGGGGTTTGAGCATCAGGAAACCATTGAAACCGCCGGAAGATCGGCGGCCACGGGCGGCATTACAACGATCATTGCCCTGCCCAACACCGATCCGGTGATTGATGACGTGGCGGGTGTGGAATTTATCGCACGGCGTGCTCGCAAGGTTGGGTTGGCAAAAGTTTTTGTCTACGGCGCGGTATCCAAAGGCATTGAAGGCAAGGAAATTACCGAACTTGGTCTATTGCATCAGGCCGGTGCGGTTGCCTTTTGCGATGGCATTCAGACGATTGCCAGCGCACGCCTTTTGCGTCAGGCACTGGCCTATTCGACCTTCTTTGATGGCATGATTGTTCAGCATCCCGAGGAACCGGAACTTTCCAGGGGGGCGGCGATGAACAGTGGAGAACTTGCCACCCGTCTTGGTCTTTCGGGTGTGTCGCCCTTGGCCGAGGTTATTCAGATAGAACGCGATTTACGGCTTGTTGAAATGACGGGTGGACGTTTGCATTTTGCCCATATTTCGACCGGTGAATCGGTTGAGGTGATCCGCAAGGCCAAAAAACGTGGCCTAAAAGTCACGTGTGACACGGCACCGTTTTACTTTGCGCTCAATGAAAACGCGGTGTCTGATTACCGGACATTTGCCAAACTGTCCCCACCCCTTCGATCCGAAGACGACCGTCAGGCGATTGTTGCCGGTTTGGCCGATGGCACGATTGATGCCATTGCGTCGGACCATAACCCGCAAGATGTTGACTCAAAGCGCCTGCCCTTTGCGCAGGCCGCCGCAGGTGGTGTCGGGTTTGAAACGTTGCTGCCCATCGCACTTGAGCTCTATCACAACGGGCATATGTCACTGCTTGAGGTCATCACGAAATTGACCCGTGTTCCCGCAGCGCTTGTCCGCATCAAGGGGGCTGGCACGCTTGAAGAAGGAACACCGGCGGATTTGGTGATCTTTGATCCGGACCGTCCGTGGAAAATTGATCCTTACCAATTCCAGTCCAAATCAAAAAACTCGCCCTTTGATGGTCGCCTGACACAGGGGCGCGTCTTGCGCACCCTGATTGACGGCCGCGAAGTGTTTACGGAAGGCGCCTGAAATGGAACTTGATGCCACCTACAAAGCAATGTTGATGTCGCTTCAGGTCGCAACAGTTTGCGGTTATCTGCTGGGGTCCATTCCGTTTGGCCTTGTCCTGACCCGTATGGCAGGCCTTGGCGATATCCGCAAAATCGGGTCGGGCAACATTGGTGCAACCAACGTTTTACGCACTGGACGCAAGGGCCTTGCCTTCCTGACCCTGATTGGGGACGCGGGCAAAGGTGCGTTTGCGGTTCTGATTTTCACCCACCTTGTCGGCGTCGAACAGGGCATCTTTGCCGGTGGTGCTG
Organism: Thalassospira sp. GB04J01; assembly: GCF_000751115.1. Taxonomy (NCBI): domain Bacteria; kingdom Pseudomonadati; phylum Pseudomonadota; class Alphaproteobacteria; order Rhodospirillales; family Thalassospiraceae; genus Thalassospira; species Thalassospira sp. GB04J01. The sequence continues at coordinate 343,075 of NZ_CCDX020000015.1, read as the reverse complement.
CTGTGATTGGCCACATGTTTCCGGTCTGGCTGCGGTTTAAGGGCGGCAAAGGTGTTGCCACGACCCTTGGAACCCTGGCCGCCGTAAACTGGATCATGGGGCTTTGCGCAGCACTTACATGGCTGGTGATGGCGCTGATATTCCGCATCTCATCGCTTTCGGCGCTGATTGCGATGATCGCAGCCCCACTTGCGGCATTCTTTATTGCCAATGATCCGGGTGCTGGATGGCTTGGCGTATTTTTGGCGGTGATTGTCTGGCTGGCCCATCACGCCAACATCAGCCGCCTTCTGCGCGGTGAAGAACCCAAAATCGGGCAAAAGAAAAAAGACGCACAAGCAGACAGCGACAAGGACGAAGATATCCAAGCGAGCTGAGCGACAGTCTTTTGAAGTACTTGACGAATTAACGCCCGGATGAGCACAATCCGGGCGTTATGTTTTTTGATCATGAGCAACCTTCGCGATTATCGCAATCTGAACGTCTGTCGCGCATACGACTGGCGCGCAGCAGCAATATTGGCCCGATCACATTTCGCAAACTTCTTGATCGATTTGGCACGGCCCGTGATGCGATCGAACAGTTGCCTGACATTATTGCCAAAACCAAAGGATTTCGTAAAATCGTTCTGGCCAGCAGGAACGATACGGTTTTGGAAATCGAATTGGCCCAAAAATGCGGGGCAAAACCGGTTATTTGGGGCGACCCGGAATATCCCGCCCTTCTGGCCCGGATCGAAGATGCCCCTCCCTATTTTTATGCCATCGGCCGTGTTGAGCTTTTAGCACGCCCTGCGATTGGGCTGGTCGGGGCACGCAACGCATCGGCCAACGGATGCGGATTTGCCCGAAAGCTTAGCCACAGCCTATGTGATGCGGGGTATGTTGTGGTGTCGGGCATGGCGCGCGGCATTGATGGGGCAGTCCATGAAGCGGCCCTTAAGGCCGATCCAAATGCACATGGTGGCACCATTGCCGTTCTGGGCGGTGGGGTTGATGTCATCTATCCACGCGAACATCGCGATCTTTATGGCAAACTGTGCGAACAGGGCTGTGTTATTTCAGAAATGCCGCCCGGCTTACAGCCACAAGCGCGTCATTTCCCAAAGCGGAACCGCATTATTTCAGGCCTATCATACGGAACGGTTGTGATTGAGGCGGGCCGAAATTCCGGATCCTTGATCACGGCAAGGTTTGCCGGTGAACAGGGACGCGATGTGTTTGCCGTTCCCGGCTCCCCAACCGATCCGCGTGCAGCAGGCCCAAATAGCCTGATCCGGGACGGCGCAATATTATGCGACTCTGCGGATGTGATTTTGGATGCTTTGCGTGATGCGACGCAAAACACGCACCTTTTTGAAGATTTTCATCAATTTAACACGACCGCACGCAGCCCTGAGGTAAATAGCGATCCGGCGCGATATGATGACATCGCACAATCGATTGTTCAGGATGCGGAAAATTCCGGATCAAAAGAACCGTCACAAAGCATTGAAATTGATAGCGAACTGGGGGATTTATCCCCCATCGACACCGATGCGGATCAGAGTGGCAAAGTTCTTGATCTTTTATCGACCACACCGCTTCTGATTGATGACCTTATTCGGGCGTCTGAGCTTCCGGCAAACAGCATTTCGAGCATTCTGATTGAACTCGAACTTGCAGGAAGGGTTGAACGTCACCCCGGAAATAGGGTATCGCGTATCGCCAAATGAGAGTCGCGTCGAAATCGGGCGTGACAAATATTGTTGTGATTTGCTGCAATTTGCGCAATCTGGTCTGGACTTCCGATACACTATATATATGTGTCGCTCATTCGGATTATTCGAAGCACAACATAATGATCGCCTTCGGGCGCAAGAACCGGACACGAAAAACGTAATGAATCTTGTCATCGTCGAATCCCCGGCCAAAGCCAAGACGATCAACAAATATCTCGGTGATGATTTTAAGGTGCTGGCCTCTTTCGGTCACATCCGCGACCTTCCGTCCAAAGACGGTTCGGTCGATACCGATAACGACTTTTCGATGATCTGGGAAACAGACGGTCGATCTGAAAAACAGATCCGTGAAATTGCGTCAGCGGCACGAGACTCCGACACCATCTATCTCGCGACTGACCCGGATCGTGAAGGTGAAGCCATTTCGTGGCACATTCTTGAGGTGCTTGAGCAGAAAAAATTGCTCCGTGGGCGTGACGTCCATCGCGTCGTGTTTCACGAGATCACCAAAAAGGCTGTTACCGAGGCAATTGCCAATCCGCGTGAGCTTAATAAAGAGCTGGTCGATGCCTATCTGGCGCGCCGCGCATTGGATTATCTGGTCGGGTTTAACCTGTCGCCGGTTCTGTGGCGTAAACTGCCCGGCTCACGGTCGGCTGGCCGTGTGCAATCGGTCGCACTTCGTCTAATTTGCGAACGCGAAATCGAGATTGAAGCATTTCGCGCCGATGAATACTGGTCGCTTGAAGCTGGGTTTACGATCCCGGAAGGCAATTTTTCGGCCCGCCTCACCCATTTGAATGGTGAAAAACTCGATAAACTCGCCCTTGGCAACGAAGACGCCGCCAAGATTGCGCAGGAAAAAGTCGAATCGCGTAGCTACACGGTTTCCAAGGTTGAGCGCAAAGACGTTAAACGCCGTCCGCAGCCGCCGTTTACCACATCAACCTTGCAGCAGGAAGCATCGCGTAAGCTTGGCTTTGGCGCCAAACGCACCATGCAGCTCGCCCAGCGCCTATATGAGGGGATTGATATTGGCGGCGAAACCGTTGGCCTGATCACCTATATGCGTACCGATGCCGTCATCCTGTCGGGAGAAGCATTGGCCGCGGCACGTCGCCTGATCGGCAAGGACTACGGCGATCAGTATCTGCCCGCAAGCGCGCGCAGCTTTGCCAACAAATCCAAGAACGCGCAGGAAGCCCACGAAGCCATCCGTCCAACCGATCTGTTCCGTCGCCCCGATCAGGTGGCGCGACACCTCGATAAAGATCAGTTGAACCTTTATACCCTGATCTGGAAACGGACCGTCGCCTGTCAGATGGAAGACGCGCGTTTTGATCAGGTTGCGGTTGATCTGTCATCGAATGACAATCACGTTGTTTTGCGTGCCAATGGCTCGGTCGTTAAGTTTGACGGCTTCCTGAAACTGTATCAGGAAGGCAAAGATGATGATTCAGACGATGAAAAAGACCGCCGTCTGCCGCCGTTAAAAGAAGGCCAGAAACCCGATCTTGGCAAAGTCAGCATTGATCAACACTTCACCCAGCCGCCGCCCCGCTATACCGAGGCGAGCCTGGTTAAAAAGATGGAAGAACTCGGCATTGGCCGTCCGTCGACCTATGCGTCGATCATTTCGGTGTTGCAGGATCGAAACTATGTTCTGCTGGAGCGTCGTCGCTTTGTCGCGCAGGACCGTGGGCGTCTTGTCACAGCGTTCCTGTCGAAATTCTTTGAACGTTATGTGCAGTACAACTTCACGGCCGATCTTGAAAACCAGCTTGATGAAGTCTCGATGGGCAAACTGGCCTGGAAAGATGTTCTGAAAGATTTTTGGTCTTCGTTCAAAGGTAACGTTGACGAAGCCAAGGAACTTAAAATCACCGAAGTGCTTGATGCGCTTCAGGTGATGCTGGAAAACTATCTGTTCCCGACCCGCGAAGACGGTAAAGATCCACACAAATGCCCGAAATGCGAAGACGGTCAGCTGAGCCTGAAACTGGGTAAGTTTGGCGCCTTCCTTGGCTGCTCAAACTATCCAGAATGTAATTTCACCCGTCCGTTGGTTGCCAATGAAAATGGCAGCGATTCCGAACTTGATGCCGGACCAAAGGTTCTTGGTGTCGACAAGGAAACTGGCAAGGAAATTACACTGCGCAAAGGCCCGTACGGGGTGTACGTCCAGCTTGGCGAAGAAGAAGAAGTCGAAGGCAAAAACGGCAAGCCTAAAAAGGTCAAGCCGAAACGAACGTCTTTGCCCAAGGGGTTGGAGCCATCGGTGGTTGACCTGTCAAAAGCTGAGGAGCTTCTGACGTTGCCGCGTCTGGTCGGGATTTATCCTGATACCGGTGAAGAAATGAAAGCCAATGTTGGTCGTTTCGGCCCCTATGTTCAGGCAGGCAGCATATTTGCGTCCCTGAAGGCCGATGATGACGTTTTGACCATTGGCGAAAACCGCGCCATTACCCTGATTGCAGACAAACGCGAAAAGGCTGGTACGGAAATTGGCAAGCATCCTGACGACAATGAACCGATCTTTGTTGCGGTTGGTCGCTGGGGTCCGTTTGTGAAGCACAAAAAGACCATCGCCAATATCCGCGATGTTGAACGTGACGACATCACGCTGGAGATGGCGATCAAGGCGATTAAGGAAAAGGAAGCCAAGTCGGGCAAAACCACCAAAGCCACGGCGAAGAAAGCGGCTCCGAAGAAAACATCGGCCAAGAAAGCCCCCGCTAAAAAGAAAGCTGCAAAGAAACCTGCAGCGAAAAAGACAACCACGAAAAAGGCGGCGGCGACGTAATCGCCGCCTTCCTTTTTCGGGTGACACGATTGAAAGGACGCCGCAAAGTTGGCGAACGATAGAGACGATAAGAAGCACTTCCCGACACGGGAAGAAATCATTGAGTTCATCGGCATGAGCCCGACCCCGGTCGGTAAGCGCGAAATCGCGCGGGCCTTTAACATTAAGGGTGCAGCCAAAATTGAACTTAAAAAGGTCCTCAAAAACCTGAACATCGGCGGCGACGTCGTTAAAGGACGCCGGCGGTTTGATAAACCTGACCGCCTGCCCCCGGTCGATGTTCTTGAAATCACCGGCATTGATGACGACGGCGAAGTTCTTGCCAAGCCAAATGTCTGGAAGCACGACTACGAACCGCCGCAAATCACGGTCAAGTCAATCCGTCGCGGCGGACCAAGTGCACCGGGCGTTGGTGACAAAATCCTCGCCAAGTTGCGCTATACCGGCAAGCAGACCTACGAAGCCAGCATCATGAAGGTTCTGGGCAGCGGTCCTCAACGCGTTCTGGGTCTTTATCGACCGAACGAGCGCGAAGGCCGTGTTGTGCCAACAGACCGCAAGGATAGCGGCGAAATCGCCGTGCCACTTGACGATCACCCCGATCTTGAAAGTGGCGCGCTGGTTTTGACAGAAATTCTGCCGGGCAAACATTTCGGATTGCGCAAAGGCCGCATCACCGAAGTCCTTGGTAATATCAACGAACCAAAGTCGATCAGCCTTGTGTCGATCCACGCGCGCGGTATTCCGTTTGAATTCCCGCCAGAAGTCGAATTGCAGGCCCGTGAGTCCAAGGCAACGCCGATGGACAAACGTACAGATCTGCGCAACATCCCGCTTGTTACCATTGATGGCGCCGATGCGCGCGACTTTGATGATGCGGTCTGGGCAGAAGCCGACACCGACCCGGAAAACGAAGGCGGCTGGCACCTTATGGTGGCGATTGCCGATGTGTCCTGGTATGTGCGCCCGGGCGATGCGCTTGACCGCGAGGCGGTAAAACGCGGCAATAGTTGCTATTTCCCTGACCGCGTGGTGCCGATGTTGCCGTTTGAACTGTCAAACGGTTGGTGTTCGCTTGTTCCGCATGAAGACCGCGGCTGTATGGCCGTGGAAATGTGGCTCGACAAGAATGGCCATAAACTCAGACATAAGTTCTGTCGCGGGATGATGCGGTCTGCGGCCCGTCTGACCTATGATCAGGTTCAGCGCGCCGTGGATGGCCAGCCAGACGATACAACGGGTCCGTTGGTCGATACGGTTATCAAACCGCTTTATGGCACGTTTGACGCCTTCCTGCAGGCACGCAAACGCCGTGGTGTTTTGGAACTTGATGTTCCCGAACGCAAGATAGAACTGAACGAACAGGGTCAGATCGTTGCCATTGCACCGCGTGCGCGCTTTGACAGTCACAAACTGATTGAAGAGTTCATGATCGCGGCCAATGTCTGTGCCGCCGAGGAACTTGAACGCCTCAAACAACCTTGCATGTATCGTATCCATGATGCACCAAGCGAGGAAAAGCTCGAAGCGCTGCGTGAATTCCTTGAAGGGGCTGGCTATACGCTGAATAAGGCAGCGGTTCTGCGTCCGCGTGACTTCAACCAGATCCTTGAAAAAGCCAAAGACACGCCAGAGGCCGAACTGATCAATACCGTGGTATTGCGCAGTCAGTCACAGGCAATGTATAGCCCCGACAACATCGGGCACTTTGGGTTGGCACTGAACAAATACGGGCATTTCACATCTCCGATCCGACGCTACGCCGATCTTTTGGTTCATCGCGCATTGATTGCCGGACTGAAACTTGGTGAAGGTGGCCTGCCATCAGAAGAAGGTGAACGGTTCGAACAAATCGGTGCAGACATCTCCGGCACCGAACGCCGGGCAGCCATGGCAGAACGCGATGCGGTTGACCGGTATGTTGCTGCCTATATGTCTGACAAGGTCGGGGCCGAATTCCCCGGCAAGATTTCCAGCGTCACGCATTTTGGCCTGTTCATTTCGCTGCAGGAAACCGGCGCGGATGGTCTGGTACCGATTTCCACCCTGCCCGACGACTATTACGTTCACGACCCCGCCAACCACGCATTGGTTGGCCAAAATCGTGGCAAGACGTTCCGTCTGGGGGATCAGGTTGTTGTGCGCATCGCCGATGCTGATGCGGCAACGGGGTCGCTGGCACTGCGTTTGGCCGAGCATGCCGATATCACCGCACGCGATCTGGAAGAACGCCCGCGCAGTGGCCGTCGCGGCCAGCAAAATCGCCGTGGCAGCCCGGGGGATCGCAGCCACCGTCACGGCAGTAAGCCCGGTTTCCGATCTGGCCCACGTGATGCCGCTGGTCCGGGTGGAGCGTCAGCGACAAAGTCGAAGGGGAAAGGTGCGGCCAAGCCCGGGGGTAAAAAGAAAACAACCCCGAAAAAGCAGCGTAAAATGGTCGCGTCAGACCGCGTCGCACGCAGCAATGCAAAACGCGGCGACAAACCGCAATAAGACCCAAGACATCTTTTAAGACGTTTAAAGGGCGGCCCGTTTAGGTGGCCGCCCTTTTTCGCATCTGTCTGGTTCCCACAAACATTTATTACATCATTGTATCGATGAATTTTGCAAGTTGGTCGGCCGTTTGTTTGCCACGGTTACTGATAATCGCGACATTGCCCGGCAAACCTTCAAGGTCGGGATGACCGGCATCAAAGCTTGTCAGCAAACCAAGTTTTTTATTGGCCAGAGTTTTCATCGCAGCCAGTGCACGGATCAGTTCAATACCGCTTAATCCATCAAGAACGGCGGCTGTGATCACGGCATCAGGATGTGATTGCACAACGGTTTCAAATGCTTCGACCGCAGTGCGTGCCGTGATGGTGCGGAAACCCTTTTCGCGCAACTCGCGCTGCAGAAAACGTGCCTGTACAGCCGTCGCCGTCACCAAAAGGACTTCCTTGTCATTGGCCGTGACCGCAGCACTTTTTGTTCCAACATCTTCGGTCGGGACACTGCGGGTCGGCAAAGAGCGAAGAATGCGCGTTTCTTCGTCCGCAGCCGGGTTGGTGCCACTTTCAATGATCTCGCGGATCCAACTGGTGAAATCGACAAGGGAAGCCGCCTCAAGATCATTAATCTCGGTCAATTCGGCAATGTAGTCTTCCAGACGATGGGCAATTGCCCCGACAAGTGGAAAACCAAATGATCCCGCAAGTCCCTTTACAGTATGGGCTTCGCGGCGCAATTCGGCAATCCCCGGTCCGGCTTCATCCATACCACCTGCGATACGATCAATTGTGGTTTCAATCCGGTCGACCCGGTCCACGGTATCCTCAATGAAGTCCTGTTTAAGACTGGCGACGATATCGTCAGCATTTCCCATTGGGCGACTCCTTTGGCAGGTATTTGATAACGTTCAATAATCTTTAGTTCGCGCAGGAGCTGAATTAGCTGGAACGAATTCTCTTGCTTACGCTATTGAACATCATGATGATAGTTTGACGTTTCAATGCTCCTTTTTAGCCCCCGGATCAAGGGGACAAAAAAGAAACCGGAGTTCTCGCCCCATGACTGACGCCCACGCCCCACACCAAAGCCGTGGCAGCCGATTAATGACAGGTCTGCGCCGTGGTTTTCGCCGCAAATGCCCCAATTGCGGACAAGGTTTTGCTTTTGGCGGCTATCTTAAACTTCGATCTGAATGCGACGTCTGCGAACATCCGATTGGCGAATACCGCTGTGACGATGCCCCGCCCTATTTCACCATTTTTCTGGTGGGACACATTGTTGTGTCAGGCGCCCTTACCATGGAACAATCCATGAGCCCATCGATGACACTTCAATTGGTTGTCTGGCTGCCGACAACTGTTGTGTTGTGCCTTGGCATTCTGCCCTTCGTCAAGGGAGCTGTTCTGGGCACACAATGGGCCATGGGGATCAAAGGATAGCCATTGGCCTGATGGCAATTTTCCTTTAGAATTAGTCCTCTTGGCACTTTATTTGAACCGGAACATTTAATTGGTTACAGCTGCTTTGCCAATCACCGACACCTGCTCCTTGACGTGCCGTCCGCGAAGACATTTGCGTATGGTCGTACTTGTTGGTGCCTGTCTTTGGCAAGCAGCATGCGCCACATCCAACCAGCCCGCAATAACATCAGTTGATGATCCGCAAACGCGAGATCTGCTTAACCAGACCATTGAACTGGTTGCGACACGCTATATTGATCCGATCAGCCGTGAACAGATTCTGGTTAACACACTTGATGGCCTTTCTGATCTGGATAACAACATTCGGGTAAATATTACCCCTGATGACCTTGTTCTGAACTATGGCACGCAAACGGTGCAAACCATTGAGCTTCCCAAAACGCCCGACAGTGGCGGCAGCCCGATGGGGTGGTCAGAGATCACCATTAAGGGACTGAGTACATATCGGGCCTATTCGCCATATTTGCGTTCCAGTTCGACACTCGACATTCAATCGGCATTGATCAGCGGTGCGATCCGCAATCTGGATCGCTACAGCCGTTATGAAGGCCCAAAGCAGGCTGAAACGGCACGCAACCGCCGCGATGGCTATATCGGGATCGGGGTTCGTGTGATTGGCGGGGAAGGATACCCTGTGGTCAAACTGGTCCATCCTGATAGTCCAGCCGATTTGGCCGGTTTGCATCCCGGTGATGAGATCATCTCGGTCAATGGCGATGACATGTATGGCCAGACCAGCCAGTTCACAGCCGACCTATTGCATGGCGAAGAAGGCAGCAGTGTCCGCATGGAGGTCAATACCGCCAGTTCACCACAAATCATCCCGATGGAGATTGTGCGTGAACGGGTGATTGACCGGACAGTCTTTACCGAGTTTCGCGACAATGTGCTGATTGCGCGCCTGAGCAGTTTTAACAATGCGACGGCTTCTGCCCTTGGTGACAGCCTTCTAACGGCTCAATTACGTCCTGGCGGGCTCAAGGGGGTCATCCTTGACCTTCGTGGCAACCGTGGTGGCCTTCTGCAGCAGGGTGTGGCGGTTGCCGACCTGTTTTTGGAAAACGGTCCCATTGGCAACACGTTCTCGCGCGTGATGGCCGCACGCCATGTGTTTAAAGCTGAAACAGGTGATGTCAGTTCTGGCGTCCCGCTGGTCGTGTTAATTGATGGGCGCACGGCATCATCGGCGGAGTTAGTCGCAGCAGCACTTCAAGATCGCAATCGCGCCGTGCTGATTGGATCGACCAGTTTTGGCAAGGGTTCTGTTCAGGCCATCAACGATCTTCCTAACAAAGGTACGCTTACGTTCACGTGGTCACGCATGACGGCACCTTCTGGCTATACATTTGATCGAATTGGCCTGTTCCCGGCGGTCTGTACAGGTACACCAGCGACGCAGAAAATCAATGCGTCCGATCAAGTAACAAATGCACTGGCCCATCACGATCAGATCACCAAGATCATGACAAAGTGGCGCAGTCTTGATTATCAGGATGAGGCAACCCGGCGACAGCTTCGGGACGTCTGCCCGGCCGATACGCATGGCACAGGATTTGACGTTGAAGTTGCCCTTGAATTGATCAAAAACCACCCTTATTACAGGACGCTCGTCTTTGCTGGACAACAGGAAATCGCGGACATTTTTGACGTCGAGTAAAAATGCATTATTTTTTGCCAAAATGGCTTGACAGTCTGGCGATAACCTTTATGTTCCGGCGCCTGAGATACACCTGAACACAGGATGCAGAGACATGGCGAAGCCCGCTTCGATCCTCGTAAAGTTGGTAAGCACCGCAGATACCGGTTACTTCTATGTTGTTAAGAAGAACCCGCGGAATACCACCGAGAAATTCCAGTTTCGCAAGTACGACCCCGTCGTGCGTAAGCACGTCGTGTTCAAAGAAGCGAAAATGAAGTAATCTGGTTCTTCGGAACTTGATTGCACTCAGACTTTAAAAAAGACGTGTCCTTCTGGGCACGTCTTTTTTTATTGGTCCCGGAAGGTTGTGTCTGCTCCAACGGAATGACACCCGCCTTTAAAGGACGACATTACGTCCTGCCCACACCCGCACGTCGCCTAAGACGAAAACTGCCGGTACCCAGCCACAGCAAGCAACAACCAGCCGACAATAAATGCGATCCCCCCAATGGGTGCTACGGCGCCAAAAACTGACAAGCCGGTAAACGCAATCACGTAAAGCGCGCCACAAAAGAACACGATACCAACCAGCATGGCATAGGCAGCAGTCCGCAAAAGCTTTTCATCGGGCACATGGCGAACAACTGCCGCGATTGCAACAAGGGCCACGGCATGGATCAATTGATAATGTGCGCCCTTTTCCACAAGACTGCGTGCATAGTCCATGTCGCTTCCGGCCATCGCGTGGGCAGCAAATGCGCCCACTCCGACCGCTATCGCGCCATTCAGCCCCGCCAGAATAACAGACATACGCATGGTGAGTTTTCTCCTGCTTGGCTACGCCACGAAAGTCATGCGCAACATTACCGGGCGATTGGGAAAACAGCCATGCGATAACGCAAAAAAAATGGCCGTACATAAAAATGTACGGCCAGTAAACTCTCTTGGGGGAGATGTGTCGAACAATCTAAATGTCCGTCACAAGACTATTACTACCCCCGCGATCATCGAATTTCTGTGACAACCATCACAATTAGAAAATAATTTTCAGGGATGACCTTCCATCCGCAACATTCACTCAAAGCCACAAGTCAGAGCAGATCGCAGCTTAGTGGATTGACTCACTCAGGAATTCTTCAAGTCGACGCACATCAGGGACATGCAGGCCGTTATCGACTTTGTTCACAAGCCCCTTGCGGCCAAGACTGCCCATAACGCGGGCCACCGTTTCACGCGATGTGCTGACACGTCCGGCGATTTCGGAATGCACCGGCACCGGTGACAATACTGCGGCGCCTGTATCGTCTGAGACTTGCTGTGCACGGCGCATGATTTCGGCAACCACCCGTTCGTTGGCACCAAGGGTGCTGACATCGACAATGCGCCGTGTGGATGTGCGTACAATGCGTGCGAGTTCGCGAATGACGTTCCAACCGACCGACGGATGGCTTTTGACAACCGTTTCAAAATTGGCCGGACTTAGGATGGCGACTTCTGTGTCGTTCACAGCAAACACACAGGCAGATCTTGGCTGCCCATCAATGGCTGAAAGCTGTCCCACACAGCCGCCTGCCCCGATTTCTTCAAGCGTGATTTCACGCCCGGACAGCGAGTAATTTACGATCCGCACCCGACCAGACAAGATCAGATAAACATCTGAACTGTCAGCTTCCGGTTCGATCATTTGTGCCCCGGCCGAGAAGTTTTTCCGGTTAATGTGGCGCTCCACATCAGTAAGCGCATCTTCGTCCAAACCCGCTAAAATCCCGACGACAGATAATTTAACCATGTGTCCGTGCTTTTCGCCTTTGTGTTGTTTTTATAAGAACAGCCCATTGTCTAAAACAGGAAGGTCCACCCCATTGCAGTATCAACTTTGATCATATGCAAACAAAAGTAGACTGACAATCATTGCGCATTGAAATGTTCAAAACCAGATCAAGATAGACTTATCCATGCTGCATGTGCGAACATGTGATTGACGTTTTCAGACAAGGCTTGATCTTTCGTCCGTCCCATTACCAAGGAGACCGACCATGAGTCCGGAGTTGGAAATCTTTCGCCGCAGCCCGACTGGCAAAGCCAAAAGCAAAAACCCAATCGTTTTTGTCCATGGTGCCTATACTGGTGCGTGGTGCTGGAACGAGCATTTCCTCACCTGGTTTGCAGATCAGGGGTTTGAAACAATATCCTTCTCTCTTCGTGGTCATGGCGGCAGTGGTGGTCGCGCATTGCGCAGCCTTGCCTCAATTGACGACTACGTCGAGGACTTAGAAGAAATCGTCGAGACACTCGGCAAAAAGCCTATCCTGATCGGTCATTCGATGGGTGGCTACGTCATTCAGAAATATCTTGAACGCCATACCGCCGAGGCGGCAGTTCTTTTGGCGTCCGTGCCGCCAGAGGGACTTTTGGCAAGCAACGCAATGATGGCGATGGCCCAGCCTGATCTGTTTTTCCAGATGTTCTGGTTACAGGCCATCGGGCCCCATACATTGCTGCGTGAGCGTCTTGGCCGTGCGATGCTATCGCCTGACATCGCCGAAGATGAAGGGATGATCTATTTCGGGCGGCTCGAGACCGAAAGTCATCGGGCGTTGATGGACATGATGGGGGCAAATCCTGTTTTCCTGTCATCCACAGAAGTACCGTCGATGCTTGTTCTTGGCGCACGCAATGACGAGATCATCCAAAGCGAGTTGATCCATCGGACTGCCCGGCGCTATAACGCCGACTATGCGCTGATTGATGATATTGCGCATGCCATGATGCTTGATAAAAACTGGGAAAAAGTTGCAGAAACTATCCTGCAATGGCTTGAAGTCACTCTCGTCACTCAGGAACGTCGCAAGGGCAACAAAAGCGCAGCATGACAACGGCGAAAACAAGCGCTTTCCATTTTGTGGAAATTCTGGAAGCATGAACAACCTCTGGATTTAGTGTCTCACCAGATAAAAGGTTGTTGATATGCCCCACAAAAATAGATCTTTCCGCTTTGCGTCCTTTATTACGATTGCTTGCTTAACCAGCATGTCCATACCCTCGGCACATGCCCAGCAGGCCACCGACGCCGTCGCGCCAGAAACCGGCAGCACACAACGCATCGGGCTTAGCCAGTCGATCACATCCGATAACTGGATGATCGCGGCGGCCAACCCGCTTGCAGTTCAGGCAGGGGCAGACGTCCTGCGCCGTGGCGGCAATGCGATTGATGCAATGGTCACCGTACAGACAATGCTTGGCCTTGTAGAACCGCAGTCCTCGGGCCTCGGCGGGGGTGCTTTTCTGGTGTATTATGATGCCAGTTCGGAAAAGCTTACAACGCTGGATGGGCGTGAAACCGCGCCGGAAAATGCCTCCCCGACCCTGTTTCAAGATGAAAACGGCGAACCGCTTGAATTCTATGATGCAGTTGTTGGTGGACGGTCGGTCGGAACACCGGGGACTCCGGCCTTGATGAAATCCGCCCACGAAAAGTGGGGGCAACTCCCATGGGAAAATTTGCTTGCCCCGGCAATTAACACAGCGACCAACGGCTTCTCAGTTTCCCCGCGACTAGCAGAACTGATCGAAAGTGACCAAGAAAAGCTTTCACGTGATCCGGTTGCGAAAAGCTATTTCTTTGACAAAGACGGTGCGCCACTGACAGTCGGGACGGTTTTAAAAAACCCACAATATGCCACGACCCTAAAAGATTTGGCCGAAAACGGTACAACGAACTTCTATACCGGACAGATTGCGAAAGACATCGTCGCCAAAGTCACCGGTGCAAGCTGGAACCCCGGTGTTTTATCGCTTAGCGATCTTGCCCGTTATCACGTCAAAGAACGCGCTGCGGTTTGCGCGACCTACCGTGCATATGATGTTTGCGGCATGGGCCCGCCGTCGTCAGGTGCCCTCACGGTTGGTCAGACGCTTGGGCTACTCGAACCTTATGACATTGCATCGCTTGGTCCGAATTCAGCAGAAAGCTGGCGTCTTATTGGGGATGCATCCCGCTTGGCCTTTGCGGATCGCGGGCGTTATATGGCCGATGTTGATTTCGTTCCTATGCCACTAACCGGGTTGCTTGACGCGGACTATCTCGCAGACAGGTCCGAACAGCTTAACCGCGATAAAGCCCTTGAAGATGTCGCACCGGGAACGCCAGCCTTTAGCCACGCGATGAACCTTTCTGACGACGACGCCATCGAATTTCCCAGCACAAGCCATTTTTCCATTGTTGATGCCTACGGCAACGTTGCATCTATGACGACCACGATTGAAAACGGGTTTGGCTCACGCCTGATGGTGCGGGGCTTCATGCTCAATAACGAACTAACTGATTTTTCCTTCCGCACGCACACGGACGGCGTTCCCATCGCCAATCGGCTTGAACCGGGCAAACGCCCCCGCTCTTCAATGGCGCCGACAATCGTCATGAAGGACAACAAACCATATATCGCAACCGGATCGCCCGGCGGGTCACGGATCATTGGCTATGTCACACAATCAATCATCGCCATGATTGACTGGCAACAACATCCTCAGGCCGCGGTCACCATGCCCCATTTGGTCAATCGGTTCGGTACCTTTGATCTGGAAGCAGGTACCTGGGCCGAGGACCTTGCCCCGGCCCTTGAGGACATAGGCTTTGAGACCAGCATTCGGGATCTCAATTCCGGTATCCATGCCATCATGATCACCGAGGATGGGCTGATTGGTGGCGCCGATCCACGGCGCGAAGGTATCGTGATCGGGGAGTAACCACCTTGGTCAGACAAAACGGGCAGCACATAGTGTGGCTGCCCGTTTTTCATTGGAAACGTCATACATTCAGGCTTAGCTGCCAGTTAGCCAATCATCAAGAAGGGCATTCAGCTCTTTATGGTCGCTTGCGATGTAATCGGCCCCCGCTGCGCGCAGCATGTCGGCGGGCGTGATATCAACCAAACCAATGGTGGTCGCACCGGACGCAGCACCTGCACGCACACCGTTCTGACTGTCATCAACGACGACACATTCTGAAATCGGAACACCTATCTTTTTAGCTGCCAGTAAATATACGTCCGGGTGTGGCTTAGCATTAGCAACATCGTGGGCCGAACAAATATTGCCGTTAAAGCGTTCTTTAAGCCCAACCTTGCCCAATGACACTTCCATTTTGTCATGTGGACCATTGCTGCCAACCGCCATAGGGATGCCCTTGGCATCCAGAAGATCAAGGATCGGGGCAAGATCGGCATAGGGTTCAAGGTCGTTGCGAAATGCCGTAAAAGTCCGCGAATAGCATTCTGACAGCCAGTCTTCTGGCAAGGCAATGCCAAACAGGTCTTTCATTTTGGGTGGCACCATCGCAAGTGTGCCGCCGATGAAAAGATCATGGGTTTTCTGCATATCCATATCGCAACCATAGCCACATAGCTGCTCGGTCAAGACACGACATGCAAGAGTTTCAGTATCAACAAGAACACCATCGCAATCAAAGATTACACCGCGTACAACTGGTTTGGTCATGTTTTGATTATCCTTACACACCAGCCAGTTCTGCCCACCGGGCTTCGTCATAGGCGACGGTGCGGGTGTTTCCAAAATCAACCACCGGACGCTTGATCACGGTTGGATTGGCCGCAAGGATTTCCGCCGCCACTGGTCCGCCCTGCTCAAGCGTTGCCTTATCGGCGTCTGACAGGTTGCGATAGCTTGGCCCGCGTTTATTGATCAGCACCTTGCCACCAACTTCATCCAACCAGCCCGCAATGGTTTTGACATCAATGCCATCGACACGGAAATCATGAAGTTTGTTTTCAACACCCTTGGCGTCAAACCATTTCAGGGATTTGCGCACCGTGTCGCAGTTCTTGATGCCGTAAATCGTAACCATGTTCATTCCTGTTTTGATATCCGTGCGATGCAGCCATGCATCATGTAAACGGTTTTGACCCTAAATCATTGAACCTATATAAAGACCACGCCTTGACGACGGCAACCCCATTGACACCGATTTGATGACGGACGGCACAGATATGACTGTTAATCGACGTATTTCCGTCGCCCCGATGATGGATTGGACGGACCGGCATGATCGCTTTTTCTTGCGGCAGATCAGTCGGCATACGTTGCTTTATAGCGAAATGGTCACAACAGGTGCGATCATTCATGGCGGTGTGGACAGGCATTTACGTTTTAACGATGCGGAACATCCGATTGCCTTACAACTTGGTGGCAGTGATCCCGATGATCTGGCGCGTGCGTGTGCCATCGCAAATCAATATGCCTATGACGAGATCAACCTTAATTGCGGTTGCCCATCTGATCGGGTGCAAAATGGGGCGTTTGGCGCGTGTTTGATGGCGACACCGGATGTCGTTGCCGATTGCGTTAAATCGATGATTGCGGCCAGCGAGGCGCCAGTCACAGTCAAAAATCGAATTGGCATTGATGATCAGGAAGATTATCCGTCGCTCAAACGGTTTACCGAAACGGTTGCCAATGCCGGGTGCAAGACGTTCATCGTCCATGCCCGCAAGGCGTGGCTTAAAGGTCTGTCGCCGAAGGAAAACCGTGAAGTACCGCCACTTCGCTATGAGCTGGTCTATCAACTTAAGCAGGAATTTCCCGAACTGGAAATCCTGATCAATGGTGGTATCAAAACCCTTGATGAAACCGAAAATCATCTTAAACACGTTGATGGGGTAATGATCGGGCGCGAAGCCTATCAAAACCCCTATGTTTTATCGGATGTCGATCAGCGGTTTTATGGTGATGACACCCCGCCCCTGACCCGCCATCAGGTAGTTGAGGCGATGTTGCCCTATATAGAGCAGCATCTTAGTGAAGAAAACGGCACGATTGGTCATGTCACCCGTCATATGCTGGGCATTTTTCAACAGATGCGTGGAGCCAAACAATGGCGCCGGTATTTAAGCGAAAATGCACACCGCAAAGGGGCCGGGACAGAGGTAGTACGTGAAGCACTCGCCCTAGTGCCCGAGCTGCAAGACGAAGTACTTTCGGCATGACATCCGGTACGCCGAGTGAAAACACCGATGCCATTGCCGGTGACATAACTTGGCGCGACGGCAATGTGCCGTTTTCACCGCATTTTGGCGATGTGTATTTCAGTCCCAAAGATGGTCTGGCAGAATCACGCTATGTCTTTCTGGATGGCAACAACCTGCCAGCTGCATGGCAAACGCGCGATAATTTCACGATTGGGGAAACCGGGTTTGGCACCGGGCTCAATTTTTTGGCGGCCTGGCAGTGTTGGACACAAGCCCCCAAGCGATCCAAACGCCTGCATTTCGTGACTGTCGAAAAATACCCGCTTTCGCACGACGACATGATCCGTGCCCATCAAAGTTGGCCGGAGCTTTCGGATTTCTCACACCAACTTGTCGATATCTGGCCGAATGAGACCATGTTACCCGGCACCCATCGTTTCATCCTTAACGAGGGTGCGATCAGTCTGACAGTTCTGATCGGTGATGCGGCTGACTGTTTTGGTGATTATGACGGTACGGTTGATTGCTGGTTCCTTGATGGCTTCACCCCATCGCGCAATGCCGACATGTGGCAGCCAAAGCTGTTTGATGCCCTTGCGTCGGCGTCAAGTGATGATGGTGCAACACTAGCGACCTTTAGCTCCGCGCGCATTGTGCGTGACGGGCTCAAAGATGTTGGATTCGCGGTCAGAAAACTCCAAGGGTTCAATCACAAGCGAAACATGATCATCGCCACCCTCCCCGCTAAGGCACCGCCAGACACCGGATTAAAGATTGCCGATGATCCGTGGTTTATCCTGCCCAAAGCCCACGCGCACCAATCAGTCGCGGTTATCGGGGCTGGCATGGCCGGTGCGGCCTGTGCGCAAGCCCTGCGACACCGTGGGTGCGACGTCCATCTGTTTGAAAAGAATACCCATACGGCAAGTGCGGCATCGGGCAATGCGGTTGCGATGCTCGAACCCTATTTAACCGTCGATAACGCGATTATGGGGCGGTTTTACGAAGCCGGGTTCCGGTTTAGCCATCACATGATCAAACGCCTTGCGGAGGCAGGGCTGGTTGATGCTGATTTCTGTGGTGTGCTTTCCATGGTAACGGACCCGCGCACGCAAGAACGTCAAAATGGCCTGATGGCCCGCCTGCCTGACAAGCCCGATTTGGTCAAAGCCCTTAACCGTGACGAGGCCAGTACAGCATTTGGTTTGCCCCTTCCTGCGGGCGGGTTGTTTTACCCGAATGCTGGCTGGGTTAATCCACCGTCCTTTGTCAACGCCTTGTCTGATGGGACTTCCATCCATCTTTCCACAGAAATCGTTACAATTTCCGATGATACATCGGGCAAGATTTTGACATCCCGTGATGGGGTGCAGCACGGCCCGTTTGATGCCGTGATCATCGCCGGTTCCACCGAAACCGGGCAACTTTCACAAACGGCGTGGCTTAGCGCGCATATGCAACCCGTGCGCGGCCAGATCAGTACATTTCCGCAAAACCTTGTCAGCGATGCACATGGCCGCGAGACCATCCGCTGTGTGTTGAGCCATAAGGGATACATCACCCCGGCGCGCAAAGGTGTTCATGTATTCGGGGCAACATTTGCACGTGATGACACACGAACAGATCTGCGCGAAAGCGACCATGCGGTTAACATTGCCCAACTGGCCGATGTGTTACCCGATGTGGCAAAGGTGCTTTCGCCCGGCGATCTTGGGGGGCGTGCGGCCCTTCGTACTGTCACAACTGATCATTTGCCCATTGTTGGTCCGGCCCCTGATTATGATGCCTTTCTACTGGCCTATCCCGATCTGGACAAAGGTAAAAATTACGCGCGATATTTCAATGCGCCCTACTACAAGGACGTGTATATCTGTACCGGATTTGGGGCGCGCGGTTTGATTGCCGCCCCGCTTGCCGCCGAAATTCTTGCCAGTGAGATTTGCGCCATGCCCCTGCCATTGGAAAAACAGCTGATGCATGCGATCCATCCAGCACGGTTCATCATTCGCGGACTGAAACGGCGGAAAATCACGGCATGAGTATGCGCGGAAAACTCCCCCTGCAATCGTCCGAACGGATGCAAACAGCAACGATCCTTGCGCTGTTTTTCGTCGGGCTTTTCCTGATCCAAGGTGTTTTCCTGCCCTATTGGCCGGTGTGGTTGAAGGCGCAAGGATTGTCGGCGGGTGAAATTGGTATTTTGCTGTCGCTGCCAAACTGGGTGCGGGTGTTTGCCGATCCATTGATTGCCCAGCGCGCCGACCATACGGGCAATCGTAAAACACCCATGATGTGGCTGGCGGGTATTTATGTCCTGACCGTTCTGGCGTTTCCGGTTTCAAGCAACTTTTGGTGGCTTGCCGGGTTATCGGTGGTCATTGGCTTTACGTTCTCCCCGCTGTTGCCACTCGGCACGACGATTACCGTGCATGAATGCAAAACCCGCGATCTTGATTACGGGCGCGTGCGGCTTTGGGGATCACTTGCGTTTATTTTTGCATCCTATGGTGCGGGTTGGGTTCTAGATGGAACCTCGACCACATGGATTGTCTGGATGCTATTTGTTGCTGGCATTGTCAATTTTGCCATCACAACTCGCATGCCCGATCCGCAAACAGACCGTTCTTTACGGTCCGGCTCCTCACTTATTTATCTACTGCGCAAGCCAGTTTTCCTGATCTATCTTGGCTGTATCGGCTTTGCCCAAGGGTCCCACGGAACTTATTACAGCTTTGCTTCTGTCCATTGGGAAACGGTTGGTTATTCCCATGAAATGATCGGTACATTCTGGTCCATCGGGGTGATTGCCGAAATCGCGCTGTTTGCAGTTGCGGGCAAGTTTGTGCGCGGCCGCCATCCGGGGATCCTTTTTGCCCTTGGTGCAACAGCGGGTATTGTGCGCTGGATTGTGCTGGGCAGCAGTGATGCATTCTGGATGATTGTGCTTGTACAGCCGTTACACGCCATGACCTTTGGCATCACCCATCTGGCAGCCGTCAGCTTTATCGCACGGGCCATTCCGCAGCAATTGGCGACCTCGGCACAAAGCTTGATGGCGACCTTGTCGATGGGGGTATTTCTGGGCAGCAGCATCTGGGCATCCGGACCGCTGTATGAACATTTCGGATCGCACGCCTATTACGCCATGGCCGGACTTTCAGGGATTGCGCTGGTATTTGCCTTCTGGCTTATGCAAAGTTGGCGCGGCGAGGACAAAACATTCTGTGACTGACAGATTTTCAATGAACACAAACAAATCCGCCAAACGGGAGCCTTCATGACGTCAATGCCGTTATCACGCCGAATACGCCGCTGGAAATTCGGTCTGAAAACCCTGTTTGGTAGTTCACCTGCGGGATATTTCATCCCGTATCGCTATGCCGATGAAACCGCCAAGGCAGTTGGGAAACCGACATACCCGGCGATTGAACGCATGATGGATCATGCAGCACCAACCATGAAAGCATGGCTGACCAAGGCGGAAAAATACCAAAGCATATTTGATACGCTAAACGATGCCGTGCCGCCCGAACCGCGCTGGCAGCAAAGTTGGTTCCCGCGCCTTGATGGCATGATGGCCTATGTCATGACGCGTGAATTTCGTCCCAAGCGGATTGTTGAAATCGGATCGGGTCATTCAACCCGGTTCTATCACCGTGCAATCCGTGACGGTGACCTTGAAACCGCGTTTCACGCAATTGACCCGGCACCACGCGCCGATATTGCCGAACTGCCGATTACGGTTGAGAAAACCATCGTGCAAAAGGCCGACCAGACAGTTTTTGAGACCATCGAAGGGGCCGATATCCTGTCGATTGATTCAAGCCACATTCTGATGCCCGGCACCGATGTTGATTTGCTGTTCTCATCAGTTATCCCGACATTGCCCAGCGGCACGATCCTTCATATCCACGACATCACCTTGCCCGATGATTATCCGTCAGAATGGCAGTGGCGCGGATATAACGAACAACAGGGTGTCGCGTCCCTTCTGGCCGGGAACGGCTTTGAAATATTGTGGTCGAGTGCCTATGCGACGACAAGGCTTCAAGAGCTTGTCGATGCGTCACCGGCAAAGAGCATCCATCTGCCAAGGGGAGCGATAGAGACCAGCCTGTGGCTGCATAAGAAATAACGCACCCATAGACCAAGCTTATACAGACACCAAAGGGCAGCTCTCTCAGCTGCCCTTTGGTGTAAATGAACGCTGCTTAATCCCGCCTAATTCTTGTAGGGATCAGCTGCATCGCGCAGGCCGTCGCCCAGGAAGTTAAACGCCAGAACAACAATCACCACAGGCACCACAGGCAACATCAGCCATGGATAAACCGCAACCGCGTTGATGTTTTGCGCATCATTGAGCAACACGCCCCAACTTGTCACCGGTGCGCGCAGGCCCAGCCCTAGGAAGCTAAGCGCAGTTTCACCAAGGATCATGTTGGGGATCGACAGGGTTACGGATGCAATCAAGTGGCTGGCAAAGTTTGGCAGAAGATGGCGTGCAACGATCCGTTTAGGCTTGGCACCCATCAGACGGGCGGCAAGCGCATAGTCCTCTTCTCGCAGAGCCAGAAGCTTGGAACGTACCGCACGTGCAAGCCCGGTCCAGTCAATCAGCCCCAGAATGATCGTTATCCCGAAATAGATCAGGATCGGGCTCCAGGTGACCGGTAAGGCTGCTGATAACGCCATCCAAAGCGGGATTTCTGGCAAGGAACGGATCACCTCGATCACGCGCTGCGCGGTTGCATCAACCCAACCACCGTAATAGCCTGCCGCCCCGCCAATCACGATCCCAAGGAAGAAACTGACGGTAATGCCGACAAGACCGATGGTCAACGAGACCCGCGCACCATAAATGATGCGTGAAAACATATCGCGTCCAAGTCGGTCAGTGCCAAAGACAAACAAGGTGCCGTCTTGCGCCGGACATACGAAATGAAAATCGGTTTTAATCAGGCCCCAGAATTCGTAATCATCGCCAGAGCAAAAGAACCGAAGCCGATCAACCCGGTCCATGTTTGGGACGTAGTTCGGTTTAAGCGTTTCCATATCGACAGAGAAATCCGTGCCATATGTAAATGGCCCAACAAATTCACCGTCATGGAACAGGTGAATGGATTGCGGCGGATGATGGATAAAGTTCGAATTGCGGGTTTCCTGCGCATAAGGTGCGATGAATTCGACAATAAACACCGACGCATACATCACAGCCAAAATGATCAGTGAGACATAGGCCAACCGATGGCGTTTTAAGCGCCACCACGTCAAACGCCACTGCGATGCCAGATAGTATTTTTCCTGTTCTGGCGTCAGGGCATCGCGTTCATAGGGATTAAAGGGTGCTTTATCGACAAAATGCGCGTTGCGCTTTTCTTCGTCACTGCTCATTTGCCGACCCCTCCCTGCAATCGAATGCGTGGATCAAGCCAGGCCAGTAACACGTCGGAAACAAACATCCCCACAACCGTCAGAAGGGCCAGGAACATCAGGAACGAACCAGCAAGGTACATGTCCTGACTTTGCAAGGCAGTCAGCAACATCGGCCCGGTTGTCGGTAAGGACATGACAACCGATACAAGGACCGAACCCGAAACCACCTGCGGCAGGATATTGCCAATATCGGCAATGAACGGGTTAAGCGCCATGCGCAGCGGATATTTAAACAGCACCTTGAGCGGTGACAGGCCCTTGGCATGGGCGGTGACCACATATTGCTTGCCCAACTCATCAAGCAAATTGGCGCGCAAGCGCCGGATCATGGATGCTGTTCCCGATGTCCCGATGACGAGCACCGGCGCCCATAAATGTTCGACAACGGACATGATCTTGGCAAACGACCAACCCTGATTGATGAATTCCGGATCCATCAGCCCGCCGATTGAGGTGCCAAACACCACATTGGCGTAATACAGCAATATCAAAGCAAACAGGAAGTTTGGCATCGCGAGGCCAAGGAAACCAAGCAGCGTAAAACCATAATCGCCCCAGCTATATTGCCGGGTGGCGGAATAAATGCCGATTGGGAAGCTGACGATATAGATGAACAAAATGGTGCTGAAATTCAGAACCAGCGACAACCATAGCCGGTCGCCGACAACTTCGGTCACCGGCAGGTTATATTCGAATGAAAAGCCAAGATCGCCGTGCAAAAGCCCCCAAGCCCAATCAAAATATTGTACGTAAAGCGGCTGATCAAGGCCGTATTGGTGCTTTAAGAATTCGATTTTTGCCGGATCAACCGCCTCACCCTGTGACTGCAGCTCGTTGAGATACGTGCTCAGAAAATCCCCGGGGGGAAGCTGAATGATCACAAACACCAGAACACTGATCATAATCAGTGTCGGCACCATTACAAAAAGCCGTCTAGCCAGAAAGGTCAGCATCGGCGGTTACGCTCCCCCAAACGTTTTATTCCCAATCCCACATCAGGAACAAACCGTCGAATAATCAAATTGTTCGTCTTATCGATCCCACCAGAATGTATCTGGTCGATAAATGCCAAAGAAGGCACCCGGTTCCCAACTATGGATACCTTTTTCCGGCACATTGCGCATATCTTTATCCACAACAACCGGTTGCGGTACATTCCCGATCAATCCAATGGAAAACATGTTTTCCGAATTGATATCAAGGATCGACTGCCAAGCCGCCATCCGTGCAGCGTCATTGCCAGTTTGCCATTTGCGGTATTGCACCATCAATTCCTTGGCCGCAGGCATATCTGGTGCTTCGCCAGCTTCGCCGTCGGTTTGATAGTACTGCCCCCATTTCGGCCATTGCAGGGTGTCTTGCTGTACCGGGACAAATTCGGACGGAACGGAATTGGGTGTTGCCAAACCGTTGTCGATGCCATTGAAAATCGACATGATGGTTTCGCCAGTATAGGCCCGGTTGCGCAAAACTTCGCGCTGTAGCCCTTTGACAAACATCTTAATCCCAACCTGACGCCAGCTGTCGCCAACCAGCTCAAGCATATCGTCGTGTTCGGGGTTCTCGCCTGTTGTCTCAACAATGATTTCCATTGGCCGACCATCAGGCAAAAGCCGGATGCCATCACCATTGCGTTCATCAAGCCCCATCTCGTCAAGCAGGGCATTGGCCTTATCAACGTCAAACTGGATATAGTTTTCGCGATATTCCGGCTTATACAACGGGCTTTTTGGCAGAACCGTATTGTTGGTTGGCTGTGCCAGACCAAAGAACATAACGCGGTTGATTTCGGTGCGGTTGATCGCAAGCGACAATGCCCGACGGAATCGAACATCGCGTAATACACCACGCCACACCGGATCAGAGCAGGTCAGATTTGGATAAAGTGCGGCATAGGCACCGGCCCCGACATCCCACAGGCGGACGTTATAGTTTTGTTGTGGTTCGGCCTGTTTGAGGAAGGTGTAATCCTTTAGCGACAGAATACGGCTTTGCAGGTCGACCTCTCCTGCTCCGACTTTTGCCGGGACCAATTTGGAGTTGGCGATGTTAAAGATCATCTTGTCGATATAGGGAAGCTGGTTCCCGGCCGGATCAACCCGATGATAAAACGGGTTGCGCACAAAGACGAACCGATCAGACGGTTCTTCGGTGGTGATCAACCATGGCTCAAGCGACGGACGGTCGATATTTGAAAGCTTGTAGGGCCGGTCAATATCGGTGTGCAACACGGCCCAGCTGCGCAAGCCGCGTTCTTTGACCATGGCATCCAGTTCGGCCGCATCGCGGTAGTTTTCATGGAACTGTTTTAGGTAATGCGCCGGGCGATAAATGAATGGTGGCCTTGTACCGGCAAGTTCGGTCAAAAAGAACGGATTGGGCTGTGACCAGCTATATCGCACGGTAAATTCGTCAAGAATTTCAAAGGTTGCGGGTTCATCGCCGACAAACAGGAACCGCGGCGGCCCGACCGGAAACAGTTCATCGTTGTTAACAATGTCTTCCCAGTAGTAGCGGAAATCTTCGGCGGTAAAGGGTTCGCCGTCAGACCATTTATGACCTTTGCGAAGATGAAGGGTAAAAACATTCCCTTCGTCATTCACGTCAAGACTTTCAAGAATGTCAGGCTTCAGATCAAGGTTTTCATCATAGCCGATCAACCGCGCATAGCCGTAAACAACCGCCATGCGGATGTCTTTTGACCGGCCCATGATGGTCACGAACTGGCCACCATACTTGCCAACAGTTTTATCTTCGGCGTCGAAATCGATCACTTTGGGATGTTCTGGCAACCGATCAAGCATCGGTGGCAAGTCGCCACTGGCAACAGCATCCTCAAAATACGGTACCTCGGCCTGCGCTGATGTCGAAAGAACTGCCCCACCGGAGCAAAGCCCACCGGCGAAGATAGCCCCCATGATGGCATGGCGAAAAACACAACCTTTGTCATTGGGCCACCGGGTCATATTGCTATCTCCGTAAAATCGGCACGCTCGGCGCGTACAAAATGGTCTTCGGCAAACTGCATCATTTTCGGGTCGCTATTACGGTTAATCGTAAAGGGTGCAGGCCAGCGCGCCGGATCAGACGCCTTGCCATCCATGATCTTGTTGAAATCAAGTGGATGGTCCAGATCAGCAAACGGAACAGCATTGAGCAACGCCTGCGTATATGGATGCAGCGGGTTGCGGAACAGTTGTTCACGTGGTGCAGACTCAACAATACGACCAGCACACATCACAGCAATGCGATCCGCGACATAATCTATGACCGCAAGGTTGTGCGAGATAAACAGATAAGTCAAATTAAGATCACGTTGTAAATCTTTTAAAAGATTAAGTATTTGCGCCTGAACTGACACATCAAGTGCCGACGTCGGTTCGTCAAAGATCAACAGGTCCGGCTTAAGGCTGAGCGCACGTGCAATGCCGATACGCTGGCGTTGACCACCAGAAAAACTATGCGGATAACGGCTCAGGAAACGTGGGTCGAGCCCGACAACTTCCATCAGTTCGAGCACCATCTTACGGTGATAGGCGCTATTGCCGACCCCATGGATGATCATTGGCTCTGTGATGATATCCTGCACTGTCATGCGTGGATTAAGTGATCCAAACGGGTCCTGAAAAACAAACTGGATGCGTTTGCGATATGGATTTAGCTGATCTTCATCAAGGCCCGTCAGCTCGGTCATCTGACCGCTTTCACCGCGAAACAGGATCGATCCATCATCCGGGTCCATCGCCCGCATAATCAGTTTGGACAGCGTTGTCTTGCCACAACCACTTTCGCCAACCAGACCAACGCATTCGCCGCGGTTCACCGTAAGCGATACGTCCGACACTGCCGGGATTGAATGATGTTCGGACTTAAACCAGTTGCCCTTACGCTGGGTAAAGCTTTTGCTGAGGTGGCGCACGGCTAGAACCGGCTCGCTCGCCATGCTTGGATGTAAGGCCAATGACGGCGGAACTTCGGTTTGTTCGCGTGGATCATCTTCGGACTCGTTAAGTGCTAAAAGACTACCGGTCTTTGGTTTGATTTCACGCAACGGCTTTAGTCGTTCGTCGGGCCCCATGTCAAAATGTGGTACAGCAGCGAGCAACGACTGTGTATAGGCATGGCCCGGATTGATAAACACATCGTCGGTCCTGCCCGACTCAACTACCCGTCCATCATAAATAACCACCATGCGATCGGCCATATTGGCCACCACCCCGAGATCGTGGGTGATCAGCAGCACCGACATTTTAAGTTCGCTTTGAACTTCCCGGATCAAACGCAGTATTTGCGCCTGAATGGTGACATCAAGTGCAGTCGTCGGTTCATCCGCAACCAACAAGGCAGGTCGACACACCATGGCCATGGCAATCATCGCACGCTGACGCAGGCCACCAGACAATTCAAACGGATATGTCTTAAGCGCGCGTTTTGGGTCGGCAAACCCGACAAGCGTTAGCATTTCCTTGGCAAGTTCGCGGGCCTCGCTGTTGCCGACCTTTCGGTGAAGGCGAACAGCCTCGCAAATCTGATCACCAATGGTATGAAGCGGGGACAGGGAGCTCATCGGCTCCTGAAAAATCATCGATATCCGGCCACCGCGTATTGATCGCATTTGCGCGCCAGAACGATCTAGCATGGCAATATCGACGCGCGTTCCGGGCTTGTCGGGGTCTGCAAATATAATCGAACCGTTGGTGATCTGTGCGACCTTGGGCAACAGCCCCATGATGGCCTGTGAAATTGTGCTCTTGCCCGACCCTGATTCGCCGACCAAAGCGACTGTTTCCTGCGCACCAATCCGAAAAGTGACGTTTTCGACTGCCTTGACCCGCATATGGGGCAAAACAAATTCAACTTTCAGGTCCTTGATACGCAGAATGTCAGTCATAATTTCTTAGGCACCACCATTTGACCTTTCTGATGCGACAGCCCGAACAAGCGTTTCAGCCTCATCCATGCGCATCAGATTGGTACGTGTAACGTCGTCCACAAGAAGTTGGTTATCTTTCGCCCAATCACGAGAAATATCAAGAAGTTCGTCGAAGCCAACCAAGGTGGATTCAGCTACAATCTTGGCATCTCCGGCTTGCAGTGTAAGTTCAAACCAACCTTTGTTGCCATCGCGCTTGGTACTGAAGTAACGCAAACGGAACTTCGAAAGTTCCGACCAGGCAAACGCCGTCCCGCCCTGCATGCTTGAAAGACGAATGCCATATTCGGAAATGTAAATTTTCGACTGGAACCGCAGCAAAGTCCGCACAAAGTAAAAAATGAACAGCAAGGACAGCCCGGCTGAGGTCCATTGAATGATGGCAAGCATTTCCGGGATCAGGGCAATCACCCCGCAAATCAGCAAACCAACAATTGATTTGGCCAAATCAGGCGCCATTGTTTTTGTCGGATAGGCCAGCATTTGCACATCACGATCATGTACCCCGGCTGGTTTTACCGGATCAATCGCTTCGTCGACGACTGGCGCGTCATCGAGCTCCGGATGTTTGTTCGGACTTATTGCCATGGAAATACTCCGGGAATTCTTAGCCAGCTGAGTGCTGAATGTTCCATCGAAAAAAGATTATCAAGAAAATGTGTTGTTGCCCCGTCATGGACCAGATGATGGGTCAGGATACCAGTCGGCTCTTTTGGGTCAGCAGCACCGGTACGACGGGCGGCAAGATGGGCGATCATAGACCCAAGCGCCACGTCTTCACCAACAAATCCACGACTGCCCCGCCAATCAATGACATCGACATGGGTATTTACCTGCAACAGCCCCTTGTACGGCTCGGCAGTTTGGCGCGCATTAAAGGTGCTTAAACCACAGAAACCCAGGGAATTTAGGGTTGCGACCACATCGTCGGCGATACGGTTCCACGGCGGAACAACCACCGGAAGGAACCGGTTCCCAAACCGTGATGACAGCACCGAAAACCCTTTGCGCAAATCGGCAACGACGGTACCAAGATCGCGTACGTCATCAAGTTCCTGTTTTTTGCGCCCATCGGGCATATGATTCTGGTGGGCCCATCCATGCTGCAACACACGGGTATCAAGAGTTTCTGCCAGCCGCTCGACCAGATCGTTTTGCAAATTTGCCGGAATCACGGCCAAGGCAAGCGGCACCTTGTATTTCTGTTCAAATGCCAGAATGGTATCGAGTTGCGGGGTTACCGTTACAGCATCATCATCGCGCCACCATGCTGTGGCAATCCGTCCTTCGGATTGCCACAGATCAAGTTCTGCGCGCAAATGATCCCAACTGCTCATGCCGATCCCTTTATCAAAGCTGCGATAAGTGACGCAGTTCTTTGCGCGCCATCCAACGCAATATTCAGATTTTGCGGTTGATTGGCACGATCTATTTGTTTTGCTAATGATTGCGCAGTCAGGCCACTAAGATCAAGCAGGGAAATGACACCGGCACTTGATAAAATTTCGCCGCGCTCTTTTTGTTCACTTTCCCCACCTTCGGCAAACGGCACCATGACCGCCGGTGTCTTTGTCGAAAGAACATCCATCAACGTATTATACCCGGCTTGTGAAACGGACACTGCAGCCTTGGCCATACGGGCGCGAAAGTCTGGCAGGAAGCGATGCAAAACCATGCCGGGCGGCAATGTTTGCGATACTGCGTCAAAGCGTTCTTGCGCGAAATGCGGCCCGGCAACGATGTCCCACGACGCATTACGGAACCGCTCGGAATGAGCCCGCGCAGCAATGGCAATTTCAATCAGTTCCGCGCCAACTGCACCGCCGCCCGCCGAGACCAGAACCCCACTTCGCGTATCATCCTGTCCGGTCAAATATTCCGATGCGTTGGTTGGCGCCACATAGCCGGTATAGGTAATCAGGTCAGCGATATCATTGGCGTATGGAAAACTATGGTCAAAGCCAAACAGATCAGGATCGCCGTGCACCAGAACTTTGTCGAAATACTGACGGGCGACATCGCGCATCCACTTGGTTTTTACAGGGTCTTTCTTACGCACCAAAAGGTCGCGCACCGAACAGATAATGGGAACACCGGCCTTCTTTGCCGCATCCATCAAGGGGATCAATTCGAACCGAAACGCCCGCCGCCCAAACGGGAACATTTCAATCAGCAGAAGTTTTGGCGATGCCTCTTTGAATGCCGCCAGCAAATCCTGTGTCCGGCGGCTTTTCCAATCCTCATTGATCGGACAATCATTGGCGTCAACAAGGCCTGAAAAATTGCTGTCGGCTGTGCGGCATGCGGGTAATTGCACAATTTCGTCCGCCGCAAAATCAAGTGCCGGGTCCGGAATACCACCACTGGCAACAGTCACCGTTAGTCCCTGCCCGCGCATCGCCTGATTGATCAGGGCCATGCGCCTGACATGTCCAATACCAAGCAAATGCTGCACATAGACCATGACGTCGCTCATACATTACCCCCACCAGCGGGAATTAAGGCGATGTTGAGTTTCACAACTTCAAAGCCGTCTTGCTCAGACCAGTCAAAAACATGCAGGCATTCCCAATCCAGTTTATCAGGGATTTTCCCCATCATGTCCCATCCACGTGCCGCAGCATAAACAGCACGAATAACGCCTTTGTGGGTGATGGCGCCAAATTTTACGGCGCCATGCGTACTTATCTGTCTGGTAAGGAAACCCTGGACACGCACAAGCACATCTTGCGGGCTTTCGCCACCATCCGGACGAAACGCCCAGCCACGATCTTCATTCTGTGCCATGGTAGCCCCAAGCAACTGACGAAGATCGGGCAATCGTTGGCCTTCCCAATCGCCCCAATCCATCTCAATCAGATCGGCTTGCGGTGTAACCGGTGAAATCGATAAGGCATCAGCGGTTTCACGTGTGCGTGACAGTGGCGAGCAAAACCATGGAACGGCTTGCCAATCGTTTGGCAAACGTCGGGTCCGGTATTTGGCGATGGTATCAGCCCGCAATGAAATGTCAGAACGGCCCTGAATACGTTTTTCAACATTCCAGTCGGTCACCCCATGGCGTAAAAGGGCAAAGCGTATTTTGTTCATGCGCGCCCCACCGTTGCATTCGCAACGATATTTCGAATCTCAGAACCCAATACATTTGATGCTGCGCCGATTGTGTGATCCTGCTTGGCTTTTGCGGCCGCATTGCGCCCGAAAGAACGCAGTGTATCAATCTGATCTGTCAGACATCTTGTTAGCTGCGCACCAAAAGCATCTTCATCCCCAACCGGGACAAGCCAACCTGTTTTCTGATCCGACACCACACCAGGCACCCCGCCCGTGTTTCCCGCCAACACAGGCAACCCCGCCGTCTGTGCCTCAAGCAAGGCCATACCGTATGCTTCGTTAATCGCCGGCCAAACAAACAGATCGGCAGACGCAAGATGTTTGCGTGTTTGACCTGAACTACACAGCCCTGCGAAACAAAGGTTCTGTGTCGTGATCCCTTGCGCGGCAAACAAACCTTCGACCGATGTCCGCTCCGGGCCATCACCAATGACGGTCATATGCCAGTTTTCAACATTTTCGCGTTTAAGGCGGCCCAGCACGCTTGCCAAGACCTCAAAGGATTTCATCTTGTCGCCATCGCGCATCATTGCCGTTGTGACAAGTTTTATGCAGGCAGGATCGATATCGGCCCGT
Source organism: Thalassospira sp. GB04J01 (assembly GCF_000751115.1). Classification (NCBI taxonomy): domain Bacteria; kingdom Pseudomonadati; phylum Pseudomonadota; class Alphaproteobacteria; order Rhodospirillales; family Thalassospiraceae; genus Thalassospira; species Thalassospira sp. GB04J01. The sequence continues at coordinate 311,903 of NZ_CCDX020000015.1, read as the reverse complement.
TGGGCCACCTGCCAGTTTTCAATCTGGGTAAAGGGTGCGAGATAATGCAATTTTCTGGCATCACAAATTGGTCTTAGGCATTCCATATCCGCACGATTAAGCGAAAAGACCGCATCTGCGTGACGCAAAGCCAGTTCGACCGCCTGATGACTTTGTTGCCATGGGCCATCTGCGCGTTTGGGCGCAAAGGATGCCTCGGCTACGACATAGGGGATGTCCAACGCATCGGCGACAATCGGACCGATCCAGTCCGGTGCCTTGTAATACAGATGATAGGTAAACCAAATGTCGGGCTTTGGGCGAAAGCCGGTTTGATATTGGCGCAACAGTCGTGCAGCCAGCTTCGTCCCCAACTCGGCCAGACGCGCTTGTTTTAGGATATTGCCATCTGAAACCCGGCTGCGCAGACGCGCTGCAATATCGACCTGCATGTCAGCCCCTTCAAGGGCGGCAACCAACATCCGCGCCATCAACCTGTCCCCCGACGGCACTGGATGGTCAGTAGTCTTTAGCGGAGCATAGAAGGCAACCCTCAAGATGGTAGCCTCCTACTCTGCTGCGGGTTTCTGAGAATGGCTGGAAGAAATGCTTTCCGGATTGACGTCCGTTACGCCAAAGCGATGGGCGAGATCCTTCATACCGCTGTAGAAGGAAAAATCGCGTCGTACGATTTCATTACCCTTCCGGCCCATTTCATCGCGCTGTTTCGGGTTTGAGATCATGGTTTGCAAGGCCTTGGCCAGTTCATCGGGATTGCGCTGAGGAACCAGCAGGCCGTTCACACCATCTTCGATCAGTTCCGGGATTGCGGATATCGCGGTTGAAACGGCCGCCAGACCACAAAGCTGTGCTTCCATCAGCACGTTGGGCAGACCATCACGGTCACCGTCCTTTTGTATCCGGCTGGCCAGAACAAACAAATCAGCAGACTGACAGGCGGCAATGACTTCTTTCTGATCACGGGCACCTTGCCACTCGCAACGCCCTGAAATGCCAAGATCAGCGGCAACTTTACGGTATTTATCGCCACTTCCCCCACCGATATGCACAAAACGCCACGAAAGGTCCTTGGGCAATTTGGCCAAGGCACGCAGTAAATCGTCATAGCCCTTTTTGCCGACCAAACGCCCGACCGACAAGATCGTTACTGGCTGATCGGCATTACCGCCATCGCGCATTTCACGATCTGGCAGCTTTTCGGGAAACCGCGAAAAATCAAGTCCGTGATAGAGCAGATGAACCTTTGACGGGTCTTCGGCCAGCTCCTGCAGGTAATCGACATTGGCCTTGGTACAGGTCACCAACCAATCCATATCGCGCAGCTTTTCGCGCATGTCCCAATCCGCACTGGTGTAAATATCCTTGGCGTGCGCAGAACAGGACCATGGAATCCCCCGCATGATCGCGCAATAGCGTGCGACCGATGCAGGTGTATGGAGGAAATGGGCGTAAATACGGGTGATGTCATCGGGAAGTTCAGCCGCCATGACAATGGCCTGCACAAACCGTCGGGCGCGGTTTGGTGTGCGGTCACGGCGGTAATCCTGCCACCAGATATTGACTGCCCGGCGATAGCCACGCAATTTTCGGACTTTTAACCAACTGCGCACAACACGCAGCGGTTCCTGATAGACATATTCGGGAAGATAATCGATATCCCCCGTGATCCTTTCATGGATCGGGTGACGTTTTTTATCCGTGGGATGACGCAGTGAGACAATCCGATAGGGAATTCCGGCCTGCTGAATGCCGAGGATTTCCTGCGCAATAAAGGTTTCCGACAATCGCGGATAACCTTTAACCACGATTGCAAGAGTGTCGCGTGTCATAAATTGGGCATCCCGGCGTTACTTATTCGGCCGCCATTTGCGGCGGGAGCCAGCGATCAACAAGATCACCGACCCGATCAAGCCCGCCCATCAGGTTGGGAACAGTCACATGCGACGGTTTGGGCTGCGAAATCAATCCATGAAGCGCATCGGCCATTTGACGCGGATCCCGACCGTTGTCTTCCGTGAGCATTTTGACAAGACCGAGCTTTTCCGCCGCCGAGGCACGGACATATTGCTCAAGACGCGGGACGGTGCGCGGCACAATGACGGCGGGCTTATCAAATGACAGAATTTCGCAGAACGTATTATAGCCGCCCATGGCAATGACACCGGCAGAATTATGCATCAGCATTTCGACATTGGCATCAAATGTAATGACCGACAGCTTGTCGATCTTTTCAGCACGTTCCATGAAGGATTTCTGCTCGCCCGGGGCCATGAACGGTCCAAGCACGACAAGCGACGGCACGGCAATGGTCTCATCGGCTTCATAGGCACTGATCACCCAATCGACCAAATTAACCCCATCCCCGCCACCACCCGTGGTCACCAGATAATAAGGTTCTTCAAGACCAAGGGCCCCGTGCTCCGGTGTTGGACGCTGGGTTGCGGTACGCGGCAGATACCCCGTATAGGCCATTTTGTTTTCCACACCCGGGGGCAAATCAATCCCTTCAAGCGGGTTACAGATTTCCTGCAGACCATAAACCCAGATTTCGTCATAGAGCTCGGCCAAGGCAGGCACGCATTGCTTGCGGTCCCATTCTTCGCGCAGATGAACCGGATCATCCATCACATCGCGCAATCCCATGACAAGACGGGTGCGGCGATGGCGCAACATACGCAAGGTGGACTCAACCTCACCGCGCAGGCCAAGGGGCTCTTTATCGACGATGAAAATATCGGGATTAAACACGTCTGCGGTATGTTTGATGATGGATTCACGCATCTCAAGTATCTGATCAACATCGATATTGAGATTAAGTGACGTGTATTCCCCGTTCGAGAGTTTGATCACGCCGGGAATACGAACAAAATCGACTCGCGAACGGAACTCGAAACTGCCGATAATCGGAGACCCCGACAAAATCAAGACAGAAACATCATCCCTGCGTGAGACCAGCGCATGCGCAATAGTCCGGCACCGGCGCAAGTGGCCGAGCCCAAAGGTATCGTGGCTATAGATTAGAACCCGATAGCCTGAGTTCCCTACGATTGACATATATTCGCCCGCTTACGCAGTGGTCCCTGATACCTACTCAACCAAAAATATGGATGGCAAGATATCCCTCATCGGTAAGTAAATCCGTTTTGGATACACTTTTAAACCGTAATTTTTAATCCGCCCTATTGCTCTCACACAGAGGCAATATCGCGCAAGACTTTTTCAAGCAGATCACGACGTTGCGCATCGTTTTCGACAGAACGCAGTTTTTCCGAAAGTGCCGTAATCGTTCCAGCATACAGATTATGCCAGTCATCCCGCGATAATTCTTCGCCCGACAATCTCGGTCGGACTTTTGCCGTTTCAACTGTCCCAGACTTCAGGATTACGGTCTCGTCAAGCATGGGCAAGGCTATCTTTTTACTATCGATCCCTTCGGCCAGCAACACTTGCTGAAAGGCGGTTCGCGCCCCTTCTTCGCCGTGGGTCAAAAAGATCCGCCTCCCGACAGGTAGGCGGTCGCGTGTCCATCGCAAAAGCATGTCCTGATCGGCGTGACCGGAATAGACATCAAGGGTACGAATACGCGCAAGAACCTCAATTTCCTCACCATGAATGCGTACCCGTTTTGCACCACGCTGTAACACCCGCCCAAGAGACCCCGCCGCTTGAAAACCAACAAGCAGAACTGTCGCCTCCGAGCGCCAAAGGTTGTTCTTCAGATGGTAGCGAATACGCCCGGCATCGCACATCCCGCTTGCGGAAATAATAATTGCACCGCTTTTGACCAAGGCAAGCTGCTTACTGGCCTCGACATCCGGTACCATGTGAAACTTTGGATGCGCTAACGCACGTGCATCCGAGCCGGTTAGATGCTTTGCAAAAACGTCGGTTGCTCGTTGCGCAAGCGGACTATCAACAAAGACAGTCGCCTCGGGCAATTCGCCACGATTAAACAAATGCGCCAAATCAACCAGTAACTCTTGGGTTCGCGCGACAGCAAAGCTTGGAATAACGAGATTTCCACCCGCTTTTAGAGCCTCACGAACCTCCTTACCGAGCAAAGCACGACGTTCATCGTCCGTCATATCGTCGCGATTGCGATCGCCATAGGTGGTTTCAACAAAGAGATAATCAAGATCAGTGGGGGCCTCTGGTGCATTGTTAAAGACCGCTTCACCGGTTCCAATATCGCCAGAGAACAGCAAACGGGTCGGCTTATCATCAGGTTCCGTGGCCGCCACTTCGATTTCAATTGATGCCGATCCGAGCAAATGGCCTGCATCCCAAAACCGTGCCTTAACCCCTGAAATAACATCCTGCCAAACGTGATATTCAACGACACTTAGCTGGTTGAGCGTATTTTCGGCATCGTGACGGGTATAAATCGGTGTGACCTGCGGACGACCGCGTCGGGCATTGCGACGATTAAGGCGTTCAACTTCTGATTCTTGAATATATCCCGAATCCGGCAACATGTATGTCAGGAGATCGCACGTCGGTTCCGTCGCAAAAACCGGCCCTTTGAACCCCGCTTTGACCAGTTTTGGCAATAAACCTGAATGATCAATATGAGCATGTGTCAGAACGACCGCCGATATTGAGCTGACATCAAATGCGAAAGGTTCGTAATTCAGTTCCCGAACGGTTTTGCTGCCCTGAAACATCCCGCAATCGACAAGGATGTTACCCTGATCTGTTTGCAGGAAATAGCACGATCCGGTCACACCGCCAGCGGCACCGCAAAAGGTTACTGATACTGTCATGACATCCTCAATCGGTTTCTGATTATCTCATCACCATCACGCAAAGATCACGACATCACAATGACATGGATCACGCAGAACTGCTTTACTGGAGCCCACGTAACGGAAGGTAAAAGACTTCATCACCCACAACAACTTGACCGCAGTCTTCCGGTATTTCGATCAAACCGTCGGCCCAGACCATCGATGACAGCATCCCGGAGCTTGTGGAACTAAAGGCAATTGCTTCAAACGCGCCATCCTCATTTTGCACAAGTCGTGCGCGCAACCATTCTCGCCGTCCAGTCCCCCGTTTGAAATCAAATCCAGCACGAACGGGCATCCTTACCGGGACCGTTTGCGAACGATCCGCCCCCATCATATGGCGCAACAACGGCATAGCAAATAACAGCCCGGCAACCAGCACCGAAACCGGATTACCCGGTAGGCCAAGGATAAGACAGCTCCCAATCTTGCCCCGCATTAACGGTTTTCCGGGTTTTATCGCCAGCTTCCATGCGTGAATTTCACCAAGTTGATCAACAACCGGCTTAAGCAAATCCGCCCGACCAACTGATACTCCACCCGACGTCATAATCACATCGTGGGTCTTGGCCGCACTATCCAAAGCATCGCGCAAAACATCGAAATCATCGGTCAGCAGACCAAGATCAGTAACCTTACAGCCGATATTACGCAGCATGCCAATCATGGCAAATCGGTTGGAATCATAAATCCCGCCAGGCGGCAACGGGTCACCCGGCTTTGCCAGTTCATCGCCGGTGGAAAACACCGCGACCGACAAAGGCCGCGCCACGACCAAAGTCCCAAGCCCCTGCCCGGCGGCAATCGCAATATCTTGGGGTCGAAGGACCCCGCCCGATGAAAGGACCACCGTTCCTTGCTTGATATCTTCGCCCGCACGGCGAATGTTCTGCGCAAGTTGGGTGCGGGCAATCACATCATCGCGAATTTCAATGATGGTTTCATTTTCATTGGCGGAAACATTTTCCTGAATGATCACGCAATCCGCACCATTCGGAATGGCGGCACCAGTGGCAACCCGAATGGCTTTTCCCTTGGGAAGTGTGCCTTCGAACGGATGACCGGCCATGGAACTGCCGATCACATCAATTGCCCCCGTCGTCATATTCGCAAGGTCAGCAAACCGCAGCGCATAACCATCCATGGCCGAATTATCAACCGATGGGACTGCAACCTTCGCAATCACATCACGCCGCAACACCGCACCAAAACAGTCGTCAAGCGGACGTTGTTCGACATCCTGCACAATACCAACCTCGGCAAAGGCGATATCAAGCGCATCGGAAAGTGTCGTCAATCCGGGTTTGATGGTTTGCATAAAACTGGGCGCCTGTTGTGATGTACCTGACTTAGATAATCTGATGCGATGTCACCGCAAGGACAAAATCACTTGCCGTGGCCAGGACGTGACCGTGAAATCGCGCGGCTGAGCATAATAACCGGGATCACCCCGACCACAACAATGGTCAAGGCCCCAAGAGCTGCCTGTTCAATCATTTCATCCTTGGCAAACTGATAGACATACGTCGCCAGTGTATCAAAATTGAACGGCCGCAGGATCAAGGTTGCTGGGAGTTCTTTCATTCCGTCAACAAAGACAAGCACCGATGCCGCCAAAATGCCACCGCGCACCATCGGGAAATGAATGCGTTTTAGAGTTCCCCAAGGGCTTTCGCCCAAAGTACGTGCCGCGTCATCCATGCTGGGGCGAACTTTACCCAATGCCGCCTCGATCGAACCATACGATACCGCCATAAACCGAACGGCATATGCAAAGACCAGCGCAAACACTGTACCGCTCAACAACAAACCGGTCGAAATGCCGAATGTATCGCGCATGACCGCATCAACCGCATTATCAAAACGGGCAAACGGGATAAGAACGCCAATCGCCAGAACCGCGCCGGGCACTGCATAGCCCACCGATGAAAATCGAACACAGAATTTCAACAACGGTTGCGGGAACAGGCGCAGCGCATAGCCCATGAAAATCGCACATCCAACCGCAACCAGCGTTGCCAGTCCCGACACCAGTAGACTGTTCCCGGCAAACTCAAAGAAATCTGACGTCCAGCTTTGATCAAAATAGCCGATGGAATAGTAGATCAGAACAGCTGATGGTACGACAAAACCAAGCAGGATCGGCAGGATACAGACGGCCAAGGCACCCACCTTGCCCATCGGACCAAGATCATATCCCGGTAATTCCTGAAACCGGTTGGTGGTATCGTGGAACCGTTGGCGACGACGTGAATAGCGTTCAATCACCAAAAGCGCAATCACCACAGCCAGCATCGTCAAGGCAATCTGTGCTGCCCCACCGGCGTTGCCCATCCCAAGCCAAACATTGAAAATGCCCGCTGTAAGGGTATGGACAGCAAAGAAGTCAATCGTGCCAAAATCATTGAGCGTTTCCATCAATGCAATGACAACCCCGACCACAATCGCCGGACGGGCCAAGGGCAAGGCCACCGTGATGAATGAATTCCAAGAACTGCGTCCCAGTATGCGGGCGGCTTCGAGCACACAGATCGATTGCGCCAAAAAGGCGGCCCGCGCCAGCATATAGACGTAAGGATAAAGCGTCAGGCTGAGCACCACAATCGCCCCGCCCTTGGTACGAATATCGGGAAACCAGTAATCGCGCGCGGATTGCCAGCCGAAGACATCACGCAACATTCGCTGCAACGGCCCGGCATATTCAAGAAGATCGGTATAAACATAGGCAACGATATAGGCCGGAACCGCCATCGGCAGCAGCATCGCCCATTCAAAGAACCGCTTGCCCGGCAGCTTGCACATGGTGACAACCCACGCGCTTGAAACCCCGATCAATGTCACCCCGACCCCGACGCCAAGCATCAAAATGCCTGTATTTTTGAGGTATCGGGGCAGCATCGTCGATGCCAAGTGCGGCCAGATGTTTTCGGTCGGAAAGAGCGCGATATAAATCACCGCGACAATCGGGGCTGCCACCAGAATGGCGATCACAAACGCGCCAAACAACCAGATCGCAGATTGCCCACGCGGCAACCAGCGCATGGCAACGCTTCCGGTTGGTGTCCGCATCGGATCAAACGTTTCCGTGGCGACGGTCGGACGAATATCTTCGTCCCTTTTCATTTTGCGGCTTGTTTGGCGTGCGGTGTTCAATATCGTTCTCGTCTTCTTGGTCGAAGGCCACATCGTGATAGCCTGCAATGGCGCTTAAAGGCAAACGTTCAGACGCAACCCACCCCGGTAAATGCACCATTGCACGACATTTCGACCACACATACGCCCAACACGACGGACGATATGATTAATGCGCTGGGTCTATTCGTTAAATCCGACTTCATCAATCATGCGGATCGCATCCCCACGTTTTGCGGCAACGACATTCAACGACAAATCGTCGTGTTTGAACGTGCCCCATGAACGCACCATTTCCGACCAGGCCACGCCCGGTTTGACGGGATATTCAAAGTTGACATCGGCATACATGTGTTGTGCTTCATCACCCGACAGGAATTCCACCAGCTTGATGGCGTTTTCCTGATTGGGGGAATGCTTCATCAGGGCAACGCCGGAAATATTGACGTGTGTACCGCGATCCCCCTGGTTGGGGAAGACAATGCGCACGTCTTTGGCTGCCGGTGCCTTGTTGGGATCATCAAGCATCTTGCCGTAATAATACGAATTACCAATCGCGATATCACATACGCCCTGTGACACGGCTTCAATCTGGTCGATATCGGCCCCCTGAGGCTTGCGTGCAAGATTGTCCTTAAGGGCTGTCAGCCATTTTTTGGTATATGCTTCGTCATGATTGGCAATCATCGATGCGATCAACGCAATGTTATAAACATGCATGCCCGACCGGATACAAATGCGGCCTTTCCATTTTGGGTCTGCAAGGTCTTCGTAGGTGGCGATTTCATCGGGGGCAACACGATCAAGTGAGGTGTAAATGACACGTGCGCGGGTTGTCAGCCCGACCCAGAGATTATTCTCGTCACGGAACTGACCTGGGATGTTGCTACGGATTATATCGCTTTGAAGGGGTTGGGCAATATCGGCATCAACCGCATCCTGGATGCGGCCAATATCAACGGTTAAAAGCAAATCCGCCGGGCTGTTACGCCCTTCGTGTTTGATCCGTTCAACCAGTCCACTTTGTGAAAACAGCGTATTGACGCGAATACCGGTTTCCTCGGTAAAGCGTTTGAACATCGGTTCGATCAAAAATGGCTGGCGTAAGGAATAGACATTCACTTCTTCTGCTGCAGTGGCCGGCTGGTTCAACGATATGCCCATTGCGACCGCGACAAGACCAAAGACCGTTTTGCGCAGTGAAATCATGAATGCCTCTCTTGGGTGTGCCACGCGGGTTTGCAGCAATTAGGAATGATTTGTATTTGCTTTGGCCGAAATTAACGACCTCGCCCCCCATTTTGCAAGTCCCAAAACCACATATGAGCAATGCTCACGTGCCGAAACTCTGTCAAAATAACGTGATCACGAACGTAGAAAGGGGATGGCATATGACCATCCCCTTTGCAAAACAACGCAGTCTCAAATTGTCTGACTATTCGTTGTACCCGATTTCGTCGACCATCTTGATCGCCGCGGGCGTTAGACGGGCAATCTCGGCCAATGATACGGTATCAGCTTTGAACGTGCCCCATGATTTAACGTTTTCGGCCCACTCGACACCCGATTTGACAGGATACTCGTAATTTACCTCGGCATAGATTTTCTGTGCCACGTCGTCGCTTAGGAACTCCATCAGCTTGACCGCATTCTCCTGATTAGGGGCACCCTTGATCAGACTCATGCCGGAAATATTCATCGACATGCCGCGACCGTCCTGATTGGGGAAGACGATATTGACCGCTTCCGCCCACGGACGCTGTTCTTCATTCTCAAGCATCTTGCCATAGTAATACGTATTACCAATGGCAAGATCACATTCGCCTTCCTTGATCGCCTTGACCTGTGCGCGGTCATTGCCCTGCGGTTTGCGTGCAAGGTTTGATTTCAGGCCTTCAAGCCATGTCTTGGCTTTTTCTTCACCGTGAACGGCAATCATCGAAGCAAACAAGGCAACGTTGTAAACATGGGTGCCCGAACGGGTACATATGCGGCCTTCCCATTTCGGATCGGCAAGATCTTCGTAGGATGTGATTTCGCCTTCTGCAACCCGGTCCTTGGAGGCATAGATCGCACGACCACGCTGGGTCAGGGCAAACCAGTGCCCTTCGGGGTCACGCAGATGTGCCGGAATATTGGCAGCAAGGGTGTCGTTCGAAACGGCTTCGGTGACACCGGCATCGACCGCCTGCTGAATACGGCTGATATCAACTGTCATCAGGATATCGGCCGGGCTGTTGGCACCTTCCTGCTTGATACGTTCAACCAGACCTTTTTCCGCAAAGATCACATTGACCTTTACGCCACTCTGCTCCGTGAATTTTTCAAACAATGGTTCGACTAAAAATGCCTGGCGCAAAGAATAAACATTCACTTCCTGTGCGGATGCCGCCACCGCACCAAATGCTGCTGCGCCAAAGACTGCACCGCCGATAAGTTTCCCGATTTCCATCAGACCGTTCCCTTTTGAAGTTCAATTGCCTTGTATCTGATCTTTGAGGCTGCAACTCAGTTGCAGTCACCTGCTGCAATTAAGTCTCATCACCAATAATTTCAACAAGAAACTGCTCATTCAACCCGGGAACGTGAACTTTTTCACTTAATACACAGAACAGCGTATAAGTTTGGAAAGGCTGATCAGACTGTCTCAAATCGGGCTGATGTAATCACAGAACATTAAATGATCCACCGCTTGATGCGCGCCATCCATCAAGGAATTCCTGATAGGCAGGAATATCACCAGCGCGTTCTTCAAGCCACGACACTGTTAGATTGATCGCATGGTTATAGCTGTCATGGTCGGTTAGCCCGGTATGCAGCGCATGACGCAAATACAAAAGATAGGTGTTGAGCACATCGGTTTCGCAATAGCGTCGAATGCCGTCAATCTCGCCGTTGTCGAACATGCCCGACACCTTACTGCCATCGACCCCGGTTTTCCCCGGCAGATCAAGGGCGGCACAGACTTCGTTCATTTTGGTTCGCGCCGATGCCCCGTAATCAGACAGAACTTCGGCCAGGTCACAATGCCAGTTCGGTGCATAACGCGAGGTATAGTTTTCCCACTTGTTGGTCGATTGATGCAGCCAGCGCGCCGTCACACCGTGCTTCATCGCGCGGTATTTTAAAACCGGTAGATCAAACCCCCGCCCATTGAAACTGACAAGACGCGGGAACAGTTTCCCGCAATAGGCAAAGAACCCGTTGACCAAATCCTTTTCCTCGGATGTTAGATCACCGCCCGACCGCAGTTCTTCGATTTCGTACATTTCAAGATTGTCATCGCGCTGGATGGTGGCGCGTAGAAAACTGATGGCGACAACCTTGTGAAACGGCTGACGGGGAAAGCCATTGCGTCCATTGGTGATTTCAAGGTGATAGTCTTCAAGCATCTTGCGCCCGGTTTCCGGGTCCGGGGCGGTTTCACCTGTCAATTGCGGCAAGACGTCGATATCGGGAACGGTTTCGATATCAAAGACGAACAGACTGGTATGCATCATGACAGGCCCCACAGGTTTGTTTTGCCCAACATAACGATAAAACCCGTTAAACTCACGGAATTATCGCCACATAAAAATGCATTCCACTGACAGCTCCTGCCATGAATGTCAGGAGCCTTCTGCGATGATCATTCAAACCGTGTCCGGCATTCTTTGCGATAAATACCAATGCGCAGGGTTGCATGACTTTTGAACCCACGGTTAAACTCACATCACCTGTATCAGGGGCAAGGTCTGGTTTGAACCCGCGAGATCACGGCACGAACCTGCAAGACATTGCATTTGATGCGATTCCGGACCGCAACAACGAAGGGACAGAAGGATGAACACCCTGCCTACCGGAGCCGCAATGTTGATGGCCGCTGGCCTCGCATTTACCACATTCGCAACCACAGCACAGGCACAGGACGCATCCTGTGAAATAGATCGGCCGGTGATGTTCGCCGGACTGAACTATGACAGCGCCCTGTTCCATAATGCCGTGGCCCGTTTCATCATAGAAAAAGGCTACGGCTGTAAAACCGATGCCCTGCCCGGCGATGTCATCCCGCTCTTGACAGGGGCTGGCAAGGGCGATGTTGATGTCGTCATGGAAATCTGGCGCGACAATGTTGCTGACGCCTGGAAAAAGGCCGAGGCCGCCGGGAATGTCAGCCAAATCGGGGTTAATTTCGATGACGCCGTTGAAGGCTGGTTTGTCCCGCGCTATGTTATTGAAGGCGATGCCGAACGTGGTATCGAACCGATGGCCCCTGATCTGAAATCGGTCGATGATCTGCCCAAATACACCGACCTGTTTGCTGATGCTGAAGAACCCGGAAAAGGACGTTTTTACAACTGCCCGTCGGGCTGGGTCTGTGAAAAGGTCAATTCGGGTAAGCTTGCGGCCTATGGCCTTGATGACAGCTTCACCAATTTCCGTCCTGGTACCGGGGCGGCACTTTCAGCCGCCATCGCATCGGCACACAAACGCGGCAAGCCAGCCCTTTATTACTACTGGGGGCCGACGTGGGTGATGGGTCTTTATGACAGCTATCGTCTTGAAGAACCGGCGTATGACAAGGAAATCTTTGATGCGCTGAAAACCGATGCCACACCGACCAAAGCAACAGCCTATCCGCAAAGCACGGTAACAGTGGGTGTGAATAATGATTTCAAGGAAGCAGCCCCCAATCTGATCACGTTCCTGACCAACTATGAAACAAGCAATGCGCTGGTTTCTGAAATGCTGGCCTACATGCAGGAAAATGATGAAAAGCCAGATGGGGCTGCGCGTTATTTCCTGAAACAGAAACCTGATATCTGGAAATCATGGGTTCCTGAAAGTGTTGCGCAAAAGGTTGAAAGCGCGCTTTAAGGCCCTTGATACCAATAGACTTTCCAAACAAGGCGCAGTGAAATATCTGCGCCTTGTCAGCTTTTGATCACACTATTTGCGCGTTCATCGATCTTGGCTGGGTTCAAGATGGATTGGGAATGACGATAATATCGGATCAAGTTCATCATCACTGACCGATGGGCAGGTGTCGACGTCATCGGACGCCATCAGGTGTGCGACATGCTGAAGTGTCTCAAGAATTTCTCCGCGCTTGGCGACATCAAGCATCTGATAGCGGCGCATGAAGTGCCCGTCCATCAAGGGCGGCGTATCCACAAGAATTTCACGCCCCTTATCGGTCAGACAACTGTTCACAACGCGTTTGTCCGTGGCATTGCGCGTGCGCTTGATGAAATCACGGGTTTCAAGCCGGTTCAGGATTGTCGTTACCGTTGCTTGGCTGAGCGACACGTGGTGGGAAATCTGCCGCACCGTCACAGCTCCGAGCTCCTCAATCGCGAGTAGAACAACAAGCTGCGGAACAGTAAGACCACAAACTTTCATAACATATTTTGAATGAAGGTCTGTTGCCCGGATAATCTGCCGCAACGCAACAAGAACATCCAGAAATTCCCGCTTTTTTTGTTGTTTTTCAACCATAACACCACGTCTCCTCGTTCCCCAATCGTCGGAAGCGTAACGTGATTATAATTTGACATCAAATGTTTTGACCTGTAACCATCTGCCGACAAATTCAGACATGGCTTGGGGAAACCTGCGGGGCTTTTGGCCTCTTATGCCACCATCGACATAAAAACAGACTGATGAACGATGTTTGCCGCGCAAAGGCTGTTTGCCTGCGTGATGTGCGTTGTTTGTCGCCAAAAATCGACAAGGACTCATGACCGAAAAAATCGTTGTAAAAGACCTTTATAAAGTCTTTGGCGACCGTCCTGATCAGGCAATGCAAATGATCAATGACGGGGTCGACAAAGACGAAATCTTTGACAAAACTGGACAGACCGTTGGTGTTTGCGGGGCAAACTTCACCGTCAAACAAGGTGAAATATTTGTCGTCATGGGGCTGTCTGGCTCGGGAAAATCGACCCTTGTGCGACTATTGAACCGCCTGATTGAACCGACATCGGGTCAGGTTTTATATGATGGCGTTGATATTGCCGCGATGTCCGACGAAGAATTGCGCGACCTGCGCCGCCGCGACATGGCGATGGTGTTTCAATCCTTTGCCCTGATGCCGCATCTTTCGGTCATCGATAATGCATCGTTTGGTCTTGAGCTGGCGGGTATGGATGAAAAAGAGCGCCACAAACGCGCCCTTGTCGCACTTGAGCAAGTTGGCCTTCCCGCACATGCCAATTCATATCCCGATGAACTGTCGGGCGGCATGCAGCAACGTGTTGGCCTTGCGCGTGCGTTGGCCAATGATCCGGCTGTGATGTTGATGGATGAAGCCTTTTCCGCACTGGACCCTTTGATCCGTACGGAAATGCAGGATGAACTCCTGACCCTTCAGCGCGAACATAAACGCACGATCATCTTTATCTCGCACGATCTTGATGAAGCCATGCGGATCGGTGATCGTATCGCAATTATGGAAGGCGGCATTGTCGTTCAGGTCGGCACTCCAGAAGAAATTCTGAACAATCCGGCCAATGATTATGTCAAATCGTTTTTCCGCGGGGTTGATGTTTCCACCATCCTCAGCGCAAAGGACATTGCGTCAAAACGCGAAGTCACCGTGATCGAACGCGAAGGTGTTGGCCTTAAAACCGCGCTCAGCCGTTTGAATAAGGAAGACCGCGAATACGCCTATATCGTTGGCGACAAGCTTGATTTCCACGGTGTGATTTCGATCGATACCCTTGATGCCGCCATTAAATCGGGCGCGGATAAACTTTCAGCCGCCTTTTTACCCGGTGTTGAACCGGTTTCCCATGACACACAGCTTTCCGAACTGATCGGAACTGTAGCGCACGCCCCGTGCGGTGTGCCTGTTGTTGGTGATGACGGAAAATATATGGGCGTGATCAAGAAAGCCAACCTGCTGGCAACACTCGACCGTGAAGGAGATGGCACCAATGGCTGATAACAGTAATCCTTGGGGCCAGACCAACGCCACTACCGAACGTACTGATAGCGCATCAGGGGCTGCATCAACTGGTGCATCTGGCCCGGGTGGCGCTACTGGCACCGCGGCCCCATCTGGTCCGGGCGGCGGCACTGGCGACGCGGCATCATCAACCGATTGGTTGTCTAATGCCGCCCCTGCCCCGGAAAAGCATTTTGATATCCTGCATCCCTTTCAGGATGCCGTGATCCCGCTGGATGGCTGGGTCAATGATGGTCTTGATTGGATTGTCACGCACTTCCGCAGTGTTTTCCAGGCCATCCGCTGGCCAATTGATGCGGTTCTGACCGGCGTTGAAACCGGACTTCAGGCAACACCAGCCATCATCGTCATCATTGTTATGGCACTGATTGCATGGCAACTGGCCGGACGCCGCCTTGCCATTGGCACCATGATTTCCATGATTGTTGTTGGCCTTATTGGCGCATGGTCGGAAGCAATGGTGACATTGTCGCTTGTTCTGACATCGGTATTTTTCTGTATTGTGATTGGTCTTCCGACTGGCATTTGGCTGGCGCGTAACGAACGTGCATCGAATGCAGTCCGTCCAATCCTTGATGCAATGCAGACCACCCCGGCGTTTGTTTATCTGGTGCCGATTGTGATGCTGTTTGGTATCGGCAATGTGCCGGGTGTTGTGGTGACCATTATCTTTGCCCTGCCACCCCTGATCCGCCTGACCATCCTTGGCATCCGTCAGGTCCCAAGCGATCTGGTTGAAGCCGCCCGTTCATTTGGGGCCAGCCCGAAACAGCTTCTGTTTCGTGTGCAGTTGCCGCTTGCGATGCCGACCATCATGGCCGGCGTCAACCAAACCCTGATGCTTGCCCTTTCGATGGTTGTGATTGCATCGATGATTGCGGTTGGCGGTCTTGGTCAGATGGTTCTGCGCGGTATTGGCCGACTTGATATGGGGCTGGCAACGATTGGCGGGGTTGGCATTGTTCTGCTGGCCATCGTTCTCGATCGCATGACCCAGGCGCTGGGCAAGGACCAGCGGTCCAAAGGCACACGGCACTGGTATGAAGCTGGTCCTGCGGCACTTGTGCGATCAGTTCTGGGCAAAAAATAATACACATAAACGAGATAGCGGGCGGAACCTTTTGCGGTTCCGTCAGTTTGGAGAACGGGGTCAACCAATACGACCTCAATCTATCAACAAGGAGAAGTTCATGACGTTCCTGAAGAAACTTTCTGCGGGTGCTGCTATTGCCGTTACCGGCTCAATGCTGATGACCGGCACTGCGTTTGCTGACAACATGATGCCGGGTGAAGGCGTTGAAGTTCAGCCGCTTAAAAGCTCCATCGCTGAAGAAACCTTTCAGACCGTTGTGGTTATGAAGGCTCTTGAAGAGCTTGGTTACGACGTTAAAGACATCCAGGAAATCGAATATGCGGCTGGCCATGTTGCCATTGGCAATGGTGATGCGACCTTTATGGCCGATCACTGGAATCCGCTGCATGCCGATTTCTACAAGGCCGCCGGCGGTGTTGAAAAAATCTATCGCGAAGGTGTTTATTCACCGGGGGCGCTTCAGGGTTATCTGATCGATAAAAAAACGGCTGATGAATATAACATTACCAATATCGAACAGCTTAAAGACCCGAAAATCGCGGCATTGTTTGATACCAATGACGATGGCAAAGCCGACCTTTCGGGCTGCAACCCGGGCTGGGGCTGTGAAGGTGTGATTGAAAACCACCTTGATGCCTATGGCCTGCGCGACACCGTTACCCACAATCAGGGTTCCTATTCGGCCATCATCGCCGATACGATCACCCGTTACAAAGCCGGTGAATCGGTCCTGTATTACACATGGACCCCGTATTGGGTGTCGGGCGTTCTGGTCCCGGGTAAAGACGTGACCTGGTTGCAGGTTCCGTTCTCATCGCTTCCGGGTGAAAACAAGGATGCCGATACCGCCCTTCCAGACGGCAGCAACTATGGTTTCCAGGTCAACAACCAGCAGATCATCGCCAACAAAGCATGGACCGATGAAAATCCAGCGGCGGCGAAGCTGTTTGCAATCATGGAACTGTCGGCCAATGATATCTCGGCTGAAAACCTTGCCATGCGCGACGGTGAAAAATCCGCCGAAGACATCGCACGTCATGCCGATGCCTGGATCAAAGGCCATCGCGCAACCTTCGACGGCTGGCTCGAAGAAGCCCGCGCTGCGGCGAAGTAATCCAATTGACTACCGCGATCAGGATTTAACCTGATCGCCAATCACTAAACACCCCGCAGGAGACATCTTGCGGGGTGTTTGACTTATCTGAGGTGTTCGTCACGGGCCCTTTTGCCTTTCACACAGGTTTAGTGAATGTTTTCAATAAACTTGTTGGCATTTTGGTGCAGGCGATCCGCCTCGCCGGTTAAGTCAGACGAAGACCGACGGACCTCTTCGGTGATTTCGCTGGCGTGATGGATTGAGCTTGAGACGTCTTCGATATCGCGGCTCACCCGGTGGATGGTGGTATCGGCGTGTTCAATTGTTGTTGTGATATCGTTTGCTGCACTTGATTGCCGTTCAACCGCGTTTGAAATCTCGATTGAAACGCTCTGCACCTGATCTATACATTCGCGGATTTCGGAAATCGCATCGGCGGTTTGTCCCGAAATGGACTGGACAGATGCAATCTGACGGGTGATGTCCTCCGTCGCCTTGGCGGTTTGGTTTGCCAGTGTCTTGACCTCGTTGGCCACAACGGCAAAGCCCTTGCCAGCGTCGCCCGCACGGGCTGCCTCAATCGTTGCGTTCAAGGCAAGAAGGTTGGTTTGTTCAGCAATGTCCTGAATGAGTTTTACAACATCGCCAATCTTTTCAGCTTCTGATGAAAGGTTCGCGACCGTTTCATCCGTGTGGCGGGTTTGATCAACTGCCGTTTCAATTACCGCCCGTGCGCCAAACACCTGCTGAGATACCTCTTCGAGTGCGATGCGTAACGTTCCGGCGGCTTCGGTGATTGAGCGCACATCGGCGGTCGCCTCTGCGACCCGTTCAAGGACTTTTTCAGTTTTCTGGCGAGAGTCATCTGTTGTTGTAAACAGTGTTTGCGCATTGCCGCTCAGAGCGCTTGCCGCGTTACGGACGCTATCGACAATTTGCCCGATGGTGTTTCGGAACGACACGGACGTGTCTGCAAGCCGCTGTTTATTTTCCGAACGGTTGCGTTCTTCGAGTTCATCGCGTTCTTTACGCATATGCTCGACCCGAATGGCATTGGCCTTAAAAATACTAAGCGCGTGCGCCATTTCACCGATTTCATCTCCGCGGCCTGAGGCCGGAATATCAACCTCAAGATGACCATCGGCAAGATCGGTCATGACCCCGGACATCAACTGTAAGGGGCTTGCCACGATCTTTTGAATGATAACAACCAGCACAATCAACAGTACCGCCAGTAGTACAAAGGCAATTGCGGCAAGGCGAAATGCGTTATCACGCATGTCCGCTTCAAGGGCATCAAACCCCCAGCCCGATACAATCACACCGTTGGGCGCATCCGATTTACCAAAAAACGATGGCGATGCAACAACTTGCTTTCCGGCGATCATTTTTTCCTGCGGCGCGCCACCGGCGAGCACAGCAGCAACCATTTTTTGAACTTCTGCGACGTCAGGGGCGGCTTCATCAGGCTGGAGAAATCTGGTTATTTCTTCGCCCGCAATATCAAACACAATCGCAGATGCCAGACCACTGTCACTATTTTCGATCAATGAGCCGAAGCTGGCAACAATCGCATCTTCCTTGCGAAATTTGACCGCGCCACCAATCTGCGAGGCAATCAGGTTCGTAACGACCCGGTTGCTTTCAGACAGTTTTGTACGGGCCGAGTCAACAGAGAACGCGATCCCCAGATAGATCACTGCCAAAAACGCCACTGTCACGACGGCAGCGACCACTGCCAACAACTTCCCCCGGATCGACCACCCGCTTTTTTTAAAGTCCGGGATACTGGAACTTTGCGCTGCCAGGCTCATCTCATCACTCCGGTCATATTGCAAAATTTATATGCCGGATGAGACATGGGCATATCCATCCGGCATTTGTTTTGATCAGGGTTCTATTGCAAGAGTTCGACGTTAATGCCGACTGTGACCGCCCCGATGACGCTGCCATCAGCGGCATCAACCACCGGAAGACTTAATTGCGACTGATAGGTCTGGGTCGATTCATCAAGTTCGACATCGCCAAGATGAATGGCATCTTTTCCGGCACTGTATGTTTCTTGCCATTTGGCTTCATCACCCTGCCAGTAGTCACTGGTGATGCCACTTTGCCCGACGTTCAGGCCCTTGTTATCCATGACGAATATTTCAGTAATCAGGCCTTCGGATTCTTCGGATTTCTGTTTCAGGAAGCTCGACAGATCACGACCAAGAACCTCATCGATCATGGGCTGACTTGCAGCGGATGTTTCTGCCCGCCACTGTTTGTCCAGCTCGTCAATGTCGGCCTGGCCGAGTGACGCATTCTTTTCGTTCTGCATCTTGACCGCATCAATCACCACCGGATCACCGATCCACCCTTTGACGTCCTCGGCGAAGCTTTTCAATTCGGCCTCATATTCATTGGCATGCACGGTACCTACACTAACAAACGACATAAGTGTTAGTGCGCATGCCGTCGTTATCGTTACCAATTTCAGTGACATCATACTCTCCCGGATCATTTCAACGTTCGACAGGTGGGCTGCATTCATCAATGAATACAAACAAGTTTGGACGTGGGAATTGCCACACAGATATCAATTAAAATTATTTCGATAAATTCGCTTTCTGCCTCTTGATTGCAGATTTGCATTCCCCAACGCTTCACTAGGGTCTGAATGTCAGGAGCGTCTGGCAGGAGCACCGTGCTCGGGTCATTTTAACCGTGTGTTACGAGATTGATCTTGTTAGGCTCTTCCGCTCGTTGATTTATTGAGCAAATCGGGCAAAGCGCCATCATGTTTCCAGAACAGTTGAATGTGCCGTTGGGCAAATGGGTCAATCAGTTCGTTGATTGGCTGGTGATCAATTATGGTGCGGCGTTTGAGGCCTTTGCCGATAGCCTGCTAACGGTGCTGGTCGCGCTAGAACAAGTTTTGCGCGGCGCCCCGTGGTGGGTTGTCCTGATTGCGATTGCCGCGATCACGTGGCATGCCAGCAAGAACTGGAAACTGGCGACAGGCCTTGTGATTGCGATGTTTGCCATTGGCACACTTGGCCTTTGGGACAAGGCGATGCAGACCTTGGCCCTTATGATTGTTGCCACGTCGCTTTCAGTGATTATTGGGGTACCGGTCGGCATTGCCATGGCGATGTCAAACCGCCTAAGGGCCATCATGTTGCCCGTGCTTGATACCATGCAAACCATGCCGAGCTTTGTGTACCTGATCCCTGCCCTAATGCTGTTTGGCTTGGGCAAGGTTCCGGCCATTCTGGCCACGGTTATTTATGCCGCACCACCGGTCATCCGACTAACCGATTTGGGCATTCGCCTTGTCGATCAGGAAGTTCTCGAAGCATCGCGCTCGTTTGGCGCCAGCCGCAAACAAATCCTGTTTGGCGTACAGTTGCCATTAGCGCTTCCCAATATCATGGCCGGGATCAATCAAACCACGATGATGTCGATTTCAATGGTCGTGATCGCATCGATGATTGGGGCACGTGGCCTTGGCGAGCAAGTATTGATGGGCATTCAACGTTTGGACGTTGGGGCCGGCATGGAAGCCGGAATTGCGATTGTGTTGCTGGCGGTTGTGTTTGACCGGATCGGACAGGCTTATGGCAAACGATCACAACGCAGCCATGCGGAGGACGTGTGATGAGCTACATCGAAATCCGCAATATTTTCAAAATCTTTGGCCCTGATCCCGAGGGGGCACTTGAACTGGCAAGGGCCGGTTCTGATAAGGATGAAATCCTTGCCAAAACAGGCCATACGGTTGGCCTGCATGATGTTTCCCTGTCGATTGAACAGGGGGAAACCTTTGTCGTCATGGGTCTTTCCGGGTCGGGGAAATCAACCCTGATCCGACACTTAAACCGCCTGATTGACCCAACGGCGGGAAGCGTTTCTTTTGGCGGTGAGGATATCCTTGCGATGGATATTCCGGCCTTGAATGCGTTTCGGCGCAAACGGCTTGGCATGGTGTTTCAGAGGTTTGGATTGTTGCCCCATCGCAATGTGATGGATAACGTTGCCTATGGCCTCGAAATTCAGGGTACAGATCGTAAATCCCGTGAGGCCGCCGCATCAAAATGGATTGAGCGAGTTGGACTTGCCGGATACGAAGCCAAATTCCCCGATCAGCTGTCAGGAGGCATGCAACAGCGTGTTGGTCTTGCGCGCGCGCTTGCGACCGACCCGGAAGTTCTTTTGATGGACGAGGCTTTCTCGGCCCTTGATCCGCTTATTCGCAGCGACATGCAAGACGAGTTGATGAAGCTTCAGGCAGAGCTTCATAAAACCATTGTGTTTATTACCCATGATCTAGACGAGGCACTTAAACTCGGCGACCGGATCGCAATTTTGAAAGATGGCAAACTGGTACAAGTCGGACGACCCGAGGAAATCATCCTTCATCCCGCCGATGATTACGTGCAAGACTTTACCCGTGATGTGAACCGGGGGCGTGTGCTGCGGGCCCGAAGCGTCATGCAGCGTTTAACACCCGGGTCAGACCGATCTGAGGATGACAGTAATGCGCCTGTCATTCGCGACGACACACGGCTTGAGGATATCGTGAGCATATCACTCAAAACCGGACAGACCATTTCAGTAATGGATCGAGATGACAATCGGGTGGGATTGATTGACCGAGATCAAGTTATTTCCGCATTGTCTCGATAACATGAAAAAATGCTTATAGTTGAATTTCATCTCATACAGGTATAAGTCGACAGGAATAACAAAGATAACACTTTAAATAACGGGCCGCAGTGAACGACAGACAGAACATTATCCATGTCCTCTGCGACGAAGAACACCGCCATATGTTGCCATCAGCGCTTATGGGGTTCGGGGTGCGTTTGCTTGATCCGCACAAGCCAATCCCGGGCAGCACAATGATTTTGATGGTAGATGTCGACCTTCGGAATCCTGAAATGGTCGCCCGACTGCGCGAATTTCGCAAAGTAACGCAACGTGGTTCGGATCAGATCTTTGCCATTGGCAAAAACGATTTACAAGACGAACTACAGGCAACCGCGTTGGGAGCCAGAAAGACCATTACCAAGCCAATCAACGAAAAAGTATTGGCCAAACATATTGAAGAACGCCGCGTTGCCTTGGGCCTGACCGGGCAAACAGCCATTACCGCCGCACAAGCCGGCGCACAAGCCATTCAGGACAGTTTTGACGAAGCCAAAGGCGATACACCGGTCAATACCGATAAAATAAGCGAAGCTGGTAAGAACATTGCGGCATCTATTGCTGATCTGGGTATTTCAGAATGGCTCAGCACAGTCCGGGTTTATCACCAATCCACATTCCAGCATATCCTGCTGGTGACCGGCATTGCCTGTGCATTTGCGCAAAACACCGGCATGAGCAATTCAGACATTGCCAAGCTGACCCAAGCGGGTCTCTTACATGATATCGGCAAGGTTTGGATACCCGAGGAGATTCTCGACAAACCCGGAAAGCTGACTGCTGAGGAGTTTGACATCGTCAAGCGTCACCCGATGGATGGCTATAACAAACTGTCCTCACAGGGCAATATTGATCCGTTGATCCTGCATGGTGTGCGGCATCATCATGAATATCTCAATGGCAGTGGCTATCCCGATGGCCTGTCTGCGCCCGAAATTCCCGATTTAACGCGCATTTTAACCATATGTGACATCATGGGCGCCTTGCTCGAAGACCGGTCCTACAAGCCACCTTTTAGCATCGAAAGATCCACCTCCATTCTGATGAAGATGGCCGATGACGGTAAAGTTGAGCGGGCTCTTGTTCGTGTACTTGCACATGTGATGACCCAGCATTGGACACCGGCAGAGCATGCGAAAAATTCTGGCGCGCTGAAAGCCTAGGACAATCCCCCGCCCCATGCGCACACCGATCAAATCGCCTGCGTTTCCTTGATCAGATATCTTGTTCAATCAGTTTGCAGCGCTGGAAATAGCGGATGTTTTCGCCACTATCGGCATCGATCATTTTTTGATGCATGATCCGATACATGCCACTGGCCAGTGCGCCGGTGTGGTTGGTCGCGATGATCAACCACAAGAATGCGTGTTCATCGGCCCGGTCCCGGTCGGTATTGGATGGTAAGGCGTTGCCGTTCGGATGGGAATGGAAACATCCGACAATTTCCTCGCCGGTTTCCCTGACGGTCCGGTGGGTATCAATCAAGGTTTGCGGATCAATTTCAAAGGTCTTTTGCGGTTCATCGGCAACATTTCGGGCAACAACCACGCGCTGAATGCGATCAGGAACGGCCTTTGAAGCGATCAGAAGGCCACAGGTTTCCTCCGGCCAATGCAGGGCGCAAAGATCCCGAATTTCTCCATGCAGGCGTGCCGAAAAGTAAACCCGGTTTTGGTTCTGCCGGTTCTTTTCACTGCCCTGCCCCCCCATGCATTATTTTCCTTTTGATTGGCCCGTATGGCCGCCTACTGCACGGATGATCCAAGCAGGATACGCCCCAGAACCTTTTTTTTCTCAATCGATACGATGACAAGGCGTGAAGCGTTGCCCTCATCCCCCTCGATATGCAAGGTCACATCGTTGCCCTGACGTGAATAGCTAACAAGTTTCTCGCCGGGGGCTATATCAACCGCAATATCGCCAAATGCAGACAGCGAAGCAGAGGGCATCATTGGTGCCGCATTTGATGACACAACATCCCCCGCCAAAGGAACAGACGGGTTTACGGGTGAAACCGATGTCGTTTTTGGATCATCTGCATTCTTGTCAAGGGACAGCCCATAGGCCACCAGACCAATGCCGACAACAATGAGCACGCCCATAAAAAGAACTAAAACCTTAACGATACGCATCGTAATTCCAACCGATAAAACTGTGTGATCGCTGCATTTTCGACCTTGTGAAACCGATCACGCAAAACGTATGTCAACGCCATAGCGCCATGATCAACGAATTGCAAGTTCCCAAAATGCGATTGATCCGTGATTGTGATGAGGATCAAGCATGATTAAAAGTCTGTCACCACATTTCATTTGATTGCATTACACGTCAGACGCGCTAAAACCTGCAAAACAAAGGTATCACGCCTGCCCTGACGTCATAACGATGTCGCCTTGCATGGCATAACAACACACACTTGGCAGATGAACGAAACCGATCAGAGTACAGAGATCCTTGAACATACCGCCACGTCCGCGGACGAAGGTGCACGCCTTGACAAGGTTCTGGCTGGTGCATGGCCGGAACAATCGCGTTCCCGGATCAAGTCCCTGATTGAAGACGGGCATCTTTTGCAAAATGATCAAACCGTTCTGAAAATGTCGGGAAAGGTCAAAGGCGGCGATAAATTCGTCCTTACGATCCCGCCTGCTGAGCCAGCCCTGCCCGAAGCCGAAGATATCAAGCTTGATGTCCTTTATGAGGACGATGACCTTCTGGTGATCAACAAGCCTGCAGGCATGGTCGTCCATCCGGCCGCAGGCAATGAAAGCGGCACACTGGTAAACGCCTTGCTCGCGCATTGTGGCGACAGCCTGTCGGGGATTGGCGGGGTTAGACGCCCGGGGATCGTCCATCGACTTGATAAAGACACCAGCGGGGCGATGGTGGTTGCCAAGAACGATGCTGCACACCGTGGGCTTTCGACCCTGTTTTCCGAAGATAAAGACAATATCGACCGGGCATACCTTGCGGTTGTGTGGGGCGTTCCGGCCAAAAGCGACGGCGAAATCGAAGGAAACATCGGGCGTAGTCCGCGTAATCGCAAGAAGATGACGGTCTTGAAATCTGGGGGGAAATACGCACTTACCAGATACAAATTACTGCAAAAACGCGACGACTCGCTGGCATCACTGGTTGAATGCCGCCTCGCGACCGGTAGAACCCACCAAATCCGCGTTCATATGAGCCATATCGGACACTCACTTGTGTGTGATCCTGTTTACGGTAGAAATAAACATTCACAGAAGTTCAACTTCGAAACGCAAGAAATTTTGAACGCATTCAATAAACAAGCCCTACATGCCAGAACCCTTGGGTTTGTGCACCCAAACACAGGTACGTTTATTTCGACGACAGCCCCCCTCCCCGACGACCTCACAGCCCTTATTGAAAGCCTAAACCTATCCATTGAGATAGGTTGAACTAGACTTTATGGTCTAAACACCATTGACGAGGCCTAATACCCATGTATAGCATGATGAAAGGTGCCGGGGGATAAACCGCACCATTTCGAAGCATAACGGGAGGCTTCAATGAAACAGGGAAATGCACTTCCAACAGTTTCTCAAGATGGTTTGACTGTATATCTACAGCGTATTCGCCGTTACCCGATGCTAACACCGGAACAAGAGACGCAGTACGCCTGTGACTTCCGAGACCACGATGACGATGCCGCCGCAGGGCGCATGATTACAAGCCACTTGCGGCTGGTGGCCAAAATCGCGATGAGCTATCGCGGATATGGCCTGCCCGTCAACGAGCTGATCTCTGAGGGTAATGTCGGTCTTCTTCAATCTGTTAAACGGTTCGACCCGGACAAGGGTTTCCGACTTGCAACATATGCTATGTGGTGGATCCGTGCTGCCATTCAGGAATACATCCTTCATTCCTGGTCGCTGGTCAAAATGGGCACCACTGCTGCTCAGAAAAAACTATTCTTCAACCTTCGCAAACTCAAAAGCCAGATGCAGGCTATTGATGAAGGTGATCTGCAGCCAGAACAGGTCGAATTCATCGCCACCAAGCTGAGCGTTACCGAAGACGAAGTAATCATGATGAACCGTCGCCTTGCAGGTCCTGATCATTCGTTAAATGCGCCGGTACGTGTTGAAGGTGATGGTGAATGGCTTGATTGGCTCGAAAGCAACGAAGAAGATCAGGAAACGACATATGGCAAACGCGAAGAGTTCCTTCAGCGTATGGATATGCTCAAAAGTGCGATGTCGCACCTCAATGAACGTGAACGAGACATTCTGACACAACGCCGCTTGCTGGAAAGCCCGGTAACACTGGAAAACCTGAGTGTTGCTTATGGCATATCACGCGAACGCATCCGTCAGATCGAAGTTCGCGCGTTTGAGAAAGTCCGTAAATCAATTCACACTGATCTTCCGCACTGAACCCTTCCCGGGTTGAGTTCCTGATACGCGTCCCTCCATCAAACAAAACTACGGCGGACATTGTCCGCCGTCTTTTTTTGTTACATGGTTGATTTGACTGCGTGCAGGTTTAATTAGCCTGACCGATCTACTTCCTTGATCAGGCTATCGCCCCAGGTTTTTATCAGTCCGCGCTGGTTCTTGCGCAATTCGGCAACCCTGCGCTGAGCCGACAGATTCAAAACATTTGCAACAATTGGTGGCATAGCAAGATACAGCAACCAGCCCAACCCAGCCGCACCATACATAATTGAAAGAGCAAGTGGCTGGAAAATCTGTTGTGTTGCCCCGCCGACAGTCTGTGCACCATCTTGCCAAAGCTCAAGAATGTAGGGTGCCACACCAGAAAAGTTCAACCCAAACACACAACGCGCCATCATGCGTCCCGGGCTGCGGTCAAAGATGAACGCGACCAAGGACGGCAATAGCCCCACCGTCAGTGTAATGAATGTCGGCAACGCAACCATGAACAACAAAACGGCTGATGCGATAACCGACAAGCCGGAAAATGCGCTGCGTCCTTTGGGCTTTCTACCTCTTGCTGCCATGTCAGTCCCTTAAAAGATATGCATCAAAAACAGCGCGGACACTGTCAGAAGTGCGATCATGGTTGATGCGAATGCAGCTGCCTGCTGCCCGACTTTTTCGGCCATTTCAAGACGTGCGGGGCCAGAAGATTCAAGGTCAAAGACCTCGCTTTCGGCTTCGGAATATTCCGCCACCGCCTCGACAAATTCAGACTGGTCCTTACGACGTTCCTGTTCATCGTTGATCAGGTTGTAAAGTTCGACAAGGTTGCCGCGCTTCGCCAGTTTCGGAATTTCGGTTTCAACACGTTCACGACGTGCCTTGCTGTGGAAGACCTTCACAGCAGGCTCCATCAGACGTGCGACCCAGTGCGACAAGTTCTGCAAATTATCCGGCCCGTGACGCCATTGAACAACCGCCAACATACTGATGATCGCACGGCTATATTCAACCTCGTCAGACGGATTTTGCATCGCCATCAACTGGCCTTCAACGTCATCTTCAAGGCGTGTTGCGATAAAGGCTGCTATGTGACGATCTACCGGCCATGCATCGTCCGATACATTCTCAGCAGCCTTTTCCAACGCAGGCAACAATTGCGCGATATCAACAACATATTCCTGTTCGATCATCGGACTTAGGCAATGTTGGTTCCGCACCATCGAATACAGGCATCTTTCATACCCATATCCGGCACTTTTTTGCTGAATGTAGTAGCGCAGGTTTTTATATGCACTTTGAAGCCGTTGAACTTCAGGACTGTAACCTTCCTGGCGGCCAAACCAGAAAGCAGGAATATCGCGCACAATAACATCGGAAAAACGCTGCGGGCCACTGCCATGCTGCACATCATAAGACAGCATATTACCAAACCCATCGACCATCGCCGAAAAGCCCTTGTAACGAACAGGGCCGCTCGGATCGAGGATGAGGATCGACCGGGCAACAAGAACTTCCTCGGCTGATCGTTTATCCGCACCGGCCCATTGTAATTGGCGCATGGCATCGGCCATGGCCTTTGCCCGATCGTTGTCACCAAGCCCCCGGCGCAACCAGATTTCCACCGTGCCATCGCGCAAAGGTGTCAGGGCATTTACCCAATTTTTGGCAACCCCCTGGGCCAATGCGCGCACAGTATAGTAATCCTTGCCAGAAATATTTTGTGATCGCGCAGCGCGCTTTTCCGTATTGCCCTGAACTGGCTTGGTACGACGCCCGTCAAGCCATGCATGCAACTCGGCAAAGCCCCAACGTTCTTCAGGATCGTCACACAGCAATCCACGTACCGGTTCAATCATGATAAGCGGGAGTTTTTCTTGTGACGCGATGGCCTGGAACGATCCCTTGGACAATTTAATGTCCATGATTTCCTGATCGGTCATATTTGCCAATGGCCGACGTCCAATTGCCAATTCAGCAAGCGTCATGCCCAGCGCATAAAGATCATCGCTCAAGGTTCCGACACCACGGCCTGCTGGATCTGCGGCCATGCGTGCAGTCGTTTCATAGACCAATGGTTGGTCATAGCCGGGGGGGCCCGAAGCACAATCCCCCAGAATGACTTTCCCCCCCTCCGGATCGCCAAAGAAAAGGTTGGTCGCCCGGACCGCACGGTGTGTAAGCCCTTTCTCGCCAAGTGCCTGAAGCACATTCATCAGCGGTTCGACCACCGATGCGGCGATGTCTTGTTCATTAATTGAGCGCTGCTTGCCAGAAGACACGATAACGTGGCCACCCTTTGGCTTTTCAAAGAAAAGCACCATGGTTTTGCGCCCGAAAATCGGCCAATGGGCGATAGCACTATCAAGAAGATCAATCTGGCCCGCCATATGAACGCCAGACAGAAACTTGATCAAATCATAACGTGTTGGCAATACCGGGTCAGTCACAAGCGCAAATGCATTGCCCTCGCTCCGGCGCAGGTTATCTGCGGCATAGGCCTTACAATGGCCCATATCAAATTCAGGTAAGCGCAAATCGGTAAAGACACGGAAGTTACCGATTTCCAGATTTTTGCCGCCAGTCGAAATTTCTTCTTCCCGATTGGCGTTGGCATCCGCGGTTTCGTCCACAGGCGCACCACCGCCGGGCTTGTCCATTTCTGGTCTTTGCCCAGCGTCGTTTGAAACGTCCTGTTTCTGGTCTTCCGCTTGCTCTGCCATGGTCCCGATATTCATTACCGACTGGTATCATTCCCTGAGTGGCAGGATCGCATTGACCAAAAGTCTGCCTGACAGGACGATCAATACGCTACCCTCAAAAGGTTGACAAAACGATACTTCTGATATCACACCGTAGCAAGCGGTTATAAGCCGCCGGTATGGCAAAGCGTGCCAGCAAGTCTTTCATCTAGAACGCAAAAAAGCCACCAGCTAGACTGGTGGCTTTTGCAGTGCATAACGCACTTCTTATATTATCCGCTGAACGGGTCGTGCACCAGAATGGTATCGTCACGCTCCGGGCTGGTCGAAAGCAACGCAACCGGTGCTTCAATCAGCTCTTCAATACGACGGACATATTTGATCGCCGCGGCCGGAAGGTCGGCCCAGCTGCGTGCACCCATCGTGGTATCTGACCAGCCTTCGATGCTTTCATAAACTGGTTTGGCTTTGGCCTGCAGACGCTGGTTTGCAGGCAAATGATCATAGATCGTGCCATCAATGTCATAGCCCGTGCAGATCTTGATTTCTTCAAACCCGTCAAGAACGTCAAGCTTGGTCAGCGCAATACCGGTAATGCCGTTGACCTTGACCGACTGACGGACAAGGGCGGCATCAAACCAGCCACAGCGGCGTTTACGACCGGTCACAACACCGAACTCATGTCCACGTTCGCCAAGACGCGTACCGTGTTCGTCAAACAGTTCGGATGGGAACGGACCTTCGCCAACGCGCGTGGTGTATGCCTTGGTGATCCCAAGAACATAACCAACACCCGATGGCCCCATGCCTGAACCAGCAGCTGCCTGACCGGAAACAGTGTTTGACGAGGTCACAAACGGATACGTGCCGTGATCAATATCAAGCATCGTACCTTGCGCACCTTCAAACAGGATACGCTTGCCAGCTTCCTTGAACTGGTTCAGCGATTTCCAAACCGTGTCAGAAAACGGCAGGATTTTCGGTGCGATTTCTTTAAGCTGTGCCAGCAACTTGGCGCCATCGACTTCCGGCTGGCCCAAACCGCGCAGAAGCGCATTGTGATGGGTCAGAAGGTTTTCGACCTTGGCTTCAAGCAGATCTTCATCGGCCAGATCACCAACACGGATCGCACGGCGACCAACGCGGTCTTCGTATGCCGGGCCGATCCCACGACCGGTCGTGCCGATCTTGTTGTCACCCGAAGCCGCAGCTTCGCGGGCACGGTCGAGGTTGCCATGCAGAGGCAGGATCAGGCAGGCATTTTCAGCCACACGCAGGTTTTGCGGCGAAATATCCACGCCCTGTTCTTTCAGGCGCGCAATTTCGGTCAGCAATGCCCACGGATCAACAACAACACCGTTGCCAATCACTGAAAGCTTGTTCTGACGCACAATACCTGACGGCAGAAGGCTCAGCTTATAGGTCGTCCCGTCGATCACCAAAGTATGACCGGCGTTATGACCACCCTGGAAACGAACAACAACGTCGGCGCGTTCTGACAGCCAATCGACGATCTTGCCTTTTCCTTCGTCTCCCCACTGGGATCCGATCACGGCAACATTGGTCATCGCAAAACTCCTTGTGCGATAGAGATTTCGTAAAGTTACGCGCTTAGCGGCATCACTTGGCCGCCAAGGTAAATAAAGTCACAGCCCATGCGGCACGCTTCAATGCGTGCGCCGTCTTCTGTTTTGGCCTCAGCCGCCCCTTCAAGGGCAGCAACCGTGTAATGACCATCAAGGCGCAGCTGACGTGCTTCGCGCTGCGGCGTGCCAAGCGGCAGATAAACCCGCGATATCGCGTCACCGTCCGGCAAGCCACGTAGAATACTATCCATATAAAGCGACATGCCGGTTGCGGCTTCGCCCGCAGTGCCACCCGCACGGTAACGACCACCCCGGCCAATCTCACCGCGAACGTTTTTGGCAAACAGGGTAAAGCTGACACCGGTCTGATATCGGAAACCAGCCATTTCAACCGGATCGATCGTAAGCGCCGCATCAAGCCCCGATGCCAAAACGCGTTCGGCAACATCAATCAGGCGATACAACTCATCAGATGCACCAAGCGGCAACTCGAGTTTTTTAAGTTTTGGCAATGCGGTTTTGGCCGGGCCTGCCGCCTCAAGCAAAGCCACCAGAACATCTG
Organism: Thalassospira sp. GB04J01; assembly: GCF_000751115.1. Taxonomy (NCBI): domain Bacteria; kingdom Pseudomonadati; phylum Pseudomonadota; class Alphaproteobacteria; order Rhodospirillales; family Thalassospiraceae; genus Thalassospira; species Thalassospira sp. GB04J01. Next base: position 280,898 of record NZ_CCDX020000015.1, on the reverse strand, counting down.
TCACCTTGCCATCAATCCCCTTAAGGGCGGCGACATCACGACGCTCTAGCGCCTCAATGAGCGCCTCACGCTCATCGCCCTTAACACCAAAGGCATCAAACAGGCGGACTGGCAAAGTCGGCAAATTGAGGTCAACCGAAACAAATGGCACATTGATGCGATCAAGGGCTTCGAGGGCCAAAAGAACAATCTCGGTATCGGCTGCGGCACTTGATACGCCAATCAGTTCGGCGCCAACCTGGGCGAACTGACGTTCCGGACGCAAATGCGATCCTTTGATCCGCAGAACATCACCCGAATACGACAGGCGCAGCGGACGCGGCGCATCAACCAATCGGGTTGCAGCAATTCGACCAACCTGCGGGGTCATATCGGACCTAACACCCATCATGCGGCGTGATTCGGGATCCATAAGGCGAAATGTCTGGGTGGAAAGTTCGGGGGCAGCACCTTCAAGAAGGCTTTCCTCGAACTCGACCAACGGGGTTTTCACCCGGTCATAGCCTGCATGTGCCAAACTGGCCATCAGCTTTTCACGGATTTCAGCTTCCCGTGCGGCGGTTCCTGGCAGGACATCCTGCAGGCCGGCGGGCAAAAGTGCTTTCCTGGCGAGTTCGGTCATTTTGTGTGCTTTCCGGACTGGGCGCGCAAATTCAAGTTGATGGCAGCCTGATCTTGGTCATGGCTCACTATCCGGTAGCGGTTACTACCGCTTTGTGCCGGACAGGGCAACGGGGAAAAGTCCTAAAACGCAAATAATACGTACGAAATACGTCTTATCCAGTCTGAATTTCAGCTTTTACAGACAAATATGCCCAATCAAGCCATGGCAAAAGAGCCTTTACATCGTCGGGTTCAACCGTTGCCCCACCCCAAATTCGCAAGCCCGGGGGCGCATCGCGATAGCCATTGATGTCCATTGCGATGTCTTCGGCTTCCAAAATCTGTGAAATGCGCTTGGGCAAGGCTGCCTGCTGGTCATCAGACAATGACAACGCCCACGGATCGACGATTTTGATGCACATCGACGTGTTTGACGCCGTTTCCGGGTCCTCGGCCAAATCTGCGGCCCAGTCGCTAGTCGCCAACCAAGCATCAAGGTACGCACGGTTCGCCCGAGTCCGTTTCAAAAGCCCCTCAAGTCCACCAATGTCCTCAGCCCATTTCAGGGCATCAATCGCGTCTTCAACCACAAGCATCGACGGGGTATTGATGGTTTCGCCCCGGAAGATGCCATCAATCAGTTTCCCGCCCTTGGTCATGCGGAAGACTTTTGGCATTGGCCAGGCTGGCACATGACTTTCAAGACGCGCGACGGCACGCGGGCTTAAGATAATCACACCATGACCACCCTCACCACCAAGAACTTTCTGCCAGCTATAGGTCACGACATCGAGCTTATCCCACGGTAGTTCCATCGCAAAAATCGCTGACGTCGCATCGCAAATGGTCAACCCTTTGCGATCATCGGCAATCCAGTCACCATTGGGCACGCGTACTCCCGCCGTCGTTCCGTTCCAGGTGAAAACCACGTCGCGGTCAAAATCAACTGTATTGAGATCGGGCAACGTGCCGTAATCGGCCTCAAGAGTTCGGACATCCTCAAGCTTCAGTTGCTTGATCACATCGGTGACCCATGTCGCGCCAAAGCTTTCCCACGCCAGCATATCCAGACCGCGCGCGCCAAGCATCGACCAAAGCGCCATTTCCACCGCCCCGGTATCGGACGCGGGCACAACGCCAAGCAAATAATCATCAGGAAGGTTCAGGATTGCGCGTGAACGGTCAATGACCTCTTCCATGCGTTGTTTGCCCAGCTTCGAACGATGTGAACGACCGAGCACGGTTGTCTCAAGCGCATCTGCCGACCAACCGGGGCGTTTTTTACACGGACCCGATGAAAAGTTCGGACTGGCAGGACGAAGGACGGGCTTGGCATTCACAGCATTCTGGGCCATCGGCATATTCCTGAGCAAGAAGAACGATCTGGATGGATTATTTCAGATCAAATTACGGGGCTGATCCTATTGAGACGAAGGCAAAAGTCAAACGCCATCACCACAAACGGGCCAGCCAAATTTGCATGGCTGACCCGGGTAGTCATTGAGGGTTGCTATTGCGTGAAGCCCCAGATCAAAACGGGATACCGTAGTACCAGGGCGCAAACAGGCTGAAGGTCACCCAAAGCAGTATAATCAAGGGCGTCCCGGCCTTAAGGAAGTCGATAAAGCGATAATGCCCCGGCCCCATGACAAGCAGGTTGGTCTGATAGCCAACCGGGGACGCAAACGAACAGTTTGCAGCCATTACCACGGCAATCGCAAACACATGCGGGGGCACGCCAAGTTGTTGCGCCATACCGATTCCAATCGGGGTAAACAGCACCGCACAGGCATTGTTTGACAACACATTGGTAAAGGCTGCAACGATCAGGAAGAACAATGACAATATCACAGGGGCCGGTGCACCACGCGTCGCGGCAAGCAACTGATCAGCAACAAATTCCGCACCGCCGGTCATTTGCAAGGCATTGCCAAGCGCAAGGGCGGCTGCAACCATCAAAACAATCTTGCGATCAATCGCACGCGATGCCTGACGCAGGTTAAGCGCGCCTGACGCAATCATTAATCCCGCACCGATAAAGCTTGAAATCATGATCGGGACAATTCCCGTCGCCGCCAAGGCAATCACAGTCAGGAAAATCGTTGCCGCACGACGGGCGTGGAACGGACGGGGCAAGGCACGAGTTGACCATTCCAGCAACACCACATCACGGATTGTGCGAAGTGCTTCGACATCTTCGGAACGGCCCTGCACCAGCAAGACGTCACCGGCCTCAAGCCGGATTTCTGTCATCTGGGTGCGGATCATACGCGACCGGCGCTGAATGCCTAGAACAAGGCATTTGTACTGATACCGGAAACCGATCTGCTCAAGGTTAAAACCAATCAGGCGCGAACCAGGTGGCAACATAACCTCGGCCAGAAGCTGGGTCGACTTTTGCGGTGTGTCCTCGCCACTATCACTGACCGCTGCGGCATCAGCATGCAGCAAACCGGGGTCTTTTTGCAGCGCTTCTGTAAGGGCCTTGCGCGTGGCGGCCACCACCAAAACGTCACCTGCCTGAATTTCCATGTCATCTTCGAATGGTGGCAAGTCGGCATGTTCGCGGCGCACGATCATTTGGATGGTGATGTTGGGCAAGTTTTTAAAGAACCCGGCAACCGGACGCGTTCCGATCATTTGCGATGCAGGACCGACCGTGATTTGGGCAATGAACTGTTTGCCGCTGCTATCAGGGTTGGCAAGCTTGCTGCTCATGGAGGCCAGTGCCGGCAAAAGTCGCGGCGCAACGAACAAAACATAGGCAAAGCCGACCAGAGCCAACACACTGCCTATGACGGTGAACTCAAAGAATTCAAGCGGCGGCATGCCCAGTTCAATCAACGAGCTCGACACCAAAAGGTTGGTTGATGAGCCAATCAGGGTGGTCATCCCGCCAAGGATGGCCGCGTAGGATAGCGGTATCATAAGCGCACTTGGTGATCGCTGAATACGCTCGGACAGCGCCTGAATGATCGGGATAAAGATAACGACAACCGGGGTATTATTCAGGAATGCCGACATCAACATCACAACGAACAAGCCGATAAAGATGGCCACAGCGGGCTGCTTGCCGCCATGTTCGGTAATGAGACCGGCGATATAACTTACCCCACCGGTCAGAACCATGCCCTGCCCGACCACGAGCAACGACAGCACTGTCAACAATGCCGGATTGGCAAAGCCGGACATGATGGTTGCCGCCCCCATCATGTTGTCGCCATTGGCATCGGCAAGTGGGAAGAAGTTGAAGAACAACAACAGGGTCGCGATCAGCGCCATGCTGGTCAGTTCGAGCGAAATACGCTCCAGCCCATACAGAACAAGCGACCCAGCAACAAGTGCCAGAACCACCCACATCTGCATTGGTGTTGCAGAACTGGCGACAACACTTTCGATCACGATCTATCTTCCCCTGCTATTGCAAACCCATGCGGTTTCAGACCAGTGGATTTTCCCGTCTGGCCCTGCCGCAATCATCGTATTTTCCCATTACTTAGACGAAAGCCCCATACCGTGGTCAATAAAAAACAAACCGAAACCAGCGCAATGCGGATTAATCGGTAGTCGCACGATTACCAAAATACAGGTAAATCCTCACGATATCCGCATCAAAAAACGGGCACCCTCACAGATGCCCGTTTCGCGAAATTCATATTCGACATTCTCAACCAATTAGGCTGGAACGGTGATTTCACCTTTTAGGTACAGCATCGCCTCCCCCGTAAGATGCACCCGATCACCAACCACCTTGCAGGCAACGACACCACCACGTGCGGATGCCTGATAACCGACAACATCGTCCTGACCGAGCTTGTCTGCCCAATACGGTGCGACAACACAGTGCATGTATCCCGTCACCGGGTCTTCGTTGATGCCAATGGCCGGCACGAAATAGCGTGAAATCATATCAAGCCCGGTCTTGTCCCCCGGTGCCGTCACGATAACCCCACGATCAGCAAGCTTGGCCAAGAGTGACATATCGGGCGTCATCGAACGAACAATCGCCGCATCGTCATAAACCGCAACAAGATCAGTATCGCGACTTGCCACGCCAAATGTTTCCACCGGCGTATCGCCACCAAGAGCCGCAATCACATTATCTGCGATTATTTCTGGCACAATCGGCTGTTTTGGGAAGTCCAGAACAATGGCATCTAAATAACGGCGGGCAGTCAGAATGCCGCTTTTGCTTTGAAGACGGACAATGTCGCCCTCAAACCCAAGCTGATTAAAAATCACATAGGCGCTCGCAAGGGTCGCATGCCCGCACAGCGGAACTTCAACTGTCGGAGTGAACCAGCGAATGTGAAAATCTGCTCCCCCTGCCGTAACCGGCACGAAAAACGCCGTTTCCGACAGATTGTTTTCCATTGCGATTTTCTGAAGCACGTCATCAGGCAACCATGTCGACAGCGGCACAACAGCCGCCGGATTACCGGCAAACAAAACGTCGCTAAAGGCATCAATCTGATAGATGGGCAAATTCTTGGTCGTCATCGTCACTTCCTGAAACAGTACTGTTTTCCGATATATAGCAGCCTATTATAACACCGCAGCATTACAACACAGCGTCAATTGCCTGCTTGATAATGACAAGATCATGGTCCTGCGTCCGCCAATTGCTAAATGCTGCGCGGAACCCAAACCGCCCGCCATATACCGTTGGTGTAAGGAACAGTTTGCCACTTGCATTGATCCGTTCAAGCAAGGCACGATTGTCATCATCTGATCCAAGACTGGCAAACATTGTGACATTCAATTTTGGCTCGGCAAGCAACTCAAGCTTTTCATGGGTCCTAACCCACGCGGCAAGATCGGTTGCCTGATCACAGTTTGCACGAATGATCCCGGCAAATCCTTCGCGGCCATAGGCCTGCATCGACACCCAAAGCGGCAAGGCTCGGAACCGACGCGAATTTTCCACCCCGCGGTTGATATACATGTTGCCTTCGGCCTTGGTGTCGAGATACGGCGCAAACGCCCGGCAGCATTTTTCCAAAACGCCGATATGACGGGTCAGGAAAATTCCGCAATCATAAGGAACGTTCAACCATTTATGCCCATCGGACGTAATCGAGTCTGCCCGATCAAGGCCCGCCAAAAGGTGTGACCTCCGATCATCAAGGGCGGCAAACATTCCAAATGCGGCGTCAACATGCAGCCACGCGCCATAGGCCGCACAAATATCTGCAATGACAGTCAAATCATCAAAGTCCGTCGCATTAACCGTCCCGGACGAGGCAATCACGATTTTACCGCGTGCATCGCTGGCAGCAAGCTTGGCTTTGAGGTCATTAACGTCGGTTTGCTCTGTTCCGGAAAGGGTCGCAACCTTGGTAAAGTTGTTCCGTCCAATCCCGGCAATCGAAAGGTCCTTGACCATGCTGGCGTGCGGGCTGGCGGCAAGAAGCTCCAAATCGGGCAAAGCAACCGCACCGTCCGCGTCAATATCGACACCAACTTTTTCACCGCACCATTGGCGACCTGCGACCAACCCCAAAAGGTTTGATACCGTCGCTCCAGTCGTTAAAACGCCATCAAATTTCTTTGCTGGCAGGTGGGCAATTTCGCACAACCAATTGATGACCTGTTCTTCGACGGCGGCATTTACCGATCCTTCTGGTCCGGTGGCATTTTGATCGATGGCCCCGGCAAGCCAATCGCCGACAAGGGCTGCTGGCGTCGTGCCGCCGGTCACAAAGCCAAGATACCTTGGACCAATTGAGGCGGCCAGCAGTGGCAGAATTTCATCCTGCACTGCGCGCAACGCATCGAGTGTGCCGCGACCTTTCTGCGGTAGTGGGCGCGAAGGGTCAAATGCAGAAAAGTCGCGGCATGTCGCATCCATGTCATCCGCGCCTTGAACAAAGCTGTGTGCGACGTCCCCTGTTTGCACAAGAATACGGCCAAGCTTTTCAAGGTCATCAAACATCAGATGACGTGCCGTATCGGCAGTGGGGCTGCTTTCGGCACGGTTTTCGACGCGGCTCATCAGATATCTCCTACTAGAATTCGGGCGTATTCAGCCCGATCAATGTTTGCGCCTGTTAAAATGACGGCGACTTTTTTACCGATATTGTCATCACGCCCGGCAATGGCCGCGGCCAGCGGTACAGCACCGGCACCTTCTGCCACCGTGTGACACGAACTGAAATAAAGTCGCATGGCGTCACGAATTTGTTCTTCATCGACCGTCACAATATCCGCAGCCCCCTTGAGAATGATATCAAGGGCAGACGGATTTGGACTGCGACACGCCACCCCATCGGCAAAGGTACGCGCAGCAGCTGTCTCAACAACCTTGCCGGCCTTAAACGACTGGGCAATTGCATCCGCGCCGCTGGCGACAACACCGATGATTTCAGTCTCAAGTCCAAGGGCATCACGCGCCGTAATCAGCGAACAAATCCCCGATCCCATCCCAACTGGCACGTAAACGCGATCAAGCCCCGAAACGGCATCGAACAATTCAAGTCCATAGGTCGACACGCCGCGCACAAGTTCGCGATGAAAGGGTGGGATCATTACAAGGTCTTCGTTCGTGGCATGCTTGGCGGCAAATTCAGCAGCTTCCTGAAAATCATCGCCGTGTTCGATGACCTCGGCTCCCCATGCCCGCATGGCGGCATTTTTCTCGATCGAGTTACCGTGCGGCACGACAATGGTCGCAGCCATACCAAAGCGGCTGGCAGCGTGTGCAATGCTTTGTCCATGATTGCCGCGTGTTGCACTGATTACCCCGCGGCTCACATCAACGGAATTCCCCAGATATCGGCAGAATGTCAAACCACCACGGACTTTAAAGGCTCCCAGTTTGGTGTGATTTTCATGCTTCACATACAGCGACAATCCCGTTGCACGATCCAGAAGCGGCCAACGTATCGTCGGTGTTGGCGCAACATGCTGATACACAAAGTCCGCCGCCTCACGTAACTCAGTCAGATTAAACAAAGGCATTGTACCCCTTCAATTCATCACAAGAAGAACATCAACACATGTGCACGCAAAGCACATCGAAACCGGACCGGAACGGAGACACCGGGAGCATGGTGTCTCCGTTCAACGCGGCAGTGGCTAACCGCGCGGGGGGAAATTGGTCCAGTGTGACTGCGACAGCTGCCGATCAAGTTCGGCACGCGTCATTCCGATATCCTTAAGCAAGTGATCATCAAGTTTTTGCAATGCCTTACGATCACGCGCACGTTCTTGCAAATGCCGAAGCTTCTCGACAACGGAGATGGCAGTGCCAATCATCGCTGAACGCCAAGTTACGGTCTTTACCGTCGTGGGGCCGTTCATCACATTGCGATCATCGACCCCGATATTGGAAATCCGAATTGTATCGTTACAATTTACCATATCCATCTCCTATCGGGTAATTGTCTCGATATTGTTTTGTCATTGACATCGTTTTTGTGTCAATTTAAACATTGTCACCATGACAATATGGATTCCAAACCTTAAAGATGCCGGCGGTCCTGTTTATCGACAGATCGCACAGGCCATCCGCACGGCGGTCGATGACGGCACGTTAAAGCCGGGCGAACGCTTACCCACACACCGTGATCTTGCCTATCACCTCGGCGTTACCGTTGGGACCATCACCCGGTCTTACCGGGAAGCCGAAAGGATTGGACTTGTCGCCGGGGAAGTCGGTCGCGGCACGTATGTTCTTGATAACATTCAGGCCCAACTCGACATGGCCGCAACAACGCCGCTACCACCGTCATTTACCAACAATATCGGCCCTATGCGCCATGGCACGCCGGAAGTCGAAGCCGAAAATACCGGGCCAATCAATTTTCGGATGAATTGCCCTCTGCCGCCGCAGAATGATCACTTGCGCAATACGTTGCTTGAAATTGCCCAAACCATGCCGCTTGACGACATGGTTACCTACAAGTCGGAATATGGCATGGCCCATCAGCGCAAGACTCTTGCCGCTGCGGCCGGTCGACTTGGGCTGGACGACAACCCCGAACGCGTTGTTCCGACCGCAGGCGTTCAACACGGCATGACCGTGTCGTTGCTGGCAACCATCCGCCCCGGCGATCTGGTTCTCTGTGAAGAAATGACCTATCCGAACTTGCGCAGCCTTGCCAATTTGCTGCAATTTCGTCTGCGCGGTGTTGCAATGGATGACGATGGCATCATCCCGGATGTTTTGGAAAACCTGTGCCGCACGCACAGTCCGCGCGCCATCTATCTGATGCCAACCCTTCACAATCCACTGTGCAGCACCATGAGCCAGCAACGTCGCATTGATATCGCCGAAATCTTGCGCAAATACGATTTGACCTTGATCGAAGACGGCATTTACCACTTCCTTGATCCGAACGCCCCGCCCCCGCTTTCATGTTTTGCACCAGAACGCAGCATCTACCTGGATGGTGTATCAAAAAGCATCGGTGGCGGATTGCGCGTTGGTTATATCCATGCACCCGGCGAACTCATCGGCAAGCTGGCAAGTGCCATCCGCGCAACCTGCTGGATGGTTTCAACCATCAACCTTGAACTGGTGTCGCGGATGATCATGGATCGCAGCCTGCAACAATTTGAAGCATGGCACCGTGAAGAAGCGGCCAAACGCCTTGCGATAATCCTTGGTACACTCAAAGGATACGACATCCGGTCGCACCCGACGAATTATCACATCTGGCTTGACCTTCCTGACCACATTGACCCCGGTGAGCTGGTTATGAACGCCGCCAACAGCGGTGTGTTGTTAACCGCAGCACAGCAATTTGCTGTCGGCCCGGTCCCACGCGGGCTTCGCCTGTGCTTTGGGGCCGAAAAGTCGGTTGAGCGGCTCCGTCGTGGGGTTCAAACAATCGACCGGCTGCTTAAAAGTAGCGATTTTGGCAATTCAGTTGTCATGTAATGTGACCTGATGCGGTGTTGCGTGGCGTGAACCTTCGGGCGCACCGCGCCCCCGCTATCACACGCTTAAAGCTTGTTGTTTTGGTCTTTCTTCTCATCACCCTAATCTTTGGGGAATGATTTTTGTTGTGATAACAACAATTTCTCCAAGCAGCGCTTGACCACTGTATTGCGTTGCTTCCAAGATATGCTGCACGGCCTAAAAGCCCGTCGCCATTTATTACCCTGGGCAGAAGAAAGTCAGCAGATGCCAGTTTCCCGTCTCGACGCAGAAGATTGCGGTTTTCCGCACTTTCGGATTAGAAGCCCACACAAAGACCAAACGCCAAAGATTTTTGATTTTTCATCGCACTACCGTGCCGCAGAGGCCCTGAAATTCGGGCTTTCCATGCAAGAACCCGGGTTCAACATCTTTGTTCTGGGGCTTGATCGGGCCGGTCGCATGACCGCGACGCTTGATTACCTGAACAAGGCAATGGAAGAACGCGCGGCCCCTGACGACTGGGTATATCTAAACAATTTCTCACGTACCAACCGGCCCCGCCCTTATGCGATGGCGGCCGGTGACGGTCACAAATTGATGACGGCGATGGAAACGCTGATTTCACACCTGCGCGAAGCCTTTTCGTCCGCCTTCAATGCCCCGGCCCATCTGACAGATACCCAGTCACAAACGGAAGAAGCCCGTGCTCAGGTGCGCGAAAAGTTTGATGCCCTGCGTGAATACGCCCGTGAACGCGACCTTGATGTTCAGGAAAATGAAAAAGGCGTCATGATCGTCGCCCTGAACGAGGAAGGCGAACCGGTATCGCTTGACGAAATCCCCAAGGAACGCCGTCGCGAGGCCGAAAAATCGTTCGAAGACGTCGCCGAAGAAGCCCGCAAAACCCTGCTTTCGACCCGCGACCTTGAAGAACAAATCGCTGACACCCTTGATAGCCTGCGCCGCGATGCCGCAAAGGTGGTTTTGAAACCCCGCATCAAGAAACTCCGCGACAAATTCACAAGCCCCGGCCTGAAGGCATGGTTTGAAGCACTTGAAAAAGACATCCTTGATAATATTGATGCCTTTGAAGAAGAAAGCGATCAACCCGCCATCGAAAGTGGCGATGGCAAGATCCCCGAAACCGTGGATGATCGCTATGCGGTTAATCTTTTAATCGATCATTCACGCGATACCCACCCCGATGTCGTGCTGGAACCAAGCCCAAGCTATGACAACCTTTTCGGGCAAATCCAGTACCGCCCAATGGGGGGTGGGATGCACCCGCATTTCAGCCTGATCAAGCCCGGTGCGCTGCATCGTGCCAATGGTGGCGTTTTGGTTTTGCGCGCCGAATCGCTGCTTGAACATGAAGACAGCTGGGGCTACCTCAAGGCAGCCCTTCGTGACCGCGAAATCCGCATTGAAGAAACCCATAAGGGCGGACCACCGACCGCAGGTGCACCAGAGCCGCGCCCGATCCCGCTTGATCTTAAGGTCGTAATCGTTGGCGCACCGAAATTCTATTACAGCTTCTTCTCGCTGGATGTGGATTTCCGAAACCATTTCCGGGTCAAGGCCGATATTGACGCAGATATGCCCGCTGCTGGTCGCAACATATCGATCTATACCGGCCTCTTGCGCGAGTCTGCCCTGTCACGATCCGGCATTCCGGTCGATAACGGGGCCATTCGCCAACTTCTTGGCCAAGCTGCTCGTTGGGCGGGCGAACGCGACAAACTGACCGCCCAGATCGAACGGGTGGAAGATGTCGGTAGCGAAGCCGGCGCACTTGCCAAAACCGATGGCCGAGACAGCATTCGTGCCGCCGACGTGCGCCGCGCCATTGAAGAACGCCGACACCGCAACAGCCGCCTTGAAGACAAATCCCATGAACGGGTTCAGCGGCGTGAAATCCTGATTGACAGTTACGGATCGGTTGCCGGTCAAGTCAACGCGCTCACCGTTCTTGACTATGGTGACCATGCCTTTGGCCTGCCCGCGCGCGTCTCGGCACGGTCTTATGTCGGCAGTCTCGGGGTTTTAAACATTGAACGCATGGTCGATATGTCGGGTCCGCTTCAGCAAAAGTCGGTCATGACAATCGAAGGGTTCCTGAAATCACGCTTTGCTCAGCAATTCCCGCTTTCGTTCGCATGTAACGTCACGTTTGAGCAAAATTACGGTGGGATCGAGGGCGACTCAGCATCAATGGCCGAGCTTTGCGCGATCATTTCGTCGATTGCCAACATTCCGATGCGTCAAAACATCGGCGTAACTGGCTCGATGAACCAGTTTGGCGAAGCTCAGCCGGTTGGCGGCATTTCGCATAAGATCGAAGGTTTCTATCGCATTTGTGCCGATCAGGGCTTTACCGGCGATCAGGGCGTTATCATCCCCCAACCAAACGCCGAAAATGTTGTTCTGCGCGAGGAAGTCGTACAGGCCATCCGTCAGGGCAAATTCAACATCTGGACCATTGAACACATCAATGATGCGATTGAACTTCTAAGCGGCATGCCATCGGGGGATCGTGCCGACGGACAATATCCGTCCGAAAGTGTTTACGGCAAAGCCATGGAGCGGTTGCGCCAGAATGACATTATATTGCGTGACAGATATGCCTATCCGCCACGGGGCGAGCGTTAAGAAAATGTCAGAACCCACCCGCCATAAACCACGTCATGCGAAACCCGCTTCGCATAACCCTTGCGTGGTTTTATGGCGGGGGTTTCTAAACATCCGCAAAGCCAGTATAATTTCGTTTTCTGTGATGATTATTGCCACTCCACACGCGGCCATCGCACAGCAAAATTCTGATGATGCACCAATCAGCGGGATTGATGCCATTCCAACAGACCTCCCTGTGCATGCCTCAACCGTGCGCGATCCCAACCAGCCGGTAAGCCTGCTGCCCGGAACCATTCCAATCATCGACTCAGCAGAGTTTGTTGAAGAAGTTCCGTCGTTAGCAGCGCAATATCATCAAACAATAAGCGGCACAGCCCCCCGCGCGACCAAGCAGGCCCCTAAAAAACCAAAAGTCTCTTCGGCGCCCCAAAAAACACCGGCAGTCAAACGCCCTGCCCCGATGCAAACTGTGACAGTCGCAGCCACACCGTCACCATCCGTTGAGAACGCGTCACTTGGTGAGACAACAGGCCAGTATCAGATACAACTTGGAGCCTTTCACGACACCATCAGTGCGCAAACATATTGGGCCAGTTTTCGTATCCGCTATCCCGACTTGGCCCAATCCCACCCGCGCGAAATCGCCACGGCGGACCTGGGAAGCAAAGGTATTTTTCATCGCCTTCGTCTGGGGGGCTTTCCCAATCAGGTAACCGCCGATGAAAAATGCCGTCAGCTTATTGCTGACGGCACCGATTGTTTCGCCATCCGTCCGTAAACGATGGCGAGGCAAAGTCCCGATTTATTTCGCAGGCACAAGCAAAACGATCTTATCAACAATAAGCGTCGATGCCTCGGTGCAGGTCGTCATCAAGGCTTCATGTCCCGTGACACGAACCTTGTCGCCCGGGCGGAATTTCGTTGCCTTGTTCGCCAACGCATACAATGTGCCGTCATCGGCACGGAAAGTTACGCATTCTTGTCCCTGATCGGTAATTTCACCGGCAATGGTGAAATTATTCTTTTGTATAAATGAACAGGCCGACAATGCCGCTGCGACTGTGAGAATCGCAATTTTCCCTGAAAGTCCTGCCATTAAACCGGTCTTCATTCTTCAATCTCCTGTGTGTGAACGATTGTTCTTCGTCACAAACTCTTTCGTGTCGCGTTAAGGTTCTTGTAACGCAGCCAGCTGTAAAAAGGTATTCATCCTTTTACGGGTTTCGCAATCTGATGTCATGGGTTACCAGACGGGTTATGGAAAAGTCGCAAATCGAATTTCTGACAGAACTTGCTGAAGAATTTCAGCAACAGACTGCGATTAACAATCGCGCGACGGAGGAATCCGAGCAAAGCGACGCACTGTCGACGCTGGTTGATCTGGCGCGTGACATGCAAGCCCGGCTGGACCAGCAGCAAAACCGCATTCGCCAGCTTGAGCTAATGGTCGAAACCGACGAACTCACCGGCCTGTATAACCGTCGCGGCTTTATGCGCCGAACCCGCGAAGCTCTTGCCCGCTCGGCGCGCAGTGGCGAAAAAGGCCTTATGGTGATCGCCGATCTTGATGGTTTCAAACAGGTAAATGACGAGCACGGCCACGCGGCGGGCGACGCAGTCTTGCGTCATTTTGGCCAAAACCTGCGAACTCATACCCGGGCTGATGATTTTGTTGCACGGTTTGGTGGCGACGAATTTGCCATTCTCATGACCGGAAGCAACCCCGATGCCGCAGAAAAACGCCTTAAACAGCTTCAACAGGCAACCGCACGCTTCCCGCTGATCTGGCATGGTACGCCACTTCGTATTCAGGCCAGTTTCGGGTTTTCGGTCTACACCACCAAGAATGACATTTCCGACCTGATAAGCGATGCTGACAAAGACATGTATAAAAACAAGCACGCAGGCCGCAATAATCAAAAATCCGCCCAAACGGACCATAACGCCGCCTGACCTTCAAGCGCGCTTTAGTTGCCCTGCCTGCATGAGAAAAATATTCGCCTCCTCACCGTATTCTTTTGCTCAAGCCCCCATATCAAACGTCGATACCTGACTGATCACACGCTAGAATCTGTCATGTTGTCCAGTTCAGAAAGCCGTGCGGCAACGATCGAGCATGACAACGTCTGATATTTTGGGTTTTTGTCTGATTTTTTGGCGAATAATGTGCAAATCCTTCATATCCCCTATAGGATTGTTATTTAATATATACAGGTAATATCGCACCTACTTTGATCAGGTGTTTTTTGATGATGGGTCCTCAATGACAGACAGCGTTGGCTATTCAGCGGAAACAAATGACCAGGACCTGTTGGCTGCAATGGCATTTTGCTGGGCAGACATGCTGCTGGAAGTTGATGAAAACGGATATGTGCTGTTTGTTGCCGGTGCCACGGAAAGTCTTTTGGGCTGCACTCCGGACCGCCTGATTGGCGAAGCGCTTGAAAAGCTAGTTGTGAAGTCGGAACGCCCACTGTTGCGGGCTTACCTGCACAGCGGGTCTGGCCTAAAACGGCTTGAAGAACTTGATCTTGATTTCCAACTGTTTGATGCAGATGGCACTCCGGTACAGGATATCGTGCCGCTGTCACTGAGCGGTTACATGATCGCCAATCCAGCTAGCCGATATTACATTGCAGCACGCCACCGGGCCATCCGACCGCGTGCGCGCTCGGGCATTGATCGATTGATCTTGCAAAGTGCGGTTCAAGAACAAAAACGCGGATCAGACAAGCTGTCGGCTTCTCGAAATCTTGATCAAATATCGTCGAAATATCACAGCGAAGCACTGGTGGTGCTTGAAAACCTAGCGGCATCACGATCACAGGCCGAAACAGCCGCAACCAACGAATTAGCCCATTTGATTGGCATGCGCACCATGCAATCATCGAACTTGTTCGCGTCGGCCAGTACAAGCTCGTCAGACCGGATCCACCCGGTTGATGAACCGATGATCGAACTTGAACGCAGGATCGTTGCCTATGCCAGCGCATTGCGGGTTGATCTGGGTGATGCCACTACGGGTGAAACGACAGATGCGTTATTGTCTCTGACCAACGGCATGGCAGAAACCTTCACAAGCAAGCAGAAGACCATATCATCTAACAAGGATATGTTTGGCAGTGACTATGAAAGCGCGCGCAATTTTCATCAGTTTGACGCCACAGAAAACTTTGTCGGTAGCGACAATGATCGTGAAACCAACCTGACGCGCGCGGTTGCCTATGCGCTTAACCGTATGCAACACCGAAGCCAAAGCGATGTATCGGCCGAACGCCTGTCGGCCAGCTTGCCACACCTTATTCAGGAAACATTGAAATCCGTTCGCGCCTTTCGTGAGATCGTTGAAAACGGTTCATTTGCTGTCGCCCTGCAACCGATTGTTCATTTGGGCAGTCAGGAAATGCACCATTTCGAAGCCCTGGCGCGCTTCACCAATGGCAGTAGCCCACTTGCCGTTGATCAGATTATTCACTTTGCCGAGGGCACGGGCCTGATTACAGAATTTGATCTGGCGATGAGCCGCAAGGTTCTCGACCATGTACGTGACACCCCTGATAAAATCCCCTATCCGGTCGCGGTTAACCTTTCGGGGCATTCGCTTGAGCAAGCTGATTTCTTGCCTGATTTGATAAACCTTCTCGATCAGTATGATATTAAATCGGAACATGTTCTGTTTGAAGTAACCGAAACATCGCGCATTCGTGGGCTTAAGGACGTGAACAATGGCCTGCAGAAACTGCGCGCACGCGGACACGAAATTTGTCTTGATGATTTTGGCGCCGGGGCAGCCAATTTTGAATATCTGAGCGCCCTTGACGTCGACATCATCAAGTTTGACGGCGGTGCAATGCGTACAGCGCTTGCCAACCCAAAAGGCCGCGCATTCCTTAAGGCAACGGCCCTTCTTTGCCGTGATCTTGGCATTCATACGATTGCAGAAATGATCCATGATCAGGCCAGTTACGAGATGGTCTGCGAGCTTGGGATTGATTATGGTCAAGGGTATTACCTTGGCCCGCCGGTAACCATTGGCAGTACTCCAACCAACAGCGACCTTGAAATGGGCTCAAGCAGTACAGATCGCAGTCAAACAGTTTCAGGAGGACGATCATGAACACCCGTCATCCTGCCCCCATCGACCATAATAGTGACGACCTGACAGGTTACGAGGCAGAAGTTTTTGCGCTTGATCCAAAGGTGATGGCAGATGCCGAAGCACCAGTGATTGTCATGGATGCGCATGGCGTTCCGTTGTTTGCCAATAAGAATGCGGTTGGTTTTGCCAATGGTATTCGCGACGGATTGTTTCCCGAAATTTACCAACTGATCCGACGCGCGTTAACCACACCCGGCGGTGTAGTTGAAATGTTGACCTTTGAAGTTCAGCGTGGCACGGCCACACTTGAGTTAACAGCGCTTCCGACGACCAACAATCATGTGATGTTGCTGCCGCGCGATGTCAGCATGGACCGCAACCTACGCGAAGCCCTGATTGATTCGCGTCAACGATATCGCGACATTGTCGAAGTATCATCCGCATTTGCTTGGGAAACCGACGAGAACGGCAAATTTATCTTTGTTTCGCCGCGCGGCGCACTTGGCTATCGCGCCGAAGAAATCGTCGACCGTTTTCCACGTCATTTCATTCTTGATATTGCCGATCAGGATGCCGAACACGTGTTCCGCACCCAGAAGGCCGTGCGCGATGTTCCGGTATGGTTGCGCCGGTCAAACGGCAATGATGCCTGTCTTGCGGTATCGTCAACACCGGTTTACTCGCGGGAAGGAAAATGGATCGGCACCCGCGGGCTTGCGCATGACATCACCGAACAACGCCGCCGCGAAAGCGAAGTATCGATCGCGCGAAACCGTGATCGTCTAATGACCTATATCGTGCGGACAATGCGTGATGAAATTGATCCGCTGATGGTTCTTAAGGGCGCATCAGAGGCCAGCACACGCGCACTGGCCTGCGCAAATTGTGTCATTTTCAAACGCAATGATGAAACCAACGAACTGGAGATCGCGGCAGGTGATGACAACAAAGACGCAAACGAGATTTCCAGACAAGCACTAGCGAAACTCCAACAATCGGGCGAAGTTTTCGATGCCCAGATTGACACCTGGCATGTCTTTGCCCTGCCCTGCCACTATCACCAGCGTAACAATGGTGCAGTCATCTTCCTGTTTGATAGTAATCATCCGGACCCCAATGACGGCGAACGTGCGATCATGACGGAAGTTGCTGATCAAATCGGCATCGCCATCGAACAGGCAATTCAGCATGAACGCATTCTGACCTTGTCACGTACAGATGGTATGACTGGACTTCTGAACCGCCGGGCATTCTTTGATGAACTCAAACGCCGTCACAGCCGCCTGCAACGCGACCTTGAGCCAGCATCGTTGATGTATGTCGATATGGACAACTTCAAAATGGTCAACGACATCCACGGACATCAGGTGGGAGATGAAGCCATTCTGGCCTTAACCAAGGTGCTCGAAGAAAATGTCCGCCCATCAGATCTGGTTGCGCGGCTGGGTGGCGACGAGTTTGTCTTGTGGCTTGAAGGTGCAGATGTGGCGGCCGCCTCAAATCGTGCCAAGACACTGATGAAAGAAAGCGCCATACTTTCGAAGTATTCCGGTGACAAGGACCATCCGCTGGGCATATCAGTGGGGATTGCCGTGCATGAAGCTGGATCAAGGGAAGATTTGGAACTCCTTGTTCAGCGTGCTGACCAAACGATGTATCAAGTTAAAAAACTCGGCAAGGGCCGCTTTGGCATTGCATCTGCCCCCGGTACAACCAATTCGGCTAAGATCGAAGATTAGGAGGAATGCCCGATGAAGGGATTTTTGCAGCGGGTATTTACCAAGCGACGCGAAACCCCCATCACCTACGACGAAGCCAAGGAAATGGCGGCAAGTCCCGATGCCGGTGTGCGCGGAACGCTTGCCCAGCGCCATGATACGCGCCCTGAAATCCTGTATTTCCTTGCCAACGACACCGATTCTTCGGTGCGTCGGCATATTGCCGCCAACGAAGCAACGCCGGTACAAGCTGACGTCTTTCTAACCGACGATACAGATGACAGCGTTCGTGGAAGCCTTGCCGAAAAAATCGCCCACCTTTCGGCTGGCTTGACGCCCAACGAAAGCGACAAACTCCGCCGCATGACCTATGAGGCACTTGATAAACTGGCGCGCGATCAGGCCGTCCATGTTCGTCAGGTTATTGCCCAGACACTTAAAGACATCGCCGACGCCCCGCAGCCGATCATTCAGCAGCTTGCGCGTGATGCCGAAAGTGTCGTGTGTGGCCCGGTCTTGCAATATTCGCCGGTTCTAAGCGAAGACGACCTTCTTGAAATCATCGAGGGAAGTTCTGGTCGCGGCGCACTGAGCTTTGTTTCGCGTCGACGCAATGTCGGCGAAAAACTGGCAGATGCCATTGCTGCGAGTAGTGACAAAGACGCGATTTCGCATCTTTTGGGCAACCGTTCGGCACAAATCCGCGAAGAAACCCTTGATCAACTGATTGACCGTGCCCCCGATTATCCAGAATGGCACCAGCCATTGGTCGAGCGCCCGGAACTGCCGCCAACTGCGGCGGGTAAACTTGCCCGGTTTGTTGCAGAAAACCTGATCAGCGTACTTGAACGGCGCAAGGACCTTAAGAAAGACCAGCTTGAGGCCGTGCGCGAAGTCGTCCAGCGCCGAATTGCATCTGGCGAGTTCGAAAAACGCGAATCCCCTGCCGAAGAGCCCAAGAAGAAAGCCCAAAAAGGCGCACCGGCTGAACCGGCCAAAGGCAAAGCCGATGGCAAGGATGCGGCGACGGCAACGGCGGCTGCCGGAGAAGAGGAAGAAGAACCCGCCTACGACAAGGCGGTTGCCATGCATGCCAAAAAGAAGCTCACCGACAACGAAGTCGCCAAAGCTCTTGCCGCCAATGATGTTAAATTCGCCCGTGCGGCCCTTTCCGTGCTTGCCGGTATTCCCCCGGAAGCTGTGACAAAGGTTCTCAATACGCATTCGGCCAAAGGGGTTGTTGCCCTGACTTGGAAAGCCGGGTTACCTGCCGACCTTGCCGTTAAAATTCAGGTCAAACTGGGCCACGTCCCACCAAGTCAGACGCTTAATCCACGCAACGGCAATCAATACCCGCTTAGCGAGGATGACATGAACTGGCAACTGGAATTCTTTACCGGGATGACAACGACCGGCTTGCGCTGATCCCTAACAATCAGCGCATTTCCCAAACCCATATCAATGTATCAGAAAGCAGATTACGCCGGGCGTTCCATACAAATGTGAGGAATGCCGTCTTCCTCGTACACCTCGCCAAACTGAATAAAGCCAAGGTCTTCGTAGAACTTCTTTAGATACAGCTGCGCATTAAGATAGATCGCCTTGCCGGAAAACTTTTGTTCGCAATGGTCAATCGCATGGGTCATCAATTCGCGCCCCATCCCCTTCCCGCGCAAAACTTCACTTGCCACGACACGGCCAATGGCAGGTCGGTCGCCTTGTTCTACATGATCAGGATCAATGCCCGGTCCGACGATGCGAACGGCGGCGAGAACAACCTCACCATCAAGAGCAATGATGTGATCGCACAGCGGATCAAGACCATCAATCTCGGGGAAAATGCATTCCTGTTCGATGATAAAGATTTGCTGGCGCAACTTTAGCAGGCTGTAAACCTGATGCGGGGTCATCTCGTCAAAACGACAGGAAACCCATGTCAGTTTTTGTGGGGCGTCTTGCATGGAAATCGTCTTTCTCAAGGGCATTGTGCATTGTCAGACAGATGTAGAAAAGATGTTCCGCATCGATGGTATTTTGCGATCCCGGATCAGGGCGCAACTTTTTCAATATGATAAATGAAAACGTCATCGGATTTCTCAGACGATCGCAACCGGTTTCCGGTCATCTCACAGAATGCTTTCATATCCGCCACCGACCCCGGATCTGTGGCCATAACCTTAAGCATACCGCCCGCTGGAACATCCCGGAGGGCTTTTTTCGCCTTGAGCACGGGCATCGGGCAAATCAAGCCCCGCGCATCCAAAATTACATCAAAATCATCACTTGAAGATGTCGACATGAAGGACCTTATAAAAAAAGCGGTTTCTGTGTGATAAAGCGCCAATTGGCGATTGTTGCATTTGCACAATATGTTAGACTGAATAATAACAATCAATCAAACGCTGTTAGCCTCCCCAAGATGCAAATCTATCTCCCGATTGCCGAAATATCGGTAAATATATTCCTTATTCTGGGACTGGGCGGCGGGGTAGGCTTTTTGTCTGGCCTGTTTGGCGTCGGCGGCGGATTCTTGATTACGCCGCTTTTGATTTTTTATGGTATCCCCCCGGCAGTATCTGTTGCCACGGCAGCAAACCAGATCGTCGCATCGTCAGTATCGGGTGTTTTCGCCCATTGGCGACGCGGTAATGTTGACCTGAAGATGGGGCTGGTTCTGTTGGTCGGCGGCATCGTCGGATCAACGGTTGGTGTCTGGGTCTTTGCCTGGTTGCGATCACTCGGGCAGATCGATCTTGTGATTTCGCTTTGCTATGTGATCTTCCTTGGCATCATTGGCGGCATGATGCTGTTTGAGGCATCGCGCGCCATTTTTCGCACGCGCCGCAAAGGTGGTGGTATCCGCCGCCGTAAAAAACACCAGCACAGCTATATTCATGGCCTGCCGTTCAAAATGCGGTTTTACCGTTCGGGCCTTTACATCAGTGCGCTTTTACCCCTTGTCATTGGATTCTTTGTCGGCATGCTGACAGCCCTGATGGGGGTTGGCGGCGGCTTTGTCATGGTGCCTGCCATGATTTACCTTCTTGGTATGCCGACCGGTGTCGTGATCGGTACGTCGCTTTTTCAAATCATCTTTGTAACTGCGAACGTCACATTCCTGCAGTCGATCCAGACCCAAACGGTTGATGTCGCCCTTGCGACCCTGCTTTTGATTGGTGGGGTGATTGGCGCACAGTTTGGCGCGCGGTTCGGATCGCGCCTGAAGGCAGAACACCTTCGTGCACTCCTTGGTTTGCTTGTCCTGTCGGTCTGTCTCAAACTGTTGTTTGATTTGGTGATCGAACCAAGCGAGCTTTATTCGATCATGCCGGGAAACCTGTGATGTCATTTTCCCCGCACATGTTTCGCATCGCATTCATGGCTGCTGTTACCGTCATCGCAGCGACCTTGCCGCTTAAGAACAGCCGTGCCGATGCGCTGGTGGTGGATTTGTCAAACCACCTTGTTGCCATCACAACCGGCTTTACCGGCACCGATGTTCTGCTGTTTGGTGCGGTTCAGAACGAAGGCGACATTATCGTCACTGTGCGCGGCCCCGATCAGGATATGGTCGTGCGGCGCAAGGAACGCACTGTCGGAATATGGGTGAACCGCGAAAGTGCAACCTTCAAAAACGTTCCGACATATTACGCCAGTGCATCAAACCGGCCGATGGACATTATCGCCAACGATAATGTGCTCAGAGATTATCGTATTGGCCTGGAACATCAGCGTTTTATCGCAGCCACCGACATCACGGAAGTCGACCAGAAGGCCTATCGTGACGCGCTGGTGCGCAACATGCAAAACGTTGGCTTGTTTAACCAGCGCCCGGCAAAAATCAGCTTTTTGTCAAACCAGCTGTTCCGGACCGACATCCATTTCCCGGCCAACACACCGACCGGCACCTACATGATCAATGTCTATTTGATCCGAGACGGACGCATTGCCAGTGTCAAAACAACCCCGCTGGTGGTTTCCAAAACCGGGGTTAGCGCAGAAGTCTATGACTTTGCCCACCGTTACTCGGCACTTTACGGCATCATTGCCGTGATCATTGCCGTGATTTCTGGCTGGGTCGCAAGCGTCGTCTTCCGCAAGGGATAATTTCCCAAACCGTCGCCTGACAAGGCTAACGTCCCTTATTGCCTGCTTTCAAAATATCTGACTGTGCGCTCGCAGCAATTATCTCGCACTTGCGCAATAGATAATTCTTTACCCGACGAGCTAAAAAACAGCTTGGAAACAGGCCTCGAATTACGGCACACTTTATGGAACTGGCCAATGACGCTGTCCCACACTCAGTGCCATGATTGCCGATCAGGTAAACTAATCAGGGCTTACATATGACTTCACACGATGCAGATGCGGAACTGCGCACATCAACAAACCGAACGTTTCTTGTTGTGGTTGATGACAGTGACGAGATGACCAAGGCACTTCGTTATGCCTGCCGCCGTGCGCAACATACAGGCGGTCGCGTTGCGTTATTGAGTGTTATTGAACCTGCAGAATTTCAGCACTGGGTCGCTGTTGGCGACCTGATGAAGGAAGAAGCCCGCGAGGAGGCAGAAGCTCGTGTCAATGAACTTGCCGCCTATGTCCATGAACAAACCGGCGCCATGCCGCTTCTGTTTATTCGCGAAGGCCGCCTGAAGGACGAATTGCTGACGTTGCTTGAAGAAGAAGAACAGATTTCCATTCTTGTTCTCGCAGCTGGCACCAATTCCGAGGGCCCCGGCCCGCTTATCACCGACCTGACCAAAAGCGACACGGTTGGTCAGTTGCGGTTGCCATTAACCATCGTCCCCGCCGCTCTGTCAGAAGCAGATATCGACGCATTAAGCTGACGCAAGCTTTTGCTGAAAACCTTGATGAAACATCAAATCAACCGGCCACCTATCCTCATACATCGGGATTAGGCATAGGCCGGTTGAATGGTTTTCTCAAGAAACTGCATGTAAGCATCAAAGGATGATTTTTGCCCAAACAGGATGTGGGATCGGCTCCGGATAGCTTGTGAGACGACCGAACGGCGACGTTTATCCGTCGCCAGCGTAAGGGCGGTATCAACGTAATCGGCAGAATGATAGGCCACACAATCAAACACTGAAATCTGACGATAACAGGTATGACTGCGCCGTGACCGGGCTGCACTACCGGGCAGGGTCACCAGTGGCACGCCAAGCCCAAGGCAATCAAACGCCAGCATCGCATCATTCCATGCCGGACTTTCAAGCACCACATCAACCGCACATAAAAGCGACAACATATCGGACCGATTGCGCACCGAAACAAACCGCATGCGTCCCGCAACGTCGGCATAATTAACAGCAAACCGTCGCCCCCATGCCGCGTCCCAGCTATCGCGTTCCGGTGCGATTAAAATAAGTTCAGCCGTTTCATCAAGTCGCAGGATTTCGGCAATCAACGGATCAAATTCGGCGGTCAAAACATCCAATGGCTGCGGACACAAATAGGTATTTCTATCTTGCGCCAGGCGCCAATGCCGCTGCAGATCGGTCGTTGTCAGACCAAGGTCATCTGGCCGTGTGGCATTGACAAACAATCCGGGTAACCGAATCAATTTTTCGCTAAACCGTTTTTCGCCGCCTGCGGTTTCCCAGTCTTCGGCTATCAAATGATAATCGATATTGGAAAGACCACTGGTTGCGGCAATACCGCCACCGGAAATCTGCATCGGGGCCAAACGCCAGCTTGCCAGCAGCATTGTATAGGCATCGGCCTGCGGATCGACATAATGCAACACATCAAGATCAAGTCCGGCAATCACGCGCGCGGAATGCAATGGATCAAGTGGCAATGGCACGACAAGATCGGCATGTTCGTCAATACGCGCAGTAATATCGTCTTCACCAGTTGGCGGACGGATCACGGTAACGTCAAACCGATCCCGGTCAATCGCATCCACAAGCCCGACAATCCAGCGTCCGATACCATTTTCGCACATATTGGCGGAAACGACCCCGATGCGGATTTTACCGCCGTTATGGACCTTGTCCTTGCTGACTTCGGGCACGTCGTATCCCGACACCAGCTGCTCCCAGTAATGACCAACCGCGCGCAGTTGCTTGTCACCTTCAGGACGAAGGGCAGCACGCCAAACTGGCGGAAAGCGTGTCAGAATAGTAGGATCAATGCGGTCTGCACCGACGTACTCCAGCCCCGGTTCAAGCGAGTCTTCATCCATCGTGTCGTCAAGCAGCTCACGAACGACTTCGTCATTCTGTGCCGCAATGTTGGTCGGCACGGGCGCAAACAGCAACCGGCGGGCCGTCCTAAACAGGGCGGCGTTTTCGCCTGCTGCGATCTTGCGATCAATGCCGTTTTGCAAGACCGATTGCGCCGATGCAGTATCACCTTCTTCGGCCAATTCGACAGCAAGGCGAAATACAGCGTCATCGCCGCCACCAACACCGATTGCCGCGCCAAACCGTTCAACGGCTTCGCTATGACGGCCCACAATGCTGAGCGCCTCACCCATCATCAGTAAAAGTTGAGGGTCTTCGGGGTTGGCCTGTAAAAGTGGTTCAAGCGCGCCAATGGCTTCTGTTCCCTGCCCTACCCGCAAATTGAGCAATGCCAAAGTCCGGCGGGCGGGCGCATCGGTGGGATCAAGCGCAAGAACCTGACGCAAACAATGCTGCGCCCCGGCAAACTGTCCCAAACGGAAAAGTGCGTCACCATAGGCCGTTAAGGCCCGTTGATGACCGGGCTCAAGATCAAGCGCGCGGCGCAACGGCTCGCTGGCAGAAACCGTTCGTCCCTGATCAAGCCTGATTTGGCCAATCAGAACGAGTGCATTGACGATATCATCGCGCATTTTAAGCGCAGTTAAACAGGACGTTTCAGCCCCGGCAACATCGCCCAACGCATAAAGGCAGGCGGCATAGTTGGCGTGAATTTCTGCAACGTCAGGGGCCAATTCCAACGCATGTTGGTAATTTTCCCGTGCTGCGTCGAGTTCACCAAGCTGGCGATAGGTATTGGCGATATTGCAATAAAGTGCTGGTGCATCCGGACACAGCCGTATGGCGCGTTTAAACGCACCAATTGCATCACGCAATTTACCAACGGCTTTTAAGGCTTGTGCGTGATCATGCTGGATTTCGGCACTGTTGGCGTCGGCGATGGCCGCACGCCCCATTCGTTCGGCAGCAACGGCCTGATTTCCCTGACGCATGGCGACAAGACCGGCAAGATGCATTGCTTCTGCTGCCTGTGGAAATGCGCGTGTCATCTTGCGACAGGCTTGTTCAGCCTCCGCAAGCTGGCCTGCTTCATACAGGTCCATCGCAGACCGGAATATGTTGCCGAAATCAGACAAGAGATGCCTTCGCCGTTAGAGTATCAATTTATCCCGTCACCATACGGGCCAAGCGTTAACAAACCACGTCTTTGCCATAAATTCTTGCTCGTGGCCATGCCCAACGGTTGCATTGATGCAATACCATCCTGCGCCACGGTGAATTTCATCTTTCAATCTCTCAGAAATTCACCGTAATCCTCGAAAAAACCAGAAAAAATCCTCCGAACTTCCATTCAGAGGATTTTATGGACATCGATAAAGCAATGCCGGAAAGGTTAACGCCTATCCGTCGTGACTGAAATACCGGCCAAACCGGTTGGCGAGAAAATCATCAAGACCAACTTCTTCCTGACGAACATAGCCAGCCCCCGGGAGCTGTTGGGTCAAAACCATATCGATCAGCGCGCATAACCCGGCAGAGGTCGTAATCTGGATCGCTGACCACTTTTGACCACCAATTTCAGTACCATGCACTTTGCGGATGAAGTTTTCTTCGCACAGGTCCCCATTTCTCATACCAACCACATCGGCAAAGATGACAATCACATCCTGCTGGGTAATCGGAAGGGCGTTTTCAAAAATTTCTTTCATCATATCGGGACGTTCGCCCAAACGTAGATCTTCGATCAGAATTTTCAGGATTTCCTGATGCCCCGGGTAACGCACTGTTTTGTAATCAAGATTGGCGACCTTACCTTGAAGCATGTCGCACAATGCCCCAACCCCACCCGACGTATTGAAGGCTTCGTATTCTGTGCCATCAATTGTGAAGCGTTCATATCCTTCAAGCGGAAGCACCTCGACACGTTTGCCATTGAGGATGGCCTCACACGGGTTGAGGTACTCGTTGATCAGCCCGTCAGTTGACCAGGTCAGGTTATATTTCAAACGGTTGGTCGGATTTTGCGGTAACGCCCCAACCCGAAGACGCAGTTTCTGCACGCTATCAAACCGCTTAAACAGGTCATGGGCAGCAATTGAAATAAATCCCGGTGCAAGACCACATTGCGGCACAAACGCGCTGCTTGCCCCCTCGGCGATTTCACGGATGGCACGGGTGGTTTCAACATCCTCGGTCACATCAAAATAGGATGCCCCGACTGCGCCCGCCACACGGGCAATCGCCACGTTCAGATAAAACGGACAGGTCGACAAGATGGCATCATGCCCAAGGGCAACCTCGGTCAGGGCGGCTTCATCTGTAACATCAACCTTTACAAGCGTTGCTGCATTATCCTGCGCGCAGAATTCCAGCATGTCGCCATTGGCATCGGCTAGTGTCACCGCATAATCGCCACTTTCATTGAGCATGACGGCGGCAATACGCCCGATTTTACCAGCCCCAAGGATTAAAATCTTTTTCATTTTCGTTCACTCCCAGATCAACACACAATAAACAAACAGCCATGTTTCCGATGCCGTGCTTGTCCTGATAACGTTTTGTTTATGACCCTTTTATCGTCCGCTGCTGGACTGACGCTTACAACCCGGCGATACTGTCAAAATCATTGAATATACCGTCATTTTTATGGGCATACCCGATGAAACGCCGACTTGATGAAACCGACCGTCGCCTGATTGCCAGGTTACAGGAAAATGCACGTATTCCGATTGCCGCCCTTGCGCGCGACGTTGGATTATCGCGCAGTGCTGTTCAGGAACGTCTTGAACGGCTTGAAAAGTCACAGACAATTATGGGCTATACCGTTCAACTTGGTGATCAGGCACGCCCGGTTCTTCTGGCCGAAGTCATGATCCAGCTTGAACAAAAGCAATCTGCGGGTGTTGTTGGCGCACTACAGAAAATCCCCCACTGCATTCGCTGTCTTGCGATTGCCGGGGAGTTCGATCTAATCGCGGAAATTGCGGCAGATACATCCGAGGAACTAGATACCGTACTTGACCGGATTGGTGGGCTTGCGGGAATAAAACGCACGTCGAGTTCGATCATCCTTTCAACTAAATTCGATCGCCGCTAAACTGCCTCTCAAGGTTGGGGAACCTTCTTTTCAGGAAGAAACACCGAGTGACGTCAAAACGTAGATATTCCGTCCTTTCTGTCCTTCTTGCCGGTTTTTCCGCCACCAGCATTCTGGGCGTCGGCTTGGCCCTTTATGTCGGGCTTGGAGCGGCCTATGAGAACACCCGCAATCTTTGGGTGATGCTTGCAGATGTCGATCTGACATCAGTTCAACGCACCATGCAGGAACGCATGGATGAGGTTGACAAAAGATCAAACTGGGTCGCCGAGCAAGTTGCCGACGGTGCGCTTGACCCCAGCTTCCAATACGGCTGGAACAATGCAATGCGCGCGCTTGCCGCGGCAAATATGGATGTCATGGCCTATGGCATTGTCACCGGTGAACGGCAGTTTATCGGCTACAACCCCGATGATATGAGCGTCATCCACCGCACCCTTCCAATGGACGATATGCTATTTTCCGAATTGGCCCAGATACGCGGACCAGCGACCAGTAGAACCGGCTTTCCCCGCTGGGACCCATATTTCGACAAAACCGTGTTAACCAGCTGGGTCCCGTTATTTAATGACGGGCATTACCTTGGAACCTTCATACAATATCTATCGCTCTCGAACCTGTCCGATAGCCTGATTAGAGGGCGCGAAGACTTACCCGGAACACCTTTTATCCTGATTGGCGGCAATCGGGTGATGGCACATCCGGGTTTGCGTGACTGGGGCACAAACACCGCAACCAAACTCATCGATGATGCGAACATTGCGCGCAGCCCGATCCCCCTTCCAACCATAAATGACATCAGTGATCCGGTTCTGGCCAATATCGGCAAATCCGAAAGGATCAAAACCGAACGCGATGACGACGGGGAAAAAGGAAAAGGCATTCAGCTTTCCGGTCTTGAACTTGATGGCAAGTACAACCTGATCGTTACACGACAGGTCGAAAACGCTGCCATTTCACCCATCATCATCGGCATGCATTTCGACGAGGAACTGTTTAACGATGAATGGGAACGGCTCGTATTGGCATCCATTCTGGGAGGTGGTGTTCTAGTGCTTGCCATCCTCGTCGCGATTGTGATGTCACGCCAGTTCACAAAACCCATCCGAAAGTTCGCGGCCGCGGCACGTGCGTTCGAAGACGAAGCAATCGCGTCTGCCGATGTACCTCAACTTGAAGGTAGCCGAATTCGCGAATATGACGATGCCGCCCGATCCTTCAATCACATGATGATTGCGGTTCATGACCGCGAACGTATCACAAGTCTGTTTGGTAAGTTCGTCCCGCAATCCATTGCCAAAAAACTTTTGGCATCAGGGACAGATTCCGGGGCACTACCCCCACAACAAACAGAAGCAACGGTCCTGTTTATCGACATCGCCGGGTTTACATCGATGTGCGAGACTCTCGACCCAAATCAGATCATTTCGATGCTCAACGCCTATTTTGATTGTGCGACAAGCATTATCGAATCGCATGGCGGCATCATCACCCAGTTTCAGGGCGATGCTATCCTTGCGGTTTATAATGTGTTCGATGACCTGGAAAATCACGCTGATGCCGCCCTCGACAGCGCAATTGCCCTACAAAAAGAAGTCCATAGCAGAACATTTGAAGGATTGTCGATCCGTTGCCGATGCGGGGTAAATACCGGTAACATGGTGGCCGGGAACGTCGGTGCGAAGGCACGGCTGTCGTTTACGGTTCACGGCGATGCGGTCAACACGGCGTCGCGTCTGGAACAAGAGAACAAGGTGCTTCATACTGATGTTTTGATATCAGAAAGTACGCGTATCCTACTTTCCAACCCAGACAGAGTGATCAAGGCAGGTGAAGTTCTGCTGCGGGGGCGCCATAGCATGACCGAGCTTTATACAGTGCCGTCGGACTTGCTCGGCCTATCATAACGTCAAAACACACTGAACAGTGCATACCTACCCAGAGTTGACTGCCCTCTTTCCATGCTCATCAAAAGTACATAAGCTGATGAATTGAATGGTAAGATAAGCATGTTCAAAATGGACAGGCATCATCGCATTTCCATTAAACTTGGGGGAAACAGTTTGGCAAAACGTCACGGACGCTTTTCCATTTTTGGCGTTTTGCTGGGGGGCTTGTTGCTTTGCAGTGTAGTTGGTGTTGGTCTGTCGCTTTATGTTGGTCTACAGACCGCGGTTGAAAATACCCGCGATCTTTGGATCAGCATGACCAGTGCAGACCTTGCCGAGGCGGAACGCACTGTCGAAAAACGCCTGATCCGACTTGCCGATCGCAATAACTGGGTCGCAACACAAACTGCCGAGGGTCTTGTCAATCCGCGCAACCCGTCTTTCTGGACCGATAATATCCCGTCATTGATTGCCGGTGAAACCGATATCGCCGCCATCGGAATGACAACACCGGATGGTGAATTTCTTGGCTATGATCCAAAGACACATAAGTTTTTAAAAACCAAGGCCGATCTGTTCGACAGACAGATTGCAGAACTTTTCCCCGAGACTGGTCCAGCCAAGAGCCAAACGCTTTTCCCTTACTGGCAAAGCGCACTTCGTCAGGTCGTGATTGGTGAAGCCATCCCGCTTTTTCAGAACGGCGAATATCTTGGTGTCCTGATCCAGTACCTGACCCTGCCCGGCTTGTCGCGTGACCTTCCAATGCAGGAGCAAGGCGATGGACGGACAGCCTTCATCATGGTTGAAAATCACATCATCGCCCATCCAAGCCTTTCAAACTGGCAACGGGTCAATATGCGCGCCGAGGATTCAGCCTTTGTCCCCGAGACGCTTGAAGAAGCGACAAGCGTCCTTCCGCAACTTGATCAAATCGGCGATCCGATCCTTTCCCAGCGTGCCAGATGGAAACCGCTTGACCTTGGTGACGGCCTTAAACTCGCTTTGGATCAACGCCTTGATGTATCGCAGGTAATCATCAATTCGACTTACAACATTATCGTCACCCGCAAAGCATCACAGTCGTCTGCGACGCCGATCACCTTTGGAATGCATTTTGCGCCGTCTGTCTTCGCAGCAGAAGGTCGTCGCCTTGATATTCTGCTGTGGATCGGCGTTGTTGTGTTCATTGGTGCCCTAATCGGCGCGGCTGTGATTGCCCACTATTTCTCGCGCCCTCTTAAGCGGTTTTCCGCCGCCACCCGCCAGCTTGAAGAAGGCAATCTAACATCCCTGCCCCACCTTCCAGAAAGCTACATCACAGAATTTAACGATGCAGCGACGTCCTTTAACCAAATGGTCGTCACACTACATGACCGCGAACGGATCGGACGCCTGTTTGGTAAGTTCCTGCCCCCGGCAATTGCCGAGCAACTTTTGGCATCACAAAGCGATGTCGGAACAATCCCACCGCATAAGTGCATTGCGACAACGCTTTTTGTTGATTTGCAGGGCTTCACCAGCATGAGTGAGAAAGCAGACCCGCAGCATGTTGTTGATATTCTGAATGCCTACTTCACGGATGCTACGGCAGTGATCGAAGCCAACAAAGGGATTATCACCCAATATCAGGGCGACGCGATCCTTGCGGTGTTTAACGCGGTTGGCGAACTGCCCAACCATGCCGATGCCGCTGTTGAAACGGCCATTTCCCTGCAAAAGATGGTTCATGCCAAACAGTTCAAGGAAACAACTTTACGGTGCCGCTGCGGGGTAAATACCGGTGAACTGGTTGCCGCCAGCGTTGGCGCGCCGGGCAGGCTTTCCTTTACCGTCAATGGCGATGCCGTAAACAGTGCCGCCCGCCTTGAAGCGATGAACAAGGAACTGGGAACGAAAATACTGATCGGAGAGAGCACATATAGCAGGCTCAGCAATCCGTCACAGGCCATACCAGCCAAGGAAGTTCTTCTGCGTGGCCGAAGCGAAACAACAGCCGTCTATAAAGTTTTGATTGACGGCATCGATGACGCAGCGAAAGACAGCACATCCCCCGAAAGCAGATAAAACAAAACGCCGCATTGGAAAACCAATGCGGCGTTTTGTAAAACCTTTGCGGTCAAGATGCCGGGAATTAACCCTGACGCGCCTTGAAACGCGGGTTCTTTTTATTGATCACGTATACGCGGCCACGGCGGCGCACGATACGGCAGCCCTTTTCCCGCAGCTTAGCGGATTTCAATGAGTTCCGGATCTTCATAATCTTAAACCTTAGAAACTTGGCCCCTTCGAGGAAGCCGGAAAATAGAAGTAGGACTCGCCCCTGTCAACACCTAAAACAGGTTGCGGCGACAGAAATCGGGACAAATCCCTATAAAAGCGCCAGCAGCAATCTAAAACCTTACCGATCACCTGATCGTTGCGTAGAACCGATAAAAGGCTAGCGACCCATTTTCAAGCATTTTTACGCGATTCATCCACATTTCCATCTCAGAAACCATATAATCCATCACATCGGGGTCTAAACCGCTCTTTTGGATGTCCGACAACAAGGTCATCCACGCCATTTTTATATGAGCCAGATGCGTTTCCGACTCATCTTTGGCAATACGGATGTCAAATTTAAGTGCGCCTAATTTTTCTTTGTATTCCTGTGCCGTCCATGGAAACAGCTCCTCGCCTTCCAACTTGGCCCATTTTCCGAGCTCTGCCTCATCGAGATCACGGGTCAGCACGTAATCGGTCAGCAATATCTGTCCGTGGTCACGCAAGGTATCCGCAATCGCAGGAAGAAAGGCGTCCTTTTCCGGGATTTTGAACAACTCCCCATAGGAATAGACAACGTTGAAATACGCTTTGCGCAATTCCGGGGCGCGCGGATCAAACACCTGAACGGGAACTTTTTTCTGAACCCCCGACTGAACTGAACGTTCCATACCAAGCAGCGCCAATTCACCGTCCTGCTCATACGCCGTGACCCAAACCCCCAGCCGATCTGCCAGAATACGTGCCACCCCGCCAAGCTTCGCCCCAATTTCCAGACAACTTAACGTCTCATCAAGTGCCAGCGGCTTGGCCAGCTCGAGTGCATATTCATGCCCTCCCGGGATCATGATCCCGTGATCGAACAATTTGTCATACAGCCTGATGCGCTCAGGCGGCCAGCGCCCGATTTCGTCATCAAGGTCAAGTTCGCCCAGTTCCGGCTCGACAGGACGGGCAAGGAATACCCGCATTTTGCGCAGCCAATCGGCATAGGCATCTATTTCAAGCTGAAGCAGATAGTATTCAACCGGATCATCGTACCCTTCCCACTTTGCCCGCATGCGGATACCAAAGCTAAGGTGATGACCCGGTGGCATCTGGAATTCGGACGCGTTGTCGTCTTCGGACAAATCGTCGTCATCATCGACATTGCGTTGCCAAAACTTCAGCTTCAATGTTGCTACCTGCTTGTTCCGGACGTGTTTAAACTTGATTCTTGCAAAATATGGCAATTCGTCAAAAGTGACAACGTGTTAAGATTTCAATCATATGATTGTGGCGTAAAAGCCATTGTCAAAATGGCCATCAAATAACTTCCCCATGCCGGGAACCCATGCAGGACAGGAATTTTCTTTCACCATGAATCAGGATCGCCTGAGCATATATTACCGCATGCTGAACATTGCGCCTGGTGCCAGTGCGAAGGAAATCAAGCTTGCCTATCGCAAACTGGCGTTTGAATTCCATCCTGATCGCAACACTGACGCGGATTCGGAAGAAAAATTCAAAGACATTACCGAGGCCTATGAAATCCTGACCGGTGAACGCAAGGCTCCCGCGCAGGCCAGTAGTCCTAAAAACGGCTCCGCAGGAGCTCAAACCAAATCATCGACTTCCTCGGCTTATGGCCCTGATGCCGCAGGTGCACGCAATGCCAACAAAACCCGTCAAGGTTTTGCCGGATCCGGCCGCAAAGAACAACAGGCCAACCCCGGCAAGGATGACAAGGTCGCCCGTGCCAATCAGGCCTACCGCGAACAGCAGGCCAAAGCCAGCGCGCGCAAAAGCAACATTCACCCCGGCGCACGCCGCCACAAAGGCAAAAGACCCGACAGCAACGCCGCGGGATTTATCCAGTGCGCGGTCACCGGCGTCGTATCGGCACAGCCGCGTCTCGTCGAATTCAAAATCGTGCGTGGCTTTTTCAATTCTGTCCGCACAGAAGTCGTCTCAGCCTACCTTGCCCCCAAAGGGGCTCGGCGGATGGCGCTCAAAGCAAGTTTTAAGACATGGCTGCGGGGGTTCTGGGGCTGGCGCAGTTTCATCCCGGCATGGCGTGCGATCCTTGGCAACATGCGCGGCGGCACGTTCCCGGCCGAAGGCAATGCAAAACTTCTTTTCACCCAAGCCACCGCCTTTGAAAAATCCGGCAACCGACCACTGGCGCGCGCGGTCTTGCTTCAGGCACGTGATTTCATCGGTACAAACCGCTCGGCCCTTGCCGAACAAATTCGCACCAGCATCCGCCGCCTCGAAGATGGTCAACCCGCCAGACGGGTGCGTGATGAATGGCAACGGGTGGGCATGATGGTTGCCCTGCTCCATCTCAGTCCGGTTTTCGTCGTGATATTTGCCCTGCTGATCGCCTTTGGCCCTGGCCAAGGGTTCCTGACCCGTGATCTTCCTGCCATGGTCGCTGAAAAAGGCAGTCAAATCACCCGCCAAGTCGAACAGATGATCGGCGAAGACCGCGATCCATATTATGTCGACCGTGATTTACTCAACATGCGCAACGGTGCGGGCGTGACCAACACGATCATTCGACGGCTGGCGCGGTTTGAAACGGTTTATATTTCCGGTGACAGCAAAGGCATCTGGGTTGAGATCGACACATCCATCGGTGAAACCGGCTTTGTCAATCTTGATGCACTTGTCCCGGGTAATGGCGCAGATGCGCGCGATACATGGTGCAGCAAAAACAGCTGCGACTGACCACCAAAGGCAGTCAGCCGCAGCAACAGACTTCTAATCTGCAGGTCTTTTCACGTCACAAAAAACGATTAGGCCTTTGCCGGAATAGACTTCAATGCGGCCAAAAGATAATCCCAGAAGCGGGTCACACTTGGCACATGTACACATTCGTCCGGGCTGTGCGCGCGTTTAATCGTTGGCCCGAATGATACCATGTCCCAATGCGGATATTTGGATCCCAGAACCCCGCACTCAAGACCCGCATGGATCACCCGAATTTCCGGGTCTTTGCCAAACATATCGCGATGAACCGCCATCATCATTTTAACAGCTTCGCTATCCGCGTCCGGTTTCCAGCCGGGATAAGCATCGCCCCATGTAACGGTTGCACTAATGTTTTCAAAAACAGCGGTTGCGGCTTCGCGGATCGAATCGCGCGCCGAGTTGATTGAGCTTCGTGCCGACAGGGTCACATCGGCCTTGCCATTCGCCAGTTTAATGATCGCAAGATTGATCGAGGTTTCAACAACCCCTTCAACACTTGTGCTCATGGCCTGCACACCATTTGGCGCACCGACACAAGCATTGTTGAATTTTTGCGAGTCAGACGCGCTCATTGCGGTTGAAGGAAGATCAGCATCCTTGGCGGCAATGTTGAAGTTTGGCTCGATTGCGCCAATCTCGTCTTTCACGGCGGCACCAAAGGCTGCCAGTGTGGTGTTGAAAGCAGAAGCCTGATCAGCTGGCAAAACAACCGATGCAAAAGATTCACGCGGAATGGCATTGCGGGCCGTTCCGGCATTGATGGTGACAATCTGCGCACCAAGGTCGCGGATTGCGGTGCGCAGGAAACGCGCCATCAATTTGTTGGCATTGCCAAGACCAAGAATAATGTCGATGCCCGAATGGCCGCCCTTAAGACCGGTCAGCGCGATATCACGGGCAACAAACCCGGCATCCACAGCAACTGGCGCATAATTAAAGGTCGCGACAAGATCGCCGCCGCCGGCACAGCCGACACACAGCTCATACTCGTCTTCGGTATCAAGGTTCAGAAGGATATCACCCTTAAGACGCCCCGGTTCAAGGTTCATCGCGCCGGTCAGGCCGCGTTCCTCGTCAACTGTGAACAGAAGCTCCAGCGGACCGTGCTCCAGACCATCTTCGGTCATAAAACCCATCATGGCCGCAGCACCGATACCATTGTCCGCACCAAGCGTGGTGTTATCGGCCGTAATCCATTCGCCGTTCATCACCATGCGGATCGGGTCAGTATCAAAATTATGGCTCGAACCGGAATTTGCCTGCGTCACCATGTCGACATGGGCCTGCAAAATAACCATTTTACGGTCTTCATAGCCCGGCTTGGCGGGAACCGTAATAACAAGGTTGCTACCGCTATCGCGGAAGTGTGCGAACCCTTTGGCATCTGCCATTTTTTCCAAAAGCTGCAACACAGCTTCTTCCTTGGTCGACGGACGCGGGGTATCGCAAAGTTTCTGGAAGTTCCCCCAAATCGCGACCGGGGCAATTTTGCTGATCTCGTTCACGGTGGCGCTCTCCTGTTTAAATCTTCGTTTGTGGGTTTTCGCGGGTTCGATCAGTTGATTACCCTATTCGAGGCCGAATTTAAAGCGCATGTAAGGGTTTCTGCGCAGTTTTCCCTGCTTAGCACCG
The DNA here is from genome assembly GCF_000751115.1 of Thalassospira sp. GB04J01. NCBI lineage: Bacteria > Pseudomonadati > Pseudomonadota > Alphaproteobacteria > Rhodospirillales > Thalassospiraceae > Thalassospira > Thalassospira sp. GB04J01. Next base: position 245,150 of record NZ_CCDX020000015.1, on the reverse strand, counting down.
TCGAAAAATCCGCAAGTTATTCAATCCCAACAGTTTCACTGCGCCGTTGCAACACCATAACATCGCGCCACTGGCCTGCCATTGGCCCATAGTTCATCCGGCCCAAACCACGCTTGCGCCCGACAATATCAAATCCGTGTTTTTGGTGAAGCGCGATGCTGGCTTGGTTTTCTGGAAAAATTCCGGCCTCCAATGACCAAAACCCATTCTGTTCACTCTGCGCGATCAGGGATGCCAGCAACATGCTGCCAATGCCCCGTCCTTGGCTGGCCGGGTCAACATAAACCGATATTTCGCCAACCCCTTGATCGACACATCGCCCGGAAACACCCGAAAGCCCAGCCCAGCCGCAAATACGTCCGTTCCCATCACAGGCAACCAATCGACAGACATCAAGATGCCCCTGATCCCAATCGGACCATGTGCCTGCATTTTCCTGAAACGACGCATGCCCGGACTGTAATCCACGGTGATAGACATCCACAACGGCGGATCCATCAGCGGGTATCATTGCGCGAACATCCATTTGGAACTCTCCTGCTTCACATGGCTATGGCATGCAACAGAATAGGATAAATTCGACTTTCGGGAAGTGTGAATTTAAGAACCGGGCATTAAACACCGCTGCCCCTAATCGTCTATCTCATCAAGCGTTTTGAACTTGATTTGATCACGACCGGCTTCTTTGGCTTCATACATGGCACGATCCGCAACCCGCATCGCATCGGCAAGTTCAACAAACTTTTGCCGTCCCTCACCGCCAACGGTTGCGCCGAAACTTGCCGTGATTTTTGCGACCGTACTGCCGTCCTTGTCGACGGCCACTTCGATTTCTCGGATCATGCTGGCCAAACGTTCTGCAATGCGTTTGGTTACCGCAGCTGTCGCCGAAGGCAACAGAACGGCGAACTCTTCGCCCCCCAAGCGCACGACAAGGTCATCATCACGCAATGCTTGGCGCAAAACCTGAGCAACTTTTTCAAGCAAACGGTCACCAACAGAATGGCCATAGGTATCGTTGGTCTGTTTAAAGTAATCAAGATCAAGAACGATCAAGCCAAACAACCAACTTTTATCTTTAAGATGCCGGATTTCACGCAACCGACTGACCGCACTTTCAAAGCCGCGCCGGTTGAGCGCCCGGGTAAGCGGATCGGTCGATGCCAGCGTATCAAGGAACTCTTCCTTACGCTTGTGATCGGTAATGTCAGTGGCCGAAACCATCACACCACCGCCCTCCATCATATTCATACGAATATCGGCCATACGCCCGGAAGGTGTTTGCATTTCATCAATCGTCGCGTGCCCATGCCCAGCGGCCTTTAAGCGTTCATAACAATCGCGCAACGCCGTAATTTCAAATACTGGCTCGACGTCTTCTGCCGTTCCATCCGCGCCAAAAAGGCGGGAAAATTCATAATTGTAATGAATGACATCAAGCTTGCTATCAAGCATGGCCACAGCCGAAGGCACCATCCGGATGACTTCGGTGACGGCGGCCTCAAGTCCGGACTTCGCACGCACCAATTCGTCATGCATTTCGACTTCGTCACGGACATCATGTGCGGTCGTTAGAACCGCTGGCTTTCCGTCATGCCATAAAATGCGCTCATCTGTCAGATCACGCCAAACTGATGTTCCATCATCAAGAACATCCTCCACCCGATGACGATCCCCTGTGCGGTCCCCACTCAGAATATCGGCAACATGCTTAATGGCTCTGGATTGATGTTCCTTAGGGATAAACCGCAGAACATTGGGTTTTTCCATAAAACTGCTGGCATTTTTCGCCCCCATGAGGTGCGCAAAGGAATCGTTCACATAAAGTGCGGTCATATTGCGATGAACCATCACCCCGATGAAAGACCGGCCAAGCATATGATCGACCTGCATGGCGGTTGTGCCATTATCAATCATCTGTGCGGTGGTCAGAACAGCACTACCATCTTCCCACTCAACGGTTTCATCGCTGATTTCCATCCACACAGGCGACCCGTCAGCCCGAATGTTATAGACCTTCTTCCAGCCGTGAAAACCCGTGCTGCTTTGATAGTTTTCGGAAAGTTTGGTGGCTTCATGGTGAAAACTGGGCGGGATATACTGGCGCATGTCGGGTGCGGTCATGAAATCCTTGACGTCCCGACGGCCAAGCATCTTGGCATAGGCATCGTTGACGTACACGGCCTGAAGGTCCTTGTGGACAACAACCCCTACGCGTGAACGCCCATACAGACGTGCGATCTCTGTTGGCTCGAACCGCATCAACGTCCTGCATCCCCCGGAATCCGGACCATTTTCTGCAGGGATCGATATGTGTCAATCACTGCGCCTAATTGGCCTCTTAGCCTACACTACATTAGCGATCATTAAAACAACCCGATACCCTGCCTGCCACTCAAGCGCCTGCATCACCCTTAATGTGATATCGTCTGAATAAACAGGAGTCTAGAGTTACCATACAAATGGATAATAAATACTTTAGGCTGAGTATTGCCTCCTAAACACCCTACAAATATGTTTATCGCACTTGCTCGAAACGACTATGGAAACGGATTACATGTCCCCGAAAAACTACGAGATTATCGAACACAGCCGCGGCTGGAACGGGTATTTCAAGCTTGATGTATATCGCCTGCGCCACGACACCTTTGAAGGTGGCAAAAGTGCTATTCTTGATCGTGAAGTGCTTGAGCGCGGACATGCGGTTGCCGTCCTTCCCTATGATCCGGTACGTGATGAAGTCGTTCTGATCGAGCAGTTTCGCCCGGGTGCGATATCAGTTCAAAAAACCTATCCCGACATGCCACTGTGGCTAAATGAGATTGTCGCAGGCATCATAGAAGACGGTGAAAAACCGCAAGACGTTGCACATCGCGAAACCCTGGAAGAATCCGGCTGCACCATCATTGGCGATCTGGAATATATATCGCGTTATTATGTCACACCGGGCTGCTCAAGCGAAACCGTCACCCTTTATTATGGTCGCGTGGACAGCACGAACATTGGTGGCATTCACGGTGTTGTTGACGAAGGCGAAGACATCCGCGTTTACAAAGTATCGGCCGAGGAATGCTTTGCCATGTTGCAAAACGGGCAACTCTGCAATGCAACGGCGACAATTGCAGTACAGTGGCTTATGCTCAACCGCGACCGCATCCGCAAGGAAACCAGCGCATTGCGCCCATAATATAGACTTTGCGCTCAATTGACATTTAACACAAAACATAAGTTATATATTTCAAACCATCTTGACTTTTGTGTATAAAAGACCCAATCAACGGGTAATCACATTTTAAACCTAACCACGTTGGGAGTCTGTCATGGACATTCGCAATGGCACCATTGACGCCATTGGCCGCACCCCACTTGTGAAGCTTAAAAAAGTTTCCGAGCTGACGGGCTGCACCATTCTGGGCAAGGCAGAATACGCCAATCCGGGCGGATCGGTGAAAGATCGCGCCGCCCTTGCCATCATTCGCGACGCCGAAGCACGCGGCCTTTTAAAGCCGGGCGGCGTCATTGTCGAAGGAACGGCTGGCAATACTGGTATCGGTCTTGCTGTTGTCGGCAATGCGCTTGGCTATCGTACTGTCATCGTGATCCCGGAAACCCAAAGCCAGGAAAAGAAAGACCTACTGCGTCTTTTGGGTGCGGATTTGCGCGAAGTCCCCGCCGTGCCGTACCGCGATCAGAACAACTATGTTCATGTGTCGCGCCGTCTGGCCGAAGAACTGGCACAGTCTGAGCCCAATGGCGCGATCTGGGCCAACCAGTTCGACAATGTCGCCAACCGTCAGGGTCATATCGACACCACGGCACCAGAAATCTGGGAACAGACCGATGGCAAAGTCGATGGCTTTATTTGTGCTGTTGGCACCGGTGGTACGCTTGCTGGCGTGTCGCTGGCACTTAAAGAACGCAACAAAGACATCCATATCGGTCTTGCCGATCCGATGGGGGCAGCCCTTTACAGTCACTATAAATTTGGCGAACTGAAATCCGAAGGAATCTCGATCTCAGAAGGCATTGGTCAGGGGCGTATTACCGCCAACCTCGAAGGGGTTGCGATTGATCACCCGTTCCAGATTTCTGATGAAGAAATGCTGCCAATCGTCTTTGATCTTTTGAAAGAAGAAGGTCTGTGCATGGGCGGTTCCACCGGGATCAATATTGCAGGTGCGGTGCGCCTTGCCCGTGAACTCGGACCGGGCAAAACCATCGTCACCATTCTGTGTGACCTTGGCACGCGCTATCAAAGCAAGCTTTGGAATCCGGAATTCCTCAAAGAAAAAGGTCTGCCGAGCCCAAGCTGGCTTTAGGCCACGCCGAAAACAGCACCCGAAACAGCAAAACCCCCGACCAGAAATGGCCGGGGGTTTTGTTTTAGGTCCTGAGGTTCAGGAACATATGCGCCCCCTCACCCATGCCTACGCCGCCTCGACTAAATTACCCTGCGCACGCCGGGCGGCCTGCGTTGCCAACCGCCAAAGATACAGACCACATAACAGCGCACAAACCAGAAGCATTCCGGCAAATCCAGCCACCGCATTCCAGCCACCATGCGCCCAGAACCAGCCACCGACCGACCCCATAATGCTTGATCCCAGATAATAGGCCAGCAAATACAGGGATGATGCATGGCCCTTGGATGTTTGTGCAAGACGCCCAACCCAGCCGCTTGCAATCGAATGGGCAACAAAAAATCCGCTGGTCAGAACAACAATGCCACCAATCACACCAAGCAGGCTTTCCAGCATGGTCATCGCTACACCAACACCGGCCAAAAGAACCCCAACAACCAACACAGGACCCCGGCCAAGCTTGTCCGACAAAGCCCCGGCAATCGAAGACGTCACCGAACCACACAGATAGACAACAAAGATCAGGCCGATCTGACTTTGGCTCAGCCCATATGGCGCATCTGAAAGACGGAACCCAACATAGTTAAAGATCGTCACAAAACAGCCCATGGCAAAGGCGCCGATCAGAAACACAAACGGCAACCCCGCATGGGTTAGATGCCCTGCCCAAGCCCGCAGATGATATCTGATCTGAAATCCCGGTCTCTGGACAAAGTTGCGCGATGCTGGCAACAAAATCGCAAACCCAAGGGCCGCGACAAGGCCAAGCGCCCCCATCGCCCCCAATGCGATATGCCAGCCAAAAAGATCGGTCAGGAACCCGATCACGACACGGCCACTCAGCCCACCAATCGCCGTCCCGCTGATGTAAATCCCCATCGCCATGCCAAGGGCTTTCGGGTCTATTTCTTCGGCCAGATAGGCCATGGCAACCGCAGGCACCCCGCCCAGCATCAATCCTTCAAGGGCGCGCACCACCAAAAAGGCATGCCAGTCCGAAAGCAATGGCGCAATCAGGTTCAAAACCGACGCCACACACATCGATACAAGCATCAGTTTCTTGCGCCCTGTCGCCTCCGATACCGCGCCCGCCAGCAAAATGGCAAAGGCCAGAAAACCGGTCGTCAAGGAAAGGGCGAGCGAGCTTTCGGCTGGCCCTACGGCAAAATGACGCGAAAGTTCAGGCAACAATGGCTGCACACAGTAAATCAGCGAGAATGTCGCGTAACCGGCCAGAAAAAGTGCGATGCTGATACGGCGAAACGCCGCTGAACCGGGTTTAATCCAGACCGGTTCAGTGGTCGTTTGGACGTTGGTGGACGCGAGTGGGTCATCAACACGTTGGGGCGACGTGCTTTTCTGTGATGTGGTATCAGCATCGCAATCAGATGGCGCAGCCGGGGATTTTTCCCGATATGCAGGCATTTATGGCCTCGTTTGGAACTATTCGTGGAACGGTTCTTATGGTTGCACTTCGCCCGTCATCCGTCCAATATATGATACAGTCAATCTTGATATGTTTTGGATATACCAATCATGGAACTGCGTCATATCCGCTATTTTCTGGCCGTCGCCCGCGAAGGAAACTTCACCCGTGCAGCAGCCAAGATTGGCATTGGTCAGCCGCCACTCAGCCAGCAAATCCGTGATCTTGAAACCGAAATCGGAACACCGCTGTTTCACCGTGTCCCCCATGGTGCGGAACTGACCGAGGCCGGATCGGCCTTTTTGGACATCGTCGTACAGTTCCCCGACCTTGCCGAACGGGCCATTCGTGCGGCCCAGCGTGCCGGGCGCGGCGAAGTCGGCTCCATTCGGGTTGGCTTCACCGCATCCGCCGCCTTCAGCCCATCGGTCCCGCGCATTTTTCGCGACTTCCGCCGTGCCTTTCCCGGTGTTGAAATGACACTCGAAGAAGCCAACTCGGCACAGCTTGTCACCGGGTTAAAGGACGAACGTCTTGATGCGGTTTTCTTGCGTCAGGATGCCGTTGCCGGTGACGGTATTCGCCTGCATGTGATTTCGGCCGAACCGATGGTGCTGGTCCTGCCCGCTGGGCATCCTGCGGCCCAAGGTGGCAAGGTTGCCCTGACCGAACTGCGAGATGACGCCCTGATCTTGACGCCGCGCGCGGTTGGCCCCACCCATTTTGACAAAGTCGTCAGCGCCTGTCGCGTGGCCGGGTTTGAACCGCAACTGGGTCAATCCGCGCCACAGCTTGGCTCGGTGATCAATTTCGTTGCCGCTGAACTTGGCTTTTCGCTTGTCCCCAAACCGATGACCCAGCTTCAGGCCAATGGGGTTGTCTACCGCGAAATAAAGGGCGACGTGCCAATCGCCGAACTGTCGCTGGCCTATCGCGGCAATGACATTTCAATCGCACTTCGCAATTTTGTCAGCCGTACGCTGGCCGCTCATCGCGATACAACACCTAGCGAAATTCAAAAATGACACTTTAAAATCAAAGCTTTGAATCTTGATCCTGAACAAATTCAACAAGTTTCCCTGCCGCTTCTTCGAGTGACATGCGTGCTGTATCAATCACCAGATCAGTCTGCTGCCATGGTTCGTACTCACGCGCGCAAACCTTCGCCCAGTCTGGCAGCTTATGGTTTTCGATATCGCTGATCCGTGTTTCGACCCGTTGACGATGGGCCGCCTTGTCCGAGCAAATCAACTCAACCTGAACATATCGCACTTTGGCACGTTCAGCAGCGCGCCGCCATTCAGAACGGCTTATTTCAATCGGATTGACGGCATCGCCAATCACCGTGTGGCCCAGCCGCAAGTTATCCGTCGCAAGCCGGTTTGCCACCATATAGCCAACCGGACCTATATCGTCATCTGGTGGCACATTGGCATCAAGAACTGCCTGTTCGATTGTATCAATCCGTAAATGAATTGCCCCAAGGGCACGCGCGGCAATTCGCGCCACAGATGTCTTGCCGACACCGGGTAAACCACCAAGAATGATCAACATTTCCGATCTCTTTTGTTCTGTTCCATCATGTTCATTGTCTCTTGGTACTGGCAAGGTTGCGATTTCAGGCTAGATTAACATCAACGTCGAAATCAGGCGCGCCAGCATCTAACGGCCTGCGCCAAACTGAAAGTCTGTCGAATGGTACGATATTCTCTCCTTGATCTATGCCCGGTCAATGCCGGTGAGCATCCCAGTGATGCATTGCGCAATACGCTCACACTTGCTCAGCATGCAGAAAAACTCGGCTATCACCGCTACTGGCTGGCCGAACATCACAATATGCCCGGCATTGCCAGTGCGGCAACGTCGGTCGTAATCGCCCATGTGGCGGCGGGCACGAAAACCATTCGCGTTGGATCGGGCGGCGTAATGTTGCCAAACCATGCGCCGCTTGTGATTGCCGAACAATTCGGCACGCTTGACGCATTACACCCCGGGCGCATCGACCTTGGGATCGGGCGCGCACCGGGAACCGACCAACGGACCGCCGCAGCCCTTCGCCGTGATATGCACGGGTCGGAAGACCGATTTATTCAGGACGTGCTTCAGGTTCAGGCATTTCTGGCCCCGCTTGAAGGCAACCCGCCGATCCGCGCAGTTCCGGGTTATGGATCGCAAGTTCCGATGTGGCTTTTAGGCAGCAGCCTGTTTTCGGCTGATTTGGCAGCGCGCCTTGGCCTGCCGTTTGCCTTTGCATCGCATTTTGCCCCGGACATGCTGATGGATGCGCTTTCGCTTTATCGTCACCGGTTTGAACCAAGCGAACAGCTCGATAAACCCTATGCGGTTGCCGCGATGGGTTTCTTTGCTGCGGATAGTGACGAAGAAGGTGAATATCTTGCGACCTCGATGCAGCAACAGTTCCTGAACTTGCGCCGCGGCACTCCGGGTCAGCTTCCCAAGCCGGTTAAGGATATGAGTGAAATCTGGAACCGGGTCGAAAAAGCCGGGGTTGATCACGCCATGCGCTATGCCGCCATCGGCGGACGTGACACCGTGCGCAAAAAACTGCGCGAATTCATTTATATGACGAATGTCGATGAAGTCATGGTTACAGCCAATATTTATGATCAGGAATCCCGCCTGAAATCATTTGGTATTGCCGCCGACCTGTTCAATGAGCTCGGCGCAGAAAAAACCAAACAAGACTGCGCCTAACGCATCAAATAACCGATTAAAAAATGCAAATACCGGGTGCATCGTGAACCCGGTATTTGCATTTCATCATACGAAATACAATTCATCACAGCTTGCACTTATATCCTTGCTCGGACACTATGCGCGCACCGTCGCAATCGTGACGACAATACCCTTGTTTCAAAAGGTTATGGTGCGCTCCCTATGACTGAGTTTCTCCTCGCGGCAACGCCGATTGCGACGATCCTTTTTTTAATGATCAAGGCCAATTGGGGGGCAGCCCGTGCCGGTGCTGCGGCCTGGTTTGTCACAGCCCTGATTGCCGTTTTCTATTTCGGCGCCCCAACCGACATGCTGATCATTGCCCAGGCCAAGGGCGTGATGCTGGCCCTTTATATCCTTTATATCGTCTGGGCTGCCTTGATCCTGTATTTCGCCGCTGACGAAGCAGGTGCGATTAAGACCATTGGCCGTGCAATCCGGTCGCTAACCGATGACCGCCCACTTCAATTGCTGATCCTTGGTTATGTGTTTGCCAGTTTCCTGCAAGGGGTTGCGGGCTTTGGCGTGCCAATTGCCGTGGTCGCACCGCTTTTGCTCGGCATGGGGTTTTCGCCGGTTCTGGCTGTTGCCGCCCCGATGATCGGGCACAGTTGGTCGGTGCTGTTTGGCAATATGGCCACCTCATTCGAAGCCCTTATTGGTGTGACGGGCATTCCCGGAACCGAGCTTACCCATGACGCCGCCATTCTTTTGGGGCTGTCGGGGATGATGTGTGGTGCTGCTGTTTTGTGGCTTGATGGCGGTTTTCGCACCATTCGTCGCCGGATCGTGCCGCTTGTCCTGATTTCCGGTGTAATGGGTGTTGCACAATATGTTATGGCCAATTACGGCGTCTGGACGCTGGGCGGCCTTACCGCCGGGATTGCCGGGCTTGCAATGTCCATCCTTGTCACCCGGTTCTGGAAACCTCATCCCGATGATATTGTCGAACAGGTCGAAGATGACCATCAACACATGCCGCTTCTTGAAGCGCTAACTCCCTATCTGGTGTTCATTGTGCTGGTCGGCTGTGCGACCTTTATCCCGGCGGTCGAGGCGTTCCTTGGCCACATCCGCTTTACCCTTGATTTCCCGGCCACCAGCACATCCCTTGGCTGGCTGATCAACCCGGAAAGCGCCAAGGCAATTGCCATTTTCGGCCATCCGGGGGCGTTACTTCTTTATACGTCTGCCATCAGCTTCGCCTTCTTTAAAATGCGCGGTCACTATGATGACGGCATTGGCAAACGTATCTGGCAACGCACCCTTAAAAGTGGCCTTCCAACCAGTATCGGCATGGTTCCGGTGATTGGGCTTGCGATCATTATGGACCATGCAGGCATGACCTATGCCTTGGCCGAGGGCGGTGCGGCCCTGTTTTCCGGGGCCTTTTCGGTCGCCTACCCGGTGATTTCACCGGCCATTGGTGCGCTGGGTGCGTTTATGACCGGCAGTACGAACAATTCCAACGTTGTCTTTGGCATGTTCCAGCGTCACACCGCCGAACTTGCCGGCATTTCCACGTCACTTGTGTTGGCTGCACAGGCGGCTGGCGCATCGCTTGGCAGCATGCTGGCCCCATCCAAAATCCTTGTTGGCTGCTCAACCGTCGGCCTGTCGGGCAAGGAAGGCCCGGTCCTGTCGGTTGTGTTAAAAACCGGTATCATCCTGACATTGCTGTGCGGAGTGATGGCGCTAGGCATGTTGCTGATTTCTATGCACGCAGGGGGTATTTGACATGAAAAACATGCTGTTCAATCCGGTCTTTTTGTTTCTGGCATCCCTGATCCTGCCGGTCGCCGCATTTGAAGCGGTGATCGCTCAAAGCACCACAGCAGCCGACATTCTGCTTGGACTGTTTGCTGTCATCATGGCGTTGATTATTCTGCGCAAATAAAACCCGTCGGGCAATCATCCCGACGGGTGCGACCGATTATCCGAATTAAAATGTGTTTAGGGCCGGAACGTTGCCAGCTTAACGCCAAAGGCAATGAAAACCGCCCCGGTGGTCGCCTTTAACGCCCGCTGAAAACGCCCGCTTCCGGCATAGCGTGTCAGGCGCGCCAACAGCATAATCATCGCCCCGAACCAAACCGCGTTGATCATGGCATGCACGCATACCAGCATGAAGGCCGATCCAATGGCGCCCTCGCCGACCGGAATGAACTGCGGAAACGCCGCCAGATAGAAAATCGACACTTTCGGGTTGAGCGCGTTGGTCAAAAAACCTTCGCCATAGGCCGTGATCAAGGTCCGGCGACGCTTTGCCGGTGATACGTCCGTTACCTTGGCAACACCGCGCCACGCATCACGCAATGCCTTAAACCCAACCCAGCACAAATAGGCCGCACCCAGCAGTTTGACGATCATAAACGCCTGTGCCGATTGCACCAGAATGACCGAGATCCCCAGGATCGACAGCGCACCATGCAGGTAAAAGGCGGTAACGAAACCAGCCACATTGGCAACCCCGGCCGCCCGACCAGATGTCGGTACGGTGCGCGCAATCAACACCCCATTCGGGCCGGGCGACATCACCAAAAGCGATGTCACAAGTGCAAAGCTAAAAAACTGGGTCCAATCCATGGGGCACTCCTTTGAGGCTGGCAGGCACCTTAAGAAGAAGCACCTTTCCCAAAACTATAAATCTATTTCCCTCCCCGACAAGCAGGTAATTGTCACCATGACATTTACCATCAACGCCAAACACCACATTCAAAACGCGTTGGCGGAAAATGATAACTCTTGCGAAAATGATAAAGAATATCTGTGGTTCACGCGGCTCTTTGTCGGTAACTTTACCGTAAGAAAACAGAGACATGACAAACAGTCATGCATGAGCGGGACACTGTAATTCCCACGTATTTATACCCCTGATGTATCTCGGTGCTGCGGCATATTGCTGCTGCGCAATGATGCCTGCTGACCTGATTTTGAGATGTACATAAAAAATATCACCCTGATTGGATTGTTGTTTAGCTCGACGATTTTGGCGGCCTCTGGCGCCCATGCACAAACACAGGAAGAACCCGAAAAATGGGCCCCGCATATCGATCTTGAAGGCAAGGCCGGGACGGATCGAAACCTTGGCGAAACGGATTTGTTCATCCCACTTTGGCAAGATGACGACACGCTAAGTTTTGGCAGCATCCGCGCACGCATGGATGACAACAACAGCCATGAGGGCAACTTTGGCCTTGGCATCCGTCAGATGCTTGATACGGGATGGAATATTGGCGGTTACGGGTATTTTGACCGCCGCCACAGCCCGTATGGCAATAAATTCAATCAGGTCACCATCGGGGTCGAGGCCCTGTCTATGGATTGGGACTTTCGTGCCAATGGCTATGTTCCGATCGGCACCACAAGTTATATGGAAGACAGTCTGAGTACCGTTGATTTTTCCGGCGCGTCGATCATGTACACACAAGGCGAAGAACGCGCCCTTCGCGGGTTCGATGCCGAAATCGGCTGGCGCGTTCCGCTGTTTGACGCCGATGCCGGACAACAGCTCCGCGCCTATGCTGGTGGGTATCGGTTCACAGAAAAAAACGCCGATACGGTGCAAGGGCCTCGTGGGCGACTTGATCTGACGTTTGATGAGGTCCCGTTTCTGTGGGAAGGATCGCGCTTTTCGCTGGGGGCAGAAATCCAGCATGACGATCCGCGCGGCACCCAAGGTTTTGCCAGTTTCCGTCTGCGTATTCCGCTGCAAGACTTTGGTGACAGCCCAAAACCCAAACTGACCGCTATGGAACGGCGGATGACCGACCCGATCATCCGCGACATTGATATTGTCAGCCAAGCCGGGCAATTCACCGAGGCAGAGGAAATCACCAGCACGGCCGACGGTAACGCCATTACGCTTGTCAGCAGCGCAACAACGTCAAGCACCGACCTTGCCAACACCATATCAACCGCCGGTGCCAATTCGACCGTGGTCCTTAACGGCAGCTTTACCAATGTCAACGACCGCCTTGATGTGCAGGATGGCCAAACCATCATGGGAACGGGAAATCTTGATGTTAAAACACCTTCCGGTCGCACTGTGACCATCACCACACCGGGCGCCAGCCTAAGCGGTGATGGCGCCCCTCCGGCCGGCTTCGGCACGCCGCACCATATTTTCAATATGGCCGCCAACAGTCGCCTTGTTGGCGTTACTGTTACTGTTTCAGGCCCCGCAACAGAGGCGGTCACAGCGGTGCGGATTGACGACGTGGATAACGTTGAAATTATCAACAGCACCTTGAACACCACCGCAACGGACAACACGGTCTTTGGCATACAGGTTCTGGGGAACGCACAAAATACCGTTATTCGCGGCAACACGATCACAACCAGCAGCAATAGTGACTTTGCCTACGCCCTCTCAGCAGTCGGATCAGACAACCTCGTATTCGAGAATAATACGCTCAATGTCAGCGGGGCGACAAACAACCACCTGATATTCTTTAACAGTAACAATACAAATCTCTCCGGCTCCGGGAACAGCGGCAATTTAAGCACATGCAGTGTTGGCGGTGGGACAAATACCGGCTCAATCAGTTTCACAAATGGCACAACATGCCCCTGACATGAAGATGCCCGTAAACTTGACCATAGTGCTTTTCACTTGAATGTTCCTGATTTGTTCCTTAATGTTCTCCATATGCGAACCATCATCGAACCATCATCGGACACCATAACAACAGCCCTTCCCGGCGAAGGTTGGTATGACCCGAATTCCAACCCTGACCTTCTTCCAGCGCGTAGCCAAAAAGGACGCGGCGCGGTGTCAAATATCGATGGCCGGTTTGAACGCCATGTCCATCAATCGGTTGATGACGGGTGGATCAACCAGTTGCTTGATGACGAACCGCCACGCATCAAAACCACCCTTGGCATTGACGGCGCGCGCAGTGTCATTACCCGTAATCAAAGCCCCGATGTCCCGTTTGATCGTTCAATTAATCCGTATCGAGGGTGTGAGCATGGCTGTGTGTATTGCTTTGCACGGCCGACCCATGCCTATCTTGGGCTATCGCCGGGGCTTGATTTTGAAACCAAGCTGTTCTGGAAACCTGAGGCGCCCACTCTTTTGCGCAAACAACTTTCGGCACGCAGCTATTCCCCCGCCCCGATTGTGATTGGCACCAGCACCGATCCATATCAGCCCGTCGACCGGGACAAGAAACTGACCCGATCGATCATAGGTGTGCTCAGCGATTGCCAGCATCCCTTTTCGATCATCACCAAAAGCGCGCTTGTCACCCGCGACATTGACCTCATCGCCCCCATGGCCGCCCAAAACCGGGCATCGGTTGCCGTATCGGTCACAAGCCTTGATCACAGGCTGTCGAACCTGCTTGAGCCCCGCGCGTCCGCCCCGCACCGTCGCCTTGATGCCATCCGCAAATTATCCGACGCGGGCATTCCGGTCACGGTTCTGTGCGCGCCGATTATTCCCGGCCTCAATGACATGGAAATCGAAAATCTGGTCGCCGCTGTTCATGACGCCGGGGCAACATCGGTATCGCATATCGTCATTCGCCTGCCGCTTGAAATCGCCGATCTGTTCGAAGAATGGCTCGAAGCCAATTACCCCAATCGTAAAGCCAAAGTCATGTCCCTGATCCGCCAGATGCGCGACGGTGAACGCTATCAATCCGAATTTGGCACCCGCATGCGCGGCACCGGCCCAATTGCCGATTTGGTCGCCACCCGGTTTAAGGCCGCGCGCAAGAAACACGGCCTGATCGGACGGTCGCTTGATCTTGATTGTAGCGGGTTTAAACGGCCCAGCGCGGATGGGCAGATGTCGTTGTTCTAGGCGCACCCACGCCCCAACATCCACCCGGCACATGCCCAAAGTGCTCAGCCCACCCGCCGGATTGTTGTGTGCTTGCCCGCACCAACCGAAAGCCGCAGAATTTCACCATCATCAAAGGCGTAATTAAGCACATGATGATGAGGATCAGTGATTTTCTTTTCTTCTATCCACACCGTCCCACTTGTAACAAGGTCTTGGGCTTCGGTGCTTGTTTTGGCAAATCCCGCCATCAGGATAAGGGATACGACTTCAATCCCATCTTTGAGGGCTTGTGGTGCGAATTCGAGTGCCGGGGTACGGTCAGTAACGGAGATATGGGTCATTTCGGTTTTCCTTCGTGGTGCGACCACCTAGGGCAAACCGGGGATGAAAAACAAAAGGCTGCCCTGTGGCAGCCTGTTTTCATTTGATCAGATACAAATCAACACGCGCCGCACTTATGTGTACGACGTAAAATAGGCGTTGAAATGAATGATCGCGTTTTCCATGCCAAAATTAGTAAGGCTGAAAACAGGGATGGTCAAGCGTCTTTTGTAACAGGGCATGCTGTGACCACATGCATGAAAAAACCCGCCGGACGAACCTGACGGGTGAAATCACTTAAAGCGGGCGATGAAATCATCAGCAGATATCAGCTGACAACACGGTACCGCGCATGGGGGGCCGGATCAGCAATGATCGCCGGATCAAGCCCGGCATCATTAACTGCCGATGCGATGTCCACATCACCAAGCGCAACAGTGCCATTTTCCGACAAGGCCATTGCGCGTGCACTTTCAAAGAACCGAAGACCACGCTTTTCCATAACATACAGGGTTTCACCCCCCCACTGCCCGGTCCAGACAAGGCCCGACAGGCCATCCATTTCCTGTTCGATCCGGGTCGGTGAAATCGGCATGCCCAAACAGGTGGTCAAAAGGAAGGAAAGTTCGGCGGCTGTCACCCCGTCTTCGCAGCATTCCTCGGCCAAAACAGACATCACCGCCATGGTCACAACCCGAAGCGATACCTTACTGGTTTCAAGCCCCGGGAAACGGTTTTGCTGCAACTCGACAATGTCATTGGCAATACGATCAACATCCCCCCGGATGACATAACGACCGCGCCACACCCGACAACTGGTTCTAACTTCCCATTCACGCATTTTTTGGTCCTGCCCGCTTTTATTGTCCCTGTCAAAAACGATACATCAACCATACATTTCGTCAACATATTTCTCGACAAATTGTACTATTAATTACATTCAGCACGAAACCACTGATAACCAGCTCTGGAAACAACAAATCCATCATCGTTTTCAATCGATTCAAGATACCCACGTGACAGGGCAGCATGGAAATCACGACTGAAGTTTCGCGGCATACGCAGATGATCCTGTCGGCGTAGCACCCGGCGAATGTCATCGCGGGTCACCATATTGCGCCCATCACGGTAATGCAGCCAGATCGCCGCAATCAGAATGGTTTCTGCATATCCACGCGGCTGAAGGCGTGCGATCAAATCCCCAAGAGATCCGACAAAACGGGTCAGGAAACTGCCCGGATCCATCGCCCCATCCCACGCGGCCGAACCACCGTCAAATGCATGGGGAACTTGATCCGTTAAAGCTGGGCCAACAATGGCGTCATCGTTACGCGACATTTGCGTATCGGCCCCGGACATATCCAAAGAGGCATCAGCGCCTCCCTCAAAAGGCTGGCTCCCAGAAGGTTGGGCCTCAGAGTTCTGGATCGGATAATCTGATGGTTGCAGCGAAGTCTGCGCAGCAGACCGCGAAGGCCGACCAGCAGGCGCCATGCGCGCCGCGTTTGTCGCGCCCGAAACATTCGATGCCGATACAGGCTGCCCAAACAAGGCCGCCATCACCACAGGCAAACGCGCAGGTGGGATCGCACATTCGAGATCCACCGGCCCGAAATCCCCTTCGCCCGTCAATTTAACGTGAATAAGTGCCGCCAAGGTTGGTGATACTCCTGATTTACGCCACCGGGATATCATACATTATGTACAACTACAAACATCATTTTTCATTTTATGTAAATAATTATACACATCTAATAAATAGATGGCGTACACATTTCCCCTCGACAACCTGCCCCACCCCACCGCACGATGAATTCAACTAAAAGAACGCATCCAAGATCGCCCAGTACGCGGCCCCAGCACGCGACCATCGCCACCAATACGCCCAAGGGAGAACATCCGAAAAATGACCCGCCTTTTGTTTCGTGAAGATGCCTATGCCAAAACCTGCACCGCGACCGTAACGGGGATTTCAGACCGCGGCGTCGCCCTTGATCAGACCGTATTTTACGCAACATCCGGCGGACAGGCCGGCGACATTGGCGCGCTTAAAACCACATCAGGCGCAAGCCTTCCGGTCGCCACAACGGTCAAGGACCGCGAAACAGGCACCCTTTTGCACATCATTGCCGATGGCCATGACCTGCCAGCCATCGGCGACAGCGTCGAAGCTGAACTTGACTGGGACAACAGACATCGTCTGATGCGTTATCACACATCCCTACATTTACTCTGTGCGGTGATCGACGGGGATGTGACCGGCGGCAACATTGCAGCCCACAAGGCACGACTTGATTTCAACCTGCCGGATGCGGTGCTTGATAAAGACGACATCACTGCAAAGCTCAATGAGCTGATCGCGCGCAACGCCGATGTCTATGACGGCGAAATCAGCATCGCAGAACTGAAAGCCAACCCCGAACTGGTCCGCACCATGTCGGTTCAGCCGCCGATGGATGGTCACTCCATCCGCACCGTCACCATCGAAGGCATTGATTTTCAGCCCTGCGGCGGCACGCACGTTAAAAACACATCGGAAATTGGCCGCGTTATTATTTCAAAGATCGAGAAAAAAGGCCGTCAGAACCGGCGCATTAATCTTGTTTTTGAGGAATAAGACACAACCGATTTCAGGCCGGATATTGCCAGCGCGGTATGGGCCCGTTACAAATTCACCTACAGGATCACTTTAAAAACAATCGATCCCCGGACCAACGGGGGTCACGCAATACCCACCATTGCCAATCGGAGCTTGTCCATGAACAACCCACTTTCCGATGCCCTGGTTTCCACCCAGTGGCTTGCGGATCACATCGACGCGCCGGACGTGCGCGTCGTTGACGCCAGCTATTACATGCCCGCCCAGAACAAAAATGCGCGCGACCTTTATAATGCGCAGCACATTCCCGGTGCGGTTTTCTTTGATATTGACGACATCGCCGCTGATGACAGCGCCCCCCTACCCCATATGATGCCAGACGCCATCAAGTTTTCCGCCAAAGTCCGCAAACTTGGCCTTGGCGATGGGGTACGCATTGTGGTGTATGCCCAGACCGGTGCCGCCATGGCCGCATGTCGGGCGTGGTGGATGCTACGCCACTTTGGCCATCAGGACGTTGTCGTTCTGGATGGCGGCCTGCCCAAATGGCTTACCGAAGGTCATCCGGTGACCGATGCGATCACCCCGCCGCACGAACGTCACTTTACCGCGCGCGCCAACAGTTTCTTGCTGCGCGAATATGATCAGGTGCTTTCAAACGTCACCAGCAAGCGCGAACAGATTGTCGATGCTCGTGCGGGCGAACGCTTCCGGGGTGAGGTCGACGACCCTTGGGGGAAATCAGGCCATATGCCCGGCGCGTTTAACCTGCCCTTTGATCAGCTGCTGAACGCAGACGGCACCTTTAAGGATGCAGACGAAATCAGTGCTGCATTTAAGGATGCCGGTATTGTTCTTGATCGCCCTGTGGTCGCAACCTGCGGGTCAGGCGTCACCGCCTGCGTGCTTGCAATGGGCGCTTACATCGCCGGTCATAAGCAAGTCGCCGTCTTTGACGGATCATGGGCACAATGGGCCACCACCGAAGACAGCCCGGTCACAACCGGCCCAACACAAAGCGAGACCCCATAAAGCAACGACATGAATTGCGGGCAGTTTCGCATGCATGTGCCAATCTGTTAGACTGACCCGCAATCATCGCCCATGGTTATTGACCGCTCTCAAGATATAGATACCGACTGGAATAAAAATGCCCGACCCGACGTCTTATCGCCCGAAACCGGATATAGCCGCAAATGCGGCCACCTCGGCGGGCGCAGATGACGGGACGGGCATTTTACTTGAACAGCTTAAAACCTCTTCGGATGATGATGTTGCAGCCATAACGCACCTTTGGATCGCCACCGGCCTGATCCCGGCAATCCGTGATGCCCGCAAAGACATCGAAAATTGCATCAATGCCAATCACGGCAGCTTGATCGTTGCCCGCCTGCCATCAGACCGCCAGATCATCGCCACCATGATGACCGGCCATGATGAGATATCTGGCTGGATTCATTATCTGGCGATTGCCGAATTCGTCCAAAGCCTTGGCCTTGGTCGTCAACTGGTGGAGCTGGCCGAAGACATCCTGCGTGTGTCCAATCTTGCTGAAGTTCGGGTCACAATCGAAACCCCTGAGATTGCTGACTTTTATGCAAAACTGGGCTATGAACCGATTACTGATGCCCCACAGATAAAGGCGCATGACGTTTTTCAAACAACCCTCATGTGCAAGAGGTTAACCCCATGACCCCATCCAATCCGCGCAAGCTTGACGTTGTTGTTAGCTTCCTTGAAATGCCCGCACCGCCCGAACGGGCCCCCGCCACCATCCCACCGGGAAAGGTCGCCATTGTGCGGGCCGAAAACCTGACACTGTCTTTTTACCGCTACTTATATGATACGGTTGGCGAACCGTGGCTCTGGTGGCAGCGCCGTTTAATGAGTGACGACGAACTCGGCCCGATTCTGGCCCTGCCTGAAACACATGTGTATGTTTTGTATGTTGCTGGTGTTCCGGCGGGCTTTGCCGAGCTTGATCTGGGCGACCTTGAAGAAAACGGCGTGATCGATCTGCATTACATGGGTTTGATCCCCGATTTCATCGGCAAGGGCTATGGCAAATACCTTTTAAACTGGGCGATTGATACCGCCTGGGGCCTTAAGCCGCGCCGCCTTACGGTAAATACCTGCACTTTGGATCATCCAAGCGCATTGGGGGCTTACCAAAAGGCTGGCTTTGTTGTATACGACCAGCGAACAGATATTGTTGACGATCCTCGCGATGTCGGGCTGATCCCGCCAATTGATCACCATGTTGATCATACTGGCAATCAGGACGGCGAAGCGCCCGACAGCGGAAGTGCCACAGAAAATGCAGATAATGCAAATTCTGACACTTTGATCGTTGACTTTCCCGAGCGCGCACGGTAACAAGCGCGCCTGAGTTTACCCAAGCCAGAGGATGATGACCCATGGCAGTGCCAAAGAAAAAAGTGACCAAGTCCCGTCAGGGCATGCGTCGCTCGCATGACAAGCTCGCCAAGGGCTCGTACCGCGAAGACAAAGAAACCGGCGAACTGCATCGCCCGCACCACATTGATCCGAACACCGGTATGTACCGTGGTCGTCAAGTGGTCGAGCCTAAGATGTAATTCCGTTCCAAAGGGCTTTTGCTCTTTGGCGGTTTGCGACGCTACAAAATTCCGCGCCATCCGTTTTTCGGATGGCGTCTGGTTTAAAAAGGGATGGAGCCCAACGGTTCCATCCCTTTTTATTTGTCTGATGATTTAGGTGTGCGGCGGTAACGCTTTAAAAACCATAACAAAACGGGCGGCACAGCCCCCTGTCCGCCCGCATATTCTTGTCGACGGCCCCGCACCCAAACCGGGCTATTTCATCCCGTCATTCCCGGTCCCACAAATAATCACACCAATCCGGCCCGGATCATTCACCCCCAAGCGGTCTTTCATAATCGCAGCCATCCCGGCCGCTGCGGAAAGCTCAACCGCAATGCCAAGCTCGCGCCAAAGCCAGCTTGCCGCCTGTTGCATTTCCTCATCCGAGACAAGCGCAATACGATCAACATTCTTACCGATCAAATCAACATTTAATGCCGATGATTGACGCGGCGCCAAACTGGTTGCGGCGGTATTGACCGTTGGCAGGGTCACGACCTCGCCGGCCTTTAAGCTTTCAAAAAGCGTTGCCGCCCCGGTCGGCTCCACCCCGATGATCCGAATGGCCGGGCGCAACAGTCGTGCTGCTGTTGCAACACCTGAAATCAACCCGCCACCGCCAATCGCAACAACGAGCGTATCAAGATCAGGTTGCTGCTCAAGCATCTCAAGCGCGATAGTGCTCTGCCCGGCAATCACCTTGGGATCAGCAAAGGGATGGATATAGGCCATGTTGCTTTGGCGTGCGTGATCCATTGCCGCCCGGTTGGCATCATCCCAGACCGCCCCGGTCAGTGCGACATCAACGCCCTGTGCGCGCAGCTTTTCGACTTTTGGCTTGGGCGTGTTGGTCGGCAGAAAGATTTTCACCGGAACACCCAAAGTTCGCGCCGCATAGATCACACCCATGCCGTGATTGCCACCCGATGCCGTGCACAACCCGTTGGCGCGCTTGTCTTCATCAAGGGCCAATGCAGCATTCATCGCCCCGCGCGCCTTGAACGATCCGGTGACCTGCATGTTTTCAAGCTTCAGAAACATTTCAGGCAGGCGGTCGGGTTTATCAAACACCGATTTGGACGCAAAATTGTCTGCCTTAAATACCGGGGTCAATCGCATATGACTGGAAATGGCGCGACGCGCGGCACGGAAATCCTGAAGTTCGATCACGAGGCCTCCTGACGGGAATGGCTTTGTCTGACGGGATGGTAAAATGCACGAAGGACCGGTTGGTCCGCGCATAAGAAATAACCCAGTTGGCTGATTTCACAATGGTGATGCGTGACAAAGCGGTGAAAAAGCCTTGAACGGTCGCGTTTGAGATGCTTTGTCTTATCCATAAACAATAAGGCCCACGCCCAAGGAGAAGCACCACCGATGTCAGGTCATCGCCCCCAGAAAACTGAAACTAAGCTGGTTCACGCCGGTCGCCGGTCCAGCCAATATCACGGCGTGGTCAACCCCCCCGTGCTACATGCCTCAACCATCCTGTTTGACAGCCTTGCCGAACTTGAAAAGGCCGGTGCATCGGCTCCGGGCAAAGTCACCTATGGCCGCCACGGCACGCCAACGCGATTTTTGCTCGAAGAAGCCGTTGCCGAACTTGAAGGCGGCTATGGCACGCTATGTGTATCATCGGGGGTTTCGGCAATCACCAATGCGATTTTGGCGTTTGTCAAACCGGGCGATCATATCCTGATTACCGACAGCACCTATTTCCCGACGCGCAATCTGTGCAACACCTTCCTGAAACGCTTTGGTGTTGAAACCGAATATTACGATCCAACCATTGGCGGCGATATTGCCGGACTTATCCGTGACAATACGGTTCTTGTCTGGTGCGAAAGCCCGGGGTCGCTGACCTTTGAAATGCAGGACATCCCCGCGATTGCCGCCGCAGCCCATGATCGTAGCGTCAAAGTCATGCTTGATAACACCTGGGCGTCCCCGATCCTGTGCCGCCCGTTCGACTTGGGCGTCGATGTGTCGGTTCAGGCTGGCACCAAATACATCGTTGGTCATTCCGATGTCATGATGGGTACGATTACCACCGCGACTGAGGAAGATTTGCTGACCATTAAAAAGCAGGTCCTGATTTCCGGCGACGCCATTGGTCCAGATGATTGCTATCTCGCACAGCGCGGCCTGCGCACCCTTGCCGTTCGGATGAAGCAACACCACACAAGCGGCCTTAAGGTTGCCAACTGGCTGCAAACCCGTTCCGAGGTCACCCGCGTCCTGCACCCGGCCCTGCCTGATCATCCCGGCCATGAAATCTGGAAACGTGATTTTAGTGGTGCGTGTGGCCTGTTTTCATTCGTCATGCAGCCGGTCGAGAAAAAGCAACTGGCCAATATGGTCGATAATATGGACCTGTTTGGCATGGGCTTTAGCTGGGGCGGGTTTGAAAGCCTGATTCTGCCATCCGACCCAACCAAAATCCGCACCGCCACCAAATGGGAAGACGACGGCCAACTGATCCGTCTGCATGTCGGACTTGAAGACCCCGATGATCTGATTGCCGATCTTGAGGCCGGGTTTGAACGGCTAAAGACGGCCTAGCTCAAACAGGCAAACCAACGACAAAGGCGACGCAGATCATGCTGCGTCGCCTTTGTCGTTTTAAAATATTGACCAAACCGTGGATGGACTTAATTTTCCAAAAATGTCACATCTAATTTTACACTGATACGTGCCTATCCAATAAACAATCAAATCAAACAATTAGGGGATGGTGGTTAAGAACTGCCACGTTCTTCACGAGTCCAAAATACGGACGACTGGCAACCTGTATCGCATCGCGTTTTCATGCATACAGAGGACACCAGATCGTGGTGGATACCCTCCGATGAGGCACTTAATGATCAAAGGCATACGTCAAACCCGGTTAGAAACAGCACGCTTTGATATCGGGGCGGCGTGCGTCGGGATGCTGGCCACCCTGCCGCAGGCGGTTGCCTATGGTCTAATCGCGTTTTACCCGCTCGGACCTCAGTGGGCATCCTTTGGCATTAGTGCAAGCATCGGAAGTGCCATTCTGTTTGGTATTATTAGCGGGATGTTTGGCGTTAACCCGTTTCTGGTATCAGGTCCGCGTGCCGTTACCGCACTTGTTCTGGCATCTGCAATCCAGATCGCCATTACACGTGGCAGCTCAGCCGGTGATGCTATCGTAATTGCCTTTGTCGCCGTTTTGGCCGCAGGTATATTTCAGTTTGTCGCAGGTCTGCTTCGTCTGGGGAATGCGGCGTCCTACATTCCGGCCCCCGTGTTGTCAGGTTTTGTAAATGCCTCCGCCCTTCTGGTGTTGATCAACACCCTCCCGACCGCACTTGGCAGTCTGACACCCGACATCACGGCCATTTTCGAACCTGACGACAACAGCATTCTTTTCTTTGCAATTGCCGTCAGCCTTACAACGATTTCGTTCCAGTTCATTGCTGCGCGCACCATTCGGTTTGTACCAGCTGCCATTGTCGGGTTGGTCGGCGGTACGGCCATTTATTATATTGGTGTCTCGATCTTCCCGCTTGCCAACGCCCCCCTGATCGGCACCATTGAGTTTTCCGAGATCTGGCGCATGCCCATCCTGATCAAAACAACACCGGTCTGGAATGAGCTGAGCCCAAACATCGACATCGTGATCACGAGCGCCCTGACCATCGGGTTGCTGTCGTCATTTGATACGGTGATTTCAAGCCGGGCAATTGACGCCAGAACCGCCGGGCATAGTGACGTAAATGCCGAACTGCGTCTCCACGGCCTTCTGAACATTCTCATGGGCTTTATCGGCTTCCTGCCCGGTTCCGGCACAATCAGCAGATCGGTTGCCATTCTGGATGCCGGCGCAAGATCACGCATCGCCAATTGGGCAAGCAGTCTCACACTCGCACTCAGCCTCTTGATCTTCGCCCCATTGGTCGCCGCCCTGCCGATCTGGGCAACAGCGGGCATGGTGATCGCGATTGCCATTCAGGCAATTGATCAACCAACCTTTATCAAGCTTTCGAAACTTGTCACCGGCAAATTCCCCTACCCAAGGGTCATTATCGGGGATGTACTCATCAGCCTGTTTGTCGTTGCCATTGCACTTCTTTTTAATCTGGCATCTGCCGTCTGCGTTGGCGTGTTGGTATCGGTGATTTTATTCGTTCTGGGTATGAGCAAAAATCCGGTCCGGCGCAGCTATCTTGGATCTCGTGTTCATGCGCATCGACAGCGTAAAGTCGCCATCGTTGAATGCCTTGAAAAAGAAGGCCATCGCATTGCCGTTCTTGAACTTCAGGGCGCACTATTTTTCGGATCATGCTCCCGGTTGCGCAGCACCGTCAGCCGTTACCTTGAAACCGGGATCGATTATCTCATCCTTGATTTTCGCCATGTCACGTCAATCGACAGCACCGGCTCCGAGGCCCTTCGCGCCATTCATCAACAATGTCTCGACGGTGGCAAACACCTGTTCCTAAGCTCCATTCAGCCGGAACGCAGATTGTCCCCGAACAAACAACGCTCTGAACCAAGCTCTAGCTCGTCCCCCGATCAACGCGATCACAGATTAAAGCCACGCTGGATCTGGTTAAACCTTGATGCGAACGGGGTTATCAAAGCGGTCAGCAAGGAGAACTTCTTTGCCGAAACCGATGCTGCCCTTGCTCATTGCGAAGAACTTTTGTTGCGCCGGTTCTGCGACAAACCTGATCGCGGCATTCACAGGGTTTTTGCCAAAAGTTTGCTGTTAAACGGCATGACGCGCGATCAAATCACAACACTTGGTCACAAAGCCCAACGTCAGCGTTTCAAAAAAGGCGACCTTGTTTTCCAGCAGGACGACACCTGCAATCGCGCCTATTTCCTGATTTACGGGCGTATGGATGTTGTGATCAACGTGCCGGGAACGGGTCGTCAAAAACGCATCAACACCATCACGGAAGGCACGCTGTTTGGCGAGGTCGCACTGCTTGATGGTGCGCCAAGATCGGCCACCATCGTCGCCACAACCGATGCTTTGTGTCTGTCACTTGATGGCACCGATTTCGCAGCCCTGCGACAGGACCATCAGGACATTGTCTCGCGCCTGTTGCTTAACCTTAATCGCATTCTGGCAAGCCGCCTGCGTCAGGCAAATATGATGATTTCAGAACTTGAACAGTGATCCCGCTCATCATGCCACGGCTCATCTGGTAACAGCGCCCAACCTCCTAGTTCCGGCGCAACCCCATCATCACGATCGAGCTGAGCACAAACAAACCGGCTGCTGAAATCACGATACTGGGGCCCGCGGGTGTATCGACATGCCATGACAGCGCAATACCGGCCATCACAGACGCCACGCCAAACACCGCCGCGCCAATCGCCATTTGTTCGGGCGTTCTGGCAAAGAACCGCGCACTGGCGGCAGGCACGATCAAAAGGGCTGTGATCAAAAGCACCCCGACAATCTTGATCGCCATGCCGATCACAAGCGCCATCAAAAGCATGAAAATAAGGCGTAACCGTTCAACCGGAATGCTTTCAGCTGCGGCAATTTCCGGGCTGACCGTGACCGCCAGCAACGGTCGCCACATCCAGATCAGTACCGCAATGGCAAAACTGCCGCCCGCGGCCAAAATCCAGATATCGGTCACATTGACCGCCAGAATATCACCAAACAGATAGGCCATAATATCAACAGCCACACCCTGCACGAATGCAAGTGCCACCATGCCAAGGGCCAGTGTCGAGTGCGCCAACATACCCAGCACCGTATCACTACCAATCCGTGATTGACGTTGCCCGATGGCAAGGATCAACGCACTGGCAAGGCACGTGGCAATCATGCCAAGTCGTACATCAACCCCGATCAGCAAACCAAGTGCAACACCCAGTAACGCCGAATGGGCCAGCATATCGCCAAAAAACGCCATCCGCCGCCAGACGATAAACGCGCCAAACGGCCCACAGACACAGGCCAGCAAGACGCCACCCGCCACTGCACGAAACAGGAAATCATCCATCATTTTGTGGTTTCTGCCTCTTGCTTCTGATGGTCATGATGATGATGCGAATGCCCGTGGTCATGGGAATGGTCATGGCCACAGTCGCCCACCACATGCCCCGACAAATCATGTTCATGATCATGTTCGTGGATATAGATGCCAATGGCATCGGCCTCGCGCACGCCAAAAAGAGACCTGTATTCAGGATGCTGACGCACCGTGTCAGGGATGCCCGAACAGCACACATGGCGATTGAAACACACCACCTTGTCGGTTTTGGCCATCACCAGATGCAGATCATGGGAAATCATCAGGACCGCACAGTTCAGCTCCGCGCGGATGTCATCAATCAGCCGATAAAGCTCCGCCTGTCCGCTGACATCAACGCCCTGTGTCGGTTCGTCGAGAACCAGAAGTTCCGGGCGCAACAACAAGGCACGTGCCAGCATGACGCGTTGGGATTCTCCACCTGAAAGGCTGCTCATCTGCGCATCAATCACATGCGCGGCACCGACCTGCCCCAACACCGTTTCACAGGCACTGCGCGTAGCCGACCGCGTCAGGGTCAAAAACCGCTTTACGGTCATGGGCAAAACCTGATCAATCGCCAACTTTTGCGGCACATAACCAATACGAAGGCCGTTTTTGCGGATCACATCGCCGCTGTCAGGCTTTTGCAAACCCAGCAACGTTTTAACCAGCGTTGATTTACCCGCCCCATTGGGACCGATCAACGTCATGATTTCGCCAGCCTGAATGGACAGCGACACCTGATCAAGCACGCGCTCACTACCATACGAAAGGGTCAGTCCCCGACCCTCAATGAGTGGCGCAGTCATGGCAAAGCCCTTTGATTTCAACCGTGGTCGCCTGAATGGCAAAGCCCACATTGCCCGCGGCCTTGCGCACGGCATTGCTCATGTCTTCGTTGACTTCCTCGGCCACACGGCCGCACTCGGTACAAATGAAATACTGCCCCAGATGATCGCAATCTGGCCGGTCACAGCCGAAATAGGCATTTAGCGATTCAATCCGATGCACCAAGCCAAGGTCGGTCAAAAACTCCAGCGCCCGATACACGGTTGGCGGCTGCACGCGCTGTCCTTCGGACGTCAGCGCATCAAGCAACTCATAGGCCGTCACCGCCTTGTGCGATTGCCAGATCAAAGTAAAGACCTTGCGGCGCATGTCGGTAAACCGTGCACTTGCGTCGTCACAGACTTTCTCTGCCTGGGCAATTGCGCTATGTACGCATCTGTCGTGATCGTGGCCCTTTTTCGGGAAAAGATCGCTCATACTAGGTTTTCTCGCAGCATTGCCACTGTGGCCCTCTTTCGGTCATATTGGCAGCAGCCAAAAAGCCGTGGCATTTGTTGAAATGTTATAATATATCATTTTCTGCCGTGCCACGCCCAAAAAGTCAACCATCATCGACCGGAGCCCTTCATGACCACCGCCAATGAACAGATTGCCGATAAGCTGAAATACAATGAAAACGGCCTGATCCCGGCAATCGCCCAGCAACATGATACCGGCGAAGTCCTGATGATGGCATGGATGAACCGCGATGCCGTGCTTGAAACGCTTTCGACCGGTCGGGTGTGCTATTTCTCACGCTCGCGCGGCAAGCTGTGGCGTAAGGGCGAAAGTTCCGGCCAGATACAGACACTGGTTGATTTTCGCTATGACTGCGATCAGGACACGGTACTGGCACAGGTTGATCAGCTTGGCGTGGCCTGCCACACCGGGCGGCGCAACTGTTTCTATTTTGCCGCGCGCGATGGTGCGGAAGTCGTGATTTCCCAGCCGGAAGTCGCTGTCGATGAACTCTATGGCAAAAAGTGATCAAAACCAGTCCCATGGCTATTTCCAACGAACAAGTCGAACGCGTCGCCACCACGGTTATCACCGGCTTTCTCGGCAGCGGTAAAACCACCCTGCTTAATGCATTACTGACCCAAGACGGCATGGATAAAACTGCCGTCCTGATCAACGAGTTTGGTGATATCGGGCTGGACCATTTGCTGGTGCGCGAAATTTCCGAAGACGTTGTTTTACTTAATTCCGGCTGCATTTGCTGTTCAGTGCGCGGCGATCTGATTTCAGGTTTGCGTGATTTATTTGTCAAACGCACGCGCGGTGAAATCCCGCAGTTTGATCGCGTGATCATTGAAACTACCGGCCTTGCCGACCCCGCACCGATCCTGCACACGCTTATGACCGATCCCTTGCTAACGACCAAGTTCCGTCTTGATAGCGTGGTGACCACGGTGGATGCGGTGAACGGTGCACATCAGCTTGATCACCATCCCGAAAGTGTTAAGCAAGCCGCCGTTGCCGACCGTGTTCTTTTGACCAAGGCCGACCTTGCCGGCGAAACACACAGCAATACGCTGGCAACACGCCTGCGCGCCCTTAATCCCGCCGCACCGATTTATCCGGTTCACAACGGCAATATTGCCGCCGAAAAACTGTTTAATGCCGGGCTGTATGATCCAACGACCAAAAGCATGGACGTGCAGAAATGGCTGCGCGACGAAGCATATGATCATCACGGCGAAGAGGTGCATGACCATACGCACGACCACAAACATGACCATGACCACGAACACCATGGCCATAGCCACGCCAACGACGTAAACCGCCATGATGACCATATTCAATCGTTCTGCATCACCTTTGATGATCCGATCCACTGGGATGCCTTTGTCACCTGGGCCGAAATCTTTACCCAGATGCGCGGCGAAAGCCTTCTGCGGGTAAAGGGCATTTTAAATCTGGTTGGCGAAGACGCACCCGTCGCCATTCACGCCGTGCAGCATATCTTCCACCCGCCCGCAACCCTGCCCGCATGGCCAAGCGATGATCATCGATCAAAGATCGTCTTTATCACCAAGGACCTTGGCCCGCAGATCATTCGGGAATCGCTCTATCATTTGAATGCAGCCGTGGCCGAAACGGCGGAAAATGGCACGCCTGATTGATTTTCCCAAACGGATATAAATTCAGAGATTGAGCCACATCAAGGATATCACCCGCGCGTTCAGGCATCCTCATTTCTGGCTTGATACAGCCTCACTCTAAGTTCAGAACTTCAGGCGGCCGCGCGTTGGCCGCCCTTTTTTTTGTGTGAACTTTCTTTTTTTTGGCACAAGCCCATCCCCCTGCCGTCTTTGCCCGAAAGAACAGCCCGTTTCATCCAATCGTACAGGTTGCGATGATCTGGTTATGGACTAAATCAGGCGCATATCGGGATATTTGTCACCTCAAGGACAAATGACAGCACCCACAAACACAACAATCAAACCAAGGGGGTACACATATGATTTACCGGAACTGGCAGGGTAACAAGATTCCGGCCCTCGGATTTGGGACGTACGAGCTTGATAATGCTGCGGCCGCAAAGATGGTCGCCGAAGCCGCCAAAATTGGCTATCGCCATTTTGATACCGCCCAGATGTATCATAACGAAGAAGGCGTTGGTCAGGGCCTTAAGGCCTCAGGCCTTGCGCGCGACGATTATTTCTTAACGACCAAAATCTGGCCTGACGCCTTCCAAAGCGGCGATTTGCAAACCTCTGTCGTTGAATCATTGCGCAAACTTGACCTTGATCACGTTGACCTGCTGCTGCTGCACTGGCCAAACGAAGACGTTTCTCTTAGCGAAACCATCCCCGCCTTGAACGAGGTTAAAAACCTTGGCATGACGCGCCTGATCGGGATTTCAAACTTCCCGACCGTACTGGTGGATAAGGCGATTAACCTGACGAACGTCCCGCTGACGGTCAATCAGGTTGAATATCACCCCTATATCAATCAGACGAAGGTGCTTGAAAACGCGCATTCGCATGACATGCTGATGACGGCCTATTGCCCGATTGCACGTGGTGCTGTGCTCAAGGACGACGTTCTTACCGACATCGGGGCCAAACACGACAAGTCGGCTGTGCAGGTCACATTACGCTGGTTGATGCAACAGGATGGCGTCATGGCAATCCCGAAATCAGGATCGCCCAAAAATGCGGCGGCCAATTTCGATATCTTTGACTTCGAACTGACTGACGAAGAAATGACAAAAATCGATGAGCTGGCCAAACCCGACGGCCGCCTGATTGATCCAGACTTCGCACCCAAATGGGATGACGCGGCCTGATCGCGTCCTAACCATATATCCCCCAACACATAAAATTACCAAGACCGGCCTGAACTGGGCCGGTCTTTTGCGTTTATACTCAGTACACTGTCAGAAACCGGCGAAGAATACGGCACCATCGACGGCTGCTTGTTTCGCACCTGCGAACATCGTACCCTGATCACCATTCATCAGACAAAAGACAGTTCGCAGATCATGACCAAACCCACCGCACACACCGCCAACTCCGACGCCCCCAAAAAGGACGATATTTCCCATCGCCTGTATGAGGATGTCTTGGCCCTTCTGCTCGGCACCATGGTGGTCTCGCTTGGCGTAACACTCTATAGCGAAAGCGTTCTGGTCACGGGCAGTACCGCCGGCGCGGCCCTTTTGATCGAACATGCCACCGGGTTTAGCTTTGGCGTGATCTTCTTTGTCATCAACCTGCCGTTTTACTGGCTGGCCTATAAACGCATGGGGAAGGCATTTACGCTTAAAACCTTTGTCGCGGTCGGGTTGGTATCGATCTTTTCCAAACTGACCCCGATGATGGTCGATTTCACCATGCTCAACCCGATTTATGCGGCGGTTGCGGGCGGCGCGCTGATGGGAATTGGCCTCTTGATGCTGTTTCGTCACCGTGCAGGCCTTGGAGGGATCAACATCCTCGCCCTTTATCTACAGGAACATTTTGGCATCCGGGCGGGCTACGTGCAGCTTGCCATCGACATGATCATCCTGATCATCGCCTTCCTGACCCTGCCGTTTGATAAAGTCCTTCTGTCGATCTTAGGTGCCGTCGTCCTCAATCTGATCATCGCGATCAACCACCGTCCGGGGCGATATTTGGCGGCGCGGTAATACTTCACCACTAAAGATAGATTGGTAAATCGTCACGTAGAGTTCGTGAACATTAAGAATGCCACATAGATCGATAGGCACTCCTGTCGAGCGGCTTTTCTTTTTATCTGATTCGTGCGTAAATTTATCAATCAATAGCAATGCGAGGATGCTTCGATGGGAAACATACTTAAGATACTCGCCGTTCTCGAGATGGTTGCCGCAATCGCTTTGGCTATAATGACCAAAAATCACGGCCCACAAATGGCAGGATGCCAAGGTATTGAAGATATTCTGGCACGAATAGATTGCGAAGAAATGACAGCCGGAATTATGACTGGGCTAAGCAGCGGGATTGTCTACATTTTAGTTGGGGGAGCGGTAGGGGCAATCGTGCTTTACGCTTTAGGTCATATTGTCACGCTCGTCGAGGACATCCATCGACACTCGCTCGGCAAAAGTTAATCCCGAATGACACGACCGAAAAGTTTAGAATGCGACTTTCGCGGCTAAGGCAGACTGAAACCGTTCGCCTATTTGGCTGGCTAGATTGCCAGAGCCGACTTATGAGGTCTAATAAACATTATCAAAGATGGAATTGTTTGCTCGAGTTTGATCGTGACCCGAGGGCCGAGTTGACCGCTAGATGTCTCATAGCACCATAAAGCAGTGTCTGCTCATATGGAAAAACCCGGACATCGTTTGAAGATACTGATTCAACTGGGAAAAAATGGCGATCCCTGCAGGACTTGAACCTGCAACCTACAGATTAGAAGTCTGTTGCTCTATCCAGTTGAGCTAAGGGACCGCAGTGTGGGGTGGTTACAAACCCCAGGGCATGGCATTGGGCGCCTGCCCGTAAGTATTTCAGGGTTTAACGTCCCCTGTCAGACAAACGGGGCGGAAATCCGCCCCGGTGAATGGTCTTTGACGTTCCGCTATCCAGAAGTCCGCCCGCAATCAGACGACGCGTTTAAACGCGAAGTTATCGGCATAGGCCTTGATCTGGATTTTACGGCGTTTGGGCTGCTCGACGTCGGCGATCAATTTGTGTTTCGCGGCGAATGCCTGTGCTTCTTCAAGCGTTTCGAAATACATTCTGACCTGACCGCGGGTATCGGTGGAACCGATCCATCCCATCAGCTGATCCGCGACTTTTTTCGCACCCGGTTCAAATTCCATAACCCAGTGCTTGGTCGCAGCCTGACCGGACTGCATGGCGTTCTTGGCAGGTTTGTAAACACGGACCTTCATCGGGACCCTCGTCTTGACCGTCAGGATAAGATGGAGATGGCAGTTAAACGGGTTTCTATACCCCCTGCTATCACCCCATCTTTTACACCTTTTGCTGCCAATTGGAAATCCCATTGGAACTTCATAAAACAACAAAAGGGGAAAAGTGGTCGGGAAGGCGAGATTCGAACTCGCGACCCCCTGCTCCCAAAGCAGGTACGCTACCAGGCTGCGCTACTCCCCGAACGAGGGAGGGTTTAGCACCACACTTTGATGTGGGCAAGCCCGTATTATCGTTTTTATCGTAAAAACGTACAAAAAACCAAAGCCCGCAGATATCCTCTGCGGGCTTGCTATTGCTGATTGATATATGTCGTCCGAAATCCGGCCTTTAGCGCGGCAGGCCTTCGACCTTTTCGCCGACTTCAAATCCCATCCGGTCGGATGCCCCACCATTCAGCTCCAGCACAAAGCGCACCGGCTTTGGACCCAGAATGATGGCTTCCGACTGTGGCACGGTGCGTTTTTCAATACCGACAATCGTGCCCTTGGCATCAATGAACAGCATATCGAGTGAGATGAAGGTGTTTTTCATCCACATCGAAATATCCGCCGCCCGGCCAAAATCAAACAGCATGCCCGCGTTATTGGCCATTTCGGTGCGGTACATCAATCCACGTGATCGCTCATCGGGTGTTATGGCCATTTCCACATTGAAAACTTCGCCATCCACCAAAATGCGGGATCGTTCAAACCCGGTTGCCTTTGCATTCAGTCCGGCAACAACTGCTGCACTGACAAAGCACACAACCAAGACCATCTGAAAAAGCGACTTCATACCCCATACCCTCTTAGTCTTCTAACACGCTCACGGGTGTCCTCCCGGATCGTGCCACCCCGCCACGGATCGCAAAGTGTCGTAAACATAGTGTCGTCGGGCTGTCTTCCACGGCTATGCGTCCATTTTATGACACGCAGGATATTTTCCGCTGTGATGGGTAACACAGGTGGTATTTCGATCCCGTTAATGGTTGCCCACACCCCGGACCAACAGCGCGCCACCCCATACGGACTATATCCTCCGCCGCCAAGGACAAGGCTTCTTGGCGCCAATCGGGTCATCGTCCCCACGACTTCCCAGATCGACTGATTGCCCAAAAGCTGTTTCGACAGCGGATCTTCCGCTAATGTATCACACCCACATTGCAAAACAATGGCTTGTGGCACAAAACTTAATGCAAGAGGAATGAAATATTCATGAAGAACATAGCGCATCTCATCATCGTTCATCCCGGCAGGCATCGGCAAGTTGCGCGCCATGCCC
The DNA here is from genome assembly GCF_000751115.1 of Thalassospira sp. GB04J01. Classification (NCBI taxonomy): domain Bacteria; kingdom Pseudomonadati; phylum Pseudomonadota; class Alphaproteobacteria; order Rhodospirillales; family Thalassospiraceae; genus Thalassospira; species Thalassospira sp. GB04J01. Next base: position 211,785 of record NZ_CCDX020000015.1, on the reverse strand, counting down.
CCGGCGATGTCATCAATCGCCCCCGTCTTGGGCCACAGGTCTTCCTGATGCATGGAAACTGTGAGAACCCGGTCATCTTCGGCAAAGGCAATCTGCACGCCATCACCATGATGGGCATCAATATCAACATACAGCACACGATCCAGCCCCGAATCGAGCAACGCATAAATCCCCAAAACCGGATCATTGAAGTAACAAAATCCCGATGCCCGGTCGCGCAATCCGTGATGAGTGCCCCCGGCAGGATGATGGACAATGCCCCCTTTCGCGATCATTTGAGCGGCAAGGATCGATGATCCGGCGGCGGTTGCCGGACGCCGGAAAATTTCCGGGTAAATCGGATTGCCGTTTTTGCCCAATCCGAATTTAACCATCATGTCTTCGGGAAGAATCTGATCACGTTCGGCCTGCATCACTGCATGCACATAATCAGGATCATGAAACCGGGTGAGTTGCGCTGGTGTCGCCACCGGCCCGGTGACATAGCTACTGTCATCGACCCAGCCCAGCGCATGCACCATATCAACCACCAACGATACACGCGGGATAGCCAATGGATGTTTTGGCCCATAGCTCGACCCACGGTAAATCTCGGCCGCGATCATGCGCGGGGGAATTTTGGCATCTCGAAAATCAGGAAGGGTCACAATAAAAGACCGGATCGAAGTGTGAATTCGGGCATGGTCCAAAGGATTGACCGTTTACACAGCTTGGCGCAAGCTCTGATTATCATTAGCTGCCCTTTCCATCATCGGATCGAAAGCCCCCACATGTCATCGCCCCACCGCAAAAGGTTTCGCCGGTACTTTATCGCGACATTGATCGTCATTTTCCTGATTATCATCGTACCGGTTGGTTTTGCCCTGAACGGGCTTTCCGATTTCGGTCTGTCAGGTCGACATGTAGCAGAACTCGATTTCACCCATGACCAAAACCAGCTATCGGGCAGCCTGATATTACCCGATGCCAGTCATCGTGGGCCGATTGCCCTTATCATTCATGGGGATGGACCACAGAACCGATTTTCCGATGATGGCTATTTGCCCCTGATCAACGCCCTGCTGGATCACGGGATTGGGGTCTATACCTGGGACAAAGCGGGCATAGGCGAAAGTTCCGGCAACTGGCTGGATCAATCCATGTCAGATCGCGCAAAGGAGGCCATCAGCGCCTTTGACGCAATAGCCACGGTACGTCCGAAACAAGCCGACAAAATCGGCTTGTTCGGTTTTTCGCAAGCTGGCTGGGTAATTCCCAAGGCCCTGTCGATGAATATTGGCATCGCCTTTGGCGTTGTCATCGGGGGTGCCGCTAACTGGCAGGATCAGGGCGCATTTTACATGCGCCAGCGCCTGATGAGCGATGGCATTGCCGATAATGAAATCACCAAACAGATCGCGCAAAGTCGCCTGCGCGATAGTGCAATTTTTGCCCCGAATGCGGATTATCAAACCTATCGTTCAGCTATAAACGATAGCTTTCCGATGTCAGAAGACCGGTTTGGCTTTGTCAAACGCAACATTACAGCAGATGCCCGGTCCGACCTGGCACGTATTGATCAACCTGTCCTTGCCCTGTTCGGCGCGGATGACCTGAATGTCGATGCCAAAAGCGATTCGGTCATTTATCGAGATGTCCTGATCGGGCGCCATCTACAAAATGACGTCATCCTGATCCCCGGTGCCAGCCACGGATTGTTGCGTAGCAATCTGTTCAACTATCAACTGGCATCAGAAATGCCCGAAGAACGCCAATGGCTATTTGCTGCGATGGGGCGCTATGCCTACGCGCCTGACGTCCTTGACCAAACAGTAAACTGGATCCGTCAGGTCACCAACAGCCCATAGCGGCAAATTGTATCGCTTTACAGTGCTGCCCGACCAATATCCCGATGCATGGTGGTTACAGCCTTAAAACCAAACAGATACCGCAACGGCCCGATATCCTGTGTCCCGGTCGCGCGAAAACCGCATCGTTCATAAAGCGCACGTGCACGCGGATTGATATCAATCACATCAAGACGAACCTGTGATAGCCCGCGTTCCCGCGCCGTGTCGGCCACCGCGGCCAAAAGTGCCGTTCCAACCCCCTGCCCACGTGCAATCGGATCGACAAAAATACCATCCATCAAAAGCGTATCCGCCGCCAGATCGCGTTCAAGCAGATCAAGCAACAACCCGCGCCACAATCCACCCCACGCACCATACACCGAACAGATATCGGACAAACCACCCCCGACGAAGGCGCCTGCCGTGGTTTTAAATCCGGCGACGCCCAGTAACCCGCCATCCTCACCAATCGCACTGATGGCATGGCTCGACACCATCACCTGTTTTAAAAACGCCAATGCCTTGTCTTCGGGGTTCATCACATGGGCGAGCTTTTGACGGAACGCTTCCCAGAACAGGGCACAGGCCGCCTCGCGATGTTTATCGGCAATGCCGGGCTGAAGGGTAAATCCCTGATGCTGCATTTTTGTGTTCCAAGCGCCTTTCCAACCACACCCAAACAAAAATAGACAACCCGTCTGAAATAACAATCACAGGCTGTGACCCAGCTCACCTTTTCAAATCATCAGACCAATGCATCAACACCCCAAACAAAGGGGGGGAAACCGAAATTTCACGCCGTGACATGCTAGGGCCCATTGCGATCAATTGTTACAAAACTTGACGCGGGTAAAATGTCTGCGCATAGTCCCGTCATCTCCGGGGGGGCCGATCGTAAATCGGCTGAGAGGTTTGGTGTTGCCAAACGACCCTTTGAACCTGAACCGGTTAAGACCGGCGTAGGAAGGATCGTATGACCAACACGACACTCACGCCCGCTGCGGCACCCAATCCAACCCAGTTCGATATTGACCTGCGTTCTGCCCGGGTGGCATTTGGCGGCGTCGATATTTTCCATGACCTTGATCTTAACCTGCCTGCAGGCAGTTTCACCTGCTTGCTCGGGCCAAGTGGTGTGGGCAAAAGCACGCTTTTGCGTTTTCTCGCCGATCTGGTCGAAGGCGATGTTAGCGGTAACATCACCTGCTCGGATGGGACTCCGCTTAAGGGTCGCATTGCCTATATGGCGCAGCAGGACTTGCTGTTGCCATGGCGCACGGTGCGCGAAAATGTCGAACTTGGTGCATCCCTTCGCGGGCAACGCCCCGATCATGACAAGGCCGACCGCCTGATTGCGGAGGTCGGGCTGAGCAACGCCGCCCATCTACGCCCCGCCGAGTTATCGGGCGGCATGAAACAGCGCGCCGCCCTTGCCCGCACCCTGATGGAAGACCGACCGGTTGTCCTGATGGACGAGCCATTTTCCGCCCTTGATCCAGTCAATCGGTTGCGCCTTCAGGAACTCGCTGCACAGGTGTTGCGCGGCAAAACCGTCCTTCTGGTCACCCATGATCCGCTAGAAGCGCTTCGTCTTGGCGACTTTGTCCATGTTCTGCGCGGCAGCCCCGCCCGCCTGCAAGACGCCATCACCCCGGCAGGCCATAGCCCGCGCGACATCACCGATGCCGATATCTTGCGCCAGCAGGCCCAATTGCTGCGTCAACTGGGCGCCAATGAAACCGCAGCAGCAGTGTCGGAGAATGCCCAATGAGCATCCCGGCAAAGCACACCCCACTGTCTGAACGGCGGCTTTTGAAAATTGCCCGCCCGATCATCATCATTGTTGCCCTGATTGCGACATGGCAACTGACCGTGACCCTGACCGGGGCGCCGAAATACATGCTGCCGACCCCGGTTGATGTCTGGCACACCCTGATCACCCGTTATGCGGTGTTGTTTGATCATGCGCGATATACCATTGCCGAAACGGTGATTGGCCTGTTTGCCGGGGCGACCCTTGGCGCGCTGGCGGCCATTCCGATGGCGCTATTTACCCCCGTCCGGTTCTGGTTGATGCCGATCTTGCTGGTGTCCCAAGCCATTCCGTTTTTTGCCTTGGCCCCGCTTTTGGTCCTTTGGCTTGGATTTGGCTTGGCATCCAAGATCGCCATGGCAGCGCTTATTATTTTCTTCCCGGTCACCGTCGCCTTTTTTGACGGATTGGCCCGCACCGAACCCGGCTGGCTTGATCTGGCGCGCACCATGGGAGCCAGCCGGTGGCGTCTTTTGACCCATATTCGTTTGCCTGCCGCCCTGCCCGCATTTGCATCGGGCTTTCGCGTTGCCACCGCCGTTGCCCCGATTGGGGCGGTGATTGGTGAATGGGTGGGATCAAGCCACGGGCTGGGATATTTAATGCTGCACGCCAATGCGCGGGTTCAGATTGATATGGTTTTTGCCTGTCTTTTGATCCTGTGCGCGTTTTCGATCACGCAATATTTCATTGTGGATCGCGTGCTACGTGCCGCCCTGCCGTGGCAACCCGACAGCCTGACACCGGTTCGATAACCCCCATCTGTTGCGACCGAAATGGCCGCGACACTAAAACTCATACAAATACGTAATGGCCCCTCAAAACAAAGGTTCATCCATGTCACGCCTGAAATCCATGATCAAAGTAGCCACCATTGGCGCAACATTAAGTGCCGCAATTTTGGGTTCATCAACTCCGGCTTGGAGCGCGGACAAGCTGACCATCCTGCTCGACTGGTTCGTCAATCCCGACCATGCGCCGCTGATTGTCGCCAAGGAAAAGGGCTTTTTTGCCAAGCATGATCTTGATGTTGAATTGATCGAACCATCCGATCCATCCGCCCCACCGCGTCTTGTTGCTGCTGGTCAGGGCGATGTTGCCGTCAATTATCAGCCACAGCTTCATGTGCAGGCCGCCCAAGGATTGCCGCTGACCCGCATCGGAACGCTGGTGGCAACCCCGCTCAACAGCCTGATTGTCCTGAAAGACGGCCCGATCAAGGAAATCGCCGATCTGAAGGGCAAGAAAATCGGCTATTCACTGGCCGGGTTTGAGGATGCGCTGCTTGGCACCATGCTGGGCAATCACGGGGTATCAATTGATGATGTTGAGTTGATCAACGTGAACTTCTCGCTGTCCCCGTCACTTTATTCCGGGCAGGTCGATGCGATCATTGGCGGATATCGCAATTTTGAACTGAACCAGATGGAAATTGAAGGCAAACCGGGCAAGGCATTCTTTGTCGAAGAAGAAGGCGTGCCACCCTATGACGAGCTGATCCTGACCGTGCGCAACGATAAAACAGACGATCCGCGCTTTGCCCGGATGTTGGCGGCCTTGGAAGAAGGCGTTCAGTACCTGATCAACCATCCCGATGATAGCTGGGATGCCTTTGTTGCCGCCTATCCCAACCTTGATGATGAACTGAATATCAAGGCATGGGCAGATACCCTGCCGCGCTTTGCGCTGCGCCCGGCCGCCCTTGATAGAGCACGATATGCCCGCTTTGCCGATTACATGGTCAAACAGGGCCTGATTACCGATGCCCCGGCCCTTGAAACCTATGCCACTGTTATTGAGTGATGATCGCCTAACCGACAAGTCCCCCCTGCTTTCGCATTGCTTGTCCCGGTGATTGCGAAGGCACCGTGAAAGGCCGGAACAACTGGACCGTTCCGGCCTTTCTTTATGTGTGCATCATCAACACCAACCGTTGAAACCTTGCATCGCATCAGCAGACGGTTACCTTATGGTCACCCTATAAAGTGCGACATCTACTGCAGGTCGCATCAACTCACAGTCAGGACAACCAAGTGCAAAGAAAAACCAAGCCAGCACACCACACCGAAACCGGATTTGAAAACCGGCACCCGCTGCCCGATCCGGTCAAACGGTCGTTCTGGCGGTTTTTGAAACGGCGCTATTTTGGTGTCGACGAATGGCCCAAAGCCAAACATCAGCACGGCAAAACCCCGGTCGAGGCCCCAGATCATGACGCCATCCAAAATCCTGACCCGACGCGTTTGCAGGTCACATGGATCGGCCATGCCACGGTTCTGGTGCAATATGGCGGGCTGAATATCCTGACCGATCCGGTCTTTGCCGACCGCGCATCGCCGTTCAAGCGTGTCGGACCAAAACGTTATAGCCAGCCGGGCCTGACCATCGATCAGTTGCCCAAGCTTGATCTGGTGTTGCTGTCGCACAATCACTACGACCATTTCGATCTTGATAGTTTGACCAAACTTGGCAACGGGCCGCGCTATGTCTTGCCGCTTAAAAACGGCACCTTGCTGGAAAAGGCTGGAATAACCGCGGATCGTTATGACGAAATGGATTGGGATGACCAGCTATCGCTTTCCGATGTGACCATCACCCATGTGCCGTCCAACCATTGGTCGAGCCGCACGACCAAGGACCGCAAGGAAATGCTGTGGGGTGGCTATATTCTTGAATTTGCCGATGGCTACCGGTTTTATTTCGTCGGTGATACCGGCTGGAACGAGGCGCTTTTTACCGAGTTGGGGGCACAATATGGCGGTATTGATTTTGGCCTGATCCCGATTGGGGCCTATGACCCGCGCGATTTCATGCGCAATGCGCATTGCAATCCCGAAGAAGCCGTTTCGATCATGCAGGTGATGGGCGTTAAGCAGGCGCTTGCCATTCATTGGGGCACGTTTGTCTTAACCGCCGAACCGGTTGATGAACCGCCTGTGCGACTGGCATCTGCCTGCACGGATGCGGGCTTTGGGCACGGTGACTTTATTGCCCCGCCGATTGGTGCAACCCGGTTCTTTGACGGTAAATCCGCCGCCCCACAGACAACATCGCAAAAGGTCGAGCCCACAGCGTCCCCGGCATAGCAGCCCCCATCAGATCGGTTTAGTGGTTATTCCGTCTCTATGCTAAGCATCAGTGATTGCGTCACAAAACCGTAACATTGATTGCTTTGCCATGAGCTTGACCGTCTTTCTTGCCGTTATGGGTGCTGCCCTGATGCATGCCGTCTGGAATGCATTGGTCAAGGGTGGCCCGGACAAACTGATGAACATGACCGCGATTGTGCTGGGTCATATTCCAATTGTTCTGATCCTGTTTCCCTTTGTGGACGTTCCCGCACGCGAAAGCTGGCCCTATCTTATTGGCTCGATCGGGCTTCATATCGGCTATCAGCTATTTTTGATTCTGGCTTATCGCCTTGGTGATCTTAGTCAGGTGTATCCGATTGCGCGCGGCTCCTCACCCCTAATCGTGGCTGCGGTATCGGTTCTTGTGCTCGGTGTGACGCTTCAGGTCAGTGAATGGCTGGCGATTGTTGTCATCGGCTTGGGGATTTTAAGCATGTGCATCGTGCGTCAGGCTGATGGCATGCGCAACCGCAACGCCGCCCTTGCCGCCATTATAACGGGCTGCTTTATCAGCAGTTATTCGCTGGTCGATGGCACCGGCGCCCGGCTGGCCGGAAGTGCACTTGACTATTATGCTTATCAGACCGTCGGTGACGTTTTGATCTTTGGCCTGATCGCCACAGTTATGCGGCCGCGCATCCTTGTTGATGTCGCCAAGCGCGGCAAAAGGATCTTCTTTGTTGGCGGCACGGCATCCTTTGTCGCCTATGCCACGGTGATGTGGGCTTTTACCCAAGCACCAATCCCGCTGGTGGTCGCCTTACGCGAAACCGGGATTGTCTTTGCCCTTTTTATCGGCGTGTTTTTCATGGGCGAGAAACTCAATCTTGTGAAAGTTTCCTCCACCATGATGACGCTGGGCGGTGCGATTATCCTGCGTCTGTCCAAAAGTCTTTAATCAGTTTTATCAGCCAAGTGCGGTGTGGATACGGGTTGCCACCAAGTTGCCAGTTTCCATCGCACCGGCAACCTGCCCATACCAACGCGTTGATGCCGCCTCACCCGCGTAATAAATCCGCCCATGGATGAAGTCCTGCAACGCTTGGCGGCTTTGCCATGTTCCGGGGTGTGTCGTCGAATAGGCCCCACCGATAAGAGCATCATCGCACCAGTCAAGGACATAGGCTGTGACCGCGTCAGGTGGATTATAGTGATCGTCATCGCCATTGTTCAGCCGATTAACCGCACCAAGCAAAACGTTTGCGGCAAGTTGATGATTGGCCGACATCACGCGCGCAGTATCGCCAAATGCGTGCATATAGACCTGTGTGCCCGTCCCATTCTGGGTGATGATAAAATTGCTATACCCAGTTTCAAACGTAACCGTGACTTTCCTGCCCGGTGCCGGATGCGCAACATTGGCCAAGCCGGTCATTGCCATTTTAAGGTAACAGCCAAGCGGATTGGCGCGGAAGGGGGCTACGTTCTGAAGAGATAAGTCGGCAATGACAAGGTCGTTTTGCCCTGCCTGTTCTGCGCCGGACTTCACCCTGTCAGTTGGAACCGTGACAAGCACCGCGTCATAAAGTTCCGGGTCTTTGTTGAGGGCTTCGACCTTGACCTTGTTGTCGTCGGTATTTTCGATCCTATTGACCTTAACGTTTAAGACAACATTCTGCGCAATCCCTGCGGCCGTCGCCCATTTCACAACCCGGTACCCAAGTGTCTGATCAATCGCATAATCGCCGCCTTCGGCATTGGCATTTTGCTGCACTGATCGGACGTGGTTATGAATAGATCCCCACGGCGGGTTGACCTCAACCGCATCGGAAATGACCTGCCAATTAGCAAATTGTTGCTGACGGAACGTTACGTCATCAGGCGTAACTTGCCCCAATCGCATGTCCACATTCCCAAAATAATCGTCGTTTTGCGTACCGTTGAAATTATTACTGACGGCATCAATATTGTTTTCAACTGTTGTGGTTTGTGCTGTTGGTTCTACTGCATCATCAGGCAACGGCGTAACCGCATCATTCTCGTCAAATGGCAGAATAAAAGTTCCGGCATTGAAGTCCGCATCAACCGGCTGTTGGCCTATATCAGGATCGACGTGGGCAAAGAGCCACGCGGCAGCATCGGTTGTTGCCTCAATCGCCTCTGCACCCCAATCAAAGGCATTACCGCCAACCATGGTACTGTATGTCCGCCCTCCAAGGATCGGGGCTGCTTCATAGATTGTCACATCATGCCCTTTTTCCTTTAATTGGATACCTGCACTTAATCCAGCAACACCAGCCCCGATGATCAAAACTTTTGCCATTAACCTGCCCTCGTAAGCGGCTTTAGGGTGACTTTCGTTTGCGCCTGCTTGAGCGCTCCAAGCTCGACCATAATTGCCTTGCGATAGTCCCCTGCACCACTTTTAGATGGAGATGGAGATGGAGATGGAGATGGAGACTGGATCTTGATAAGTGCATCCACCGTATTCAGGCTTGTCAGGGTTTTCTTCAACAGAACAGAGAATGCCGTACTGACCTCTGTTGAGACTTTTTTCGATGTATTGAGCTGTCCTGTCTTCGCACTCATTTTCGCTTCACTGATATGAAGCTGTCCCAGTCCCGGCGAAATCGCAGCGATGGATTTTTCAATGCTACCCGCCATCGGTGACGTCATGCTCTTTGCCACAAGGACCGCATTCAGTTCCTTTTCCAAGACCATAGCGGTCGTCACCACATCATTGCCTGGCTTTACGTCACTTAAGTCCCGACGCGCCAGAATGGTCTTGCTGACATCGTCAACATTTTGCAATGCAGCCTGAATACTGTTTTGAAGATCGGGATCAAGTGCCATTGCCTGCCTCATTCATGCTTCATCGGGCAGGACCACGGAGCGACCTGCACCTGAATGACGAAAGCAGCAACCGTCTGTGAAAAGACCGGCAACACCAAAAGGCGATGCCGGTCTTAGTCGAAGTATCTTGGGTGGACATAATTGATCAGCTTGCAGGTTGTCTTATTCCATCGCTCAATTATCAAACCCGCGAGCGTGGCCGCCGAACCGATCCGTCTTCAAACCGTGACAGTTCCATCCCGGCCAGTGTGATCGAAGGTTGTCCGGTAGTGATCCAGTCGGCCAGCACTTTGCCCACCACCGGCCCCATGGCAAATCCATGGCCGGAGAAGCCGGTTGCGACAAAGAAATGCTTGGGATTGTCGAACTGATCAATCACCGGCACGGCGTCCGGGGTAACATCAATATCACCGGCCCATGTATCGACGATGCCGACCTGTTTGATCTGCGGGAAAACCTTTTGCAGGTTGGCCATTGCATTGCTGACCCGCACTTTATAAGGCTCGGCCTGATTGGTGCGCCGTCCGATGGTTGGTTGTTTCGAGGCGTCTGATCCCGGCATGCGATCCACCAGATCGTCAAAGAACCGTTTATTGAGGTGAAACTTAAACGTCGCCCAGTTATCAAACAGCCCCGGCGCAAAATCGCGCGCGAATTTAAACCGGCCCAAGGTCAGATCAATATCGGTCATGAATTCATCGGCGATATTCATCGACCCGTCGGTGCGTTGACGAAATGCAAGGCCAGCGGCCAACGTTCCAGCAGCCGAAATATCGGGCACGGGAGTGGTGCGAATAACCGTGCCGCGCGTGGTTTGCTGGGGCAAACGACGGCCCAGTTTGGCAACGAATTTATGGGTGGCGGCCCCGGCGGCACAAATGACGTATTTGCATTTGATCTCGCCACGTTCAGACACCACCGAACTGATCGCACCTCCTTGGGTTTCAATCGAAAGGGCGCCGCATCCCTCGGCGATGACGGCCCCTAGTTCCGATGCCCGTTTGGCAATCGCAGGTGCGGCTTTTTTCGGTTCGGCCTGCCCATCGGACGGGGTGTAAATCCCACCCACCCCCGGTGTTGTTATGCCCGGCGTGATTTTCGCGATCCCTTTGGCATCAAGAACCTGTGTCTCAACACCAAATCCCTTGGTGTCTTCGATCCATTGTTCGTACTCGGCCATTTCAGAACCATCACGCGCAACAAAAAGAACCCCGCCTTGCCGCCATTCCAGATCGGCATTCAGTTCCTTTTCCAGCCCCTGCCAGATGCGGTTACAGGCCATCATCAATGGCATTTCAACCGGATCACGCCCCTGTTGGCGGACAAACCCCCATGCCCGCCCGGACTGGTGCGATGCAATCGTGTCCTTTTCCAGAAGAACAACCTTCATACCCGCCTTAGTCAGGTAATAGGCACTTGATGCGCCATGAATACCGCCGCCGATCACAACGACGTCACATTCTTTGGGTAAGTCAATTTCAGGGTACTGCGTCATGTGGGGCCTTTTAATCGGGTTTCAGATGGTTTTCGGTTTGGTGTGTGGCGCGAACCAAGTTATGTTGCGCGCCAACAAATCTCAACAAAATCAGGTGCCACCATGTCTGATCAGACAAAAAAACAATCCCCGGCAACCATTGCCGCACAGGCTTTGGGCTGGGTCGATGACACAACGCGCTCGGTCACACCGCCGCTGTATCCGTCGACCACCTTCGAACGGAATACGGACCTGAGTTACCATGACGGGCGGTGCTATACCCGTGCAGATAACCCGACATATGATCAGACAAGTGCGGTTTTAAACGCACTTGAAGGCGGCACTGAAACCCGCCTATTTGCATCGGGCATGGCGGCCGCCGTTGCGGTATTGCACGCACTTAATCCCGGTGATCATGTGGTGGCCCCTAAGGTCATGTATTGGGCACTGCGCAGCTTTATGCTCGACAGCAGTGTCCGCGCCGGACTGACATTTGATTTTGTCGATAACGGTGATACCGCCGATTGGGCCAAGCACATTGTCGCTGGCAAAACCAAAATGGTCTGGCTTGAAACCCCGGCAAATCCCGATTGGCAAATCACCGATATTGCCGCCGTGGCCGAGGTTGCCCATGCGGCTGGCGCGCAGGTCGTGGTTGATAACACGGTGGCCACCCCGCTTTTGACCCGCCCGATTGATTTTGGCGCGGATATCGTCATGCATTCGGCGACCAAATATCTGAACGGTCATAGTGACGTTTTGGCGGGCAGCCTGACCACCGCCAAGGACAGTGAATTCTGGCAACGTGTGTGTAAGCAACACGCATCAGGTGGTGCGGTTCTGGGCGTATTTGAAACGTGGCTGTTGCTGCGCGGTATGCGCACCCTTTCGATCCGGGTCGAACGTGCGTCGGCCAATGCCATGGCGATTGCCAAACATTTTGAAAACCACCCGGAAGTCGAACAGATCCAGTATCCCGGCCTTGAAAGCCACATCGGCCATGACATCGCGAAAAAGCAAATGACCGGCGGTTTCGGTGGCATGTTGTCGATCCGGGTAAAGGGCGGCGGCAAACGGGCTGTTGATTTCCACAACCAGTGCAAACTGTTTAAACGCGCCACATCGCTTGGCGGGGTGGAAAGCCTGATTGAGCACCGCGCATCGGTCGAAGGCCCAACCAGCCCCGTACCCGATGACCTGTTGCGGTTGTCGGTTGGCATCGAAAACGGCAATGACCTTGTTAACGACATCGAAACAGCTCTGACCTTAAGCAAATAAGCCATATTGTTCCATCATCGGGGATCTGCCTGTGACGCCATTGCGACTGACAACACCAGCATACAAATTGATATCCTTATGCGGCCCAGTTGCCGCACGCCGATTGGGCGTTGTCACTGCAATTGTAACCACCGCAACCTTGCTTAGTCCGCCGGTAAAAGCCGATGAAGCCCTTGCGAATGATCCGGCCAATACAAACGATGTTAGCGCTAACATCGTGATTACAGATGTCAGTCCCCTTCCGCCTGCACCGGGTTTGATTTTTGATGTTCGGGCCGGGGAATACATCATGCTCGGCGAACTGGTCCGGCGCATTGGCGACGCCAAATATGTCCTGATCGGTGAAAAGCATGACAACCCGATCCATCATCACCATCAGGCTGAACTGATTGATGCGCTGAGCAAATCGGGCAATCGCAATCGTGCGGTCGTCTGGGAAATGTTCACCCGCGATCAGCAGGCTTCGCTTGACCAAAACTGGCAAGATTTGACTGTTGCCGATCTCGGCCTGGCCATGACGTGGGAAGACCGCGGCTGGCCGTCTTGGCAGGATTACGCCCCGATTGCGCAAGCCGCACGCAACAATGATCTGGCAATGGTGGCGGGCAACCTGCCAGATGATATTTTGCGACCAATGATTGCCAATGGTGTTTCGGCCCTGCCAGATGATTTGGCAAAGGATCTTTCGCTTCCTGATATTCCGACTGATATTCAAGTTCTGCTTGATCAGGAAATCGCCGAGGGACATTGCGACACGTTGCCAAAATCAATGCTTCCTGCCTTTTCAACCGTGCAATTTGCCCGCGATGCATCGCTTGCACGTGCGATGTATGATGCCGCGAACAGTGACACCACAGATGGCGCCTATCTGATTGCCGGTGCGATGCATGTCCGCCGTGGCATCGCCGCCCCATGGCATTTACGCCGGTTTGATACGAACCTGACCGATCAGGATGTCGCAGTTGTCAGCCTGATCGAGGCCGATGACCCAAGTGACGATCCCAGCAACATTGAAGATTACGCACTGCGGTTTGGGCCGTCTGATGCGATTGATTTCATGTGGTTTACCAATGACATCGTGCGCGGAAATCCGTGCGATGACCTTAAAATGGGTCAGTAACGCACAAGATCGAGTTCCCCTCGTCCCGTAGGTTTTGGGACCATCTCACCGACTATTTCAGACGTCGCGGCAACCAGTCCGTTGTGGCAACCGGCTTACCCTTGTGCGACTGCATGACACGCGGGCGCACGACTTCCTTGGCTTCTGGTGTGGTTGCAGATTTGCGAACCGACGCATAGAAATCGACCAGTTCCTGATAGGGAATGATCGTCCCTGTACCCGCCTTGTAGGCCTTGGTATAGGGCGGATGGTTACACACGGTCATGCTGAGATGTTCGACCGTGTGGTGGCCAAATTGGGCCCAGATGCTTTCGATGAAATGCGATGTTTTCGGATCAACCGGTTTAAGCCGCACATCCGGGCGGCATTCTTCCATCACGGCATACAGGTTTGGTTCAACCGGACCGAATTCCTCGGCGACAAAGATGGCCGGCATCAGCATGTTGCCGTGGTAATTTGCCCCGTAATAGGCTTGCGCCAGATACAAAAGCCGGTGCAGCTTTTGCGGCTGCAGATATTCGTTATCATTCAGCGCATGATCGATAAGCCTGAATGCTGCTTCGAAAACCGTATTGAGAACCGGCTTGTTCTTCATGCTACGCCCGATGGTCTGACTAGGGTCTGAACCCTAAGAATTAACGATGGGCAATCATACGGCCTATGGCAGACACCAACAAGCACCCACCAGCCCATTTTTCGAAATTTTGAATGATGATTGTTTTACCAAACAGCGATCAGACAGACGTATCAAGATGCGTCCCGCGATAGCCCGCACCATGTACCACCGCATTCACCACGGCGTAAAAAGACGTGCCGCTGTTTGACGACAGATCGAACGGAATGCTGGGATCAAGCAGGCTTGCAAAATCAATGTCGCCTTGTGGCTCAATCGCGCCGTTCTTGTCACTGGAACGGCGTGCGGCCGACATGCCGCGTTGTTCTGTGCGTTGGTCTTTTTGCTCGCTAGAATGCCCCTGCCCCGATTGGCGTTTGTTTTTGCCATCGACATAGGCATTGAACAAAATGCCGTCATCGTCGGGGTTATATCCGAAATGCTGGGAAGGTTCTTCGACCTGACTGTTGCGGTCAACTGTTGCCACACCGCGCGCGCCAGCAGCCATCAGTCGCCCGTACTGACTGACTTGCGTAACGGCCTGCGGTGTATTTACAGCAACAACCATTTTCCAATCCCTGCCGGCAACCAGCAACGCATTAAATCTTATTCAACTGCAACATTATACCCGAAAACGGGAAAAAACGGCAGAAAAATCGACAAACCGGCCGAATGAGGCCTGTTTTAATCGCCTTCGAATTCAACCAGATGGAATTCTTCAACACCACGGTCGCGGATTTTCTGCGCACCGCCAAGGTCGGGCAAATCAATGATAAAGGCGCATCCGGCAACATCACCACCGGCCTTTTCAACCAGATCAATCGCACCCAGAGCCGTCCCGCCGGTGGCAATCAGATCATCCATGATCAAAACGCGCTGGCCGGGCTTGATGGAATCCTTATGGATTTCAATCACATCCGAACCATATTCCAGATCATATTCAACACTGATGGTTTCAGCGGGCAGCTTGCCCTTTTTACGCACCGTGACAAACCCGATGCCAAGCGCAACGGCAACTGCCGGACCAATGACAAAGCCACGGGCTTCGATCCCGGCAATCACGTCGATGTTTTTATCCTGATATTCGGCGGCGAAACCGTCGATCACATCACGCAATCCGTCCGCATCGGAAAACAGCGTCGTGATATCGCGGAACATAATTCCCTTTTTCGGATAATCGGGAATAGTACGGATCAACGACTTAATCGACATGGGAAACTCCGCTTAGCAATCAGGCATAAAAACGCTGCTTGGGGTAAACGACGAACATGGTCGCTGTTTACCCTTCATGAGCGTCACTTGATGCCTCAAACCGATTGCCTTGGCAAGGTCGATCACCCTGCCCGCCATAGAATCCGGTCGTTTATGTTTGTCACGTGATCAGGCTGCGTGGGCAATTGCCGTGCGCGGCACAGATGCCTTGGGGCTCGTGACAAAATCATTGGCAAGTTTCTTGCTGATTTCAGCCCGTATACCACGCGAAAGGCCGGTTTCGGCGGCTTGCCGATTTCCCCATACCGCGCGGTAAAGGCGATAGTCATGGTCATTGATCTGACCGAATACTTTTTCGACTTCCATCAGAGTTTGGACATAACTCTTTTTCATGTCAGCCATCCTGTTGCTCGTGACGTTTCACGAGATATTTCGCGAAACAATGACGGGGCGTTAATGCCGCGTCCTTAGAGCAGCGATATAATCGGTGTTTGTCGGTCTCTCAACGTCAGGACGGTGACAACATCGGGAATATTTTGTGACACCCCGCCTTAATCGCAAAACCCGCGATTTATCAGGCAATGCCGACTATAATATTTCCGTCATTTATCAGCCGTTGCGAAACCAAAAACGCCTGTCTTCTCAAACGAAAACAGGCGTTTCAAATTTTCGCGATTTGTTTGGTTTCAGCCGCGCTCACAAGCACCAGACAGGTTTGGCTTTCAGTTCAACTTTTTGGCGGCCTCTGCCTGCTTGGCTTCCTGATCAATCTGCTTTTGCAACGCCTCGCCATATTCACCGTAAATCCGGCCTTCAAGCGAAAGTTCAAGGAACCGGATGTAATCGCGCTCATCTGAAATCTTGGCGCGCGCCACGGCAATCACGTCAAACGGACTGGCAGCATCAAGATCATATTTCCGGATCAAACCCACCATTTCAGCGGTGATTTGATCGAGTTTTTTACGCGTATCGCTATATGAAAGCGTCATCAAACAGTCCTGTCTTTCGAATGTATCTCTTAGCGTGGTTATGCCTGTTCACCGTAAACCTGACAAGCCCCCACCCCAGGTCTTTCCTGATCAATGCACCGATTCCCCTGCGTCGCTCCAACGACTTTAACTTGTCTTGACGCACATCAAAGCACGCAGCCCGCGTTCAGACGATGTTCGGTCCATCCATGAACCATAGGAAATCCGTGCGGGGCATCCGCGTGGTTTGTCCGTTACTGCCACCCGGGGAAGAAATATGCGCATTCTGTCTGCCTTCAATGCCATGGGCATCCGCAAACGTTTCATGTGGGCGTCTGCGTTCGGTGTGACAACAACTGTGGTCATTGCGCTTTTGATGATGACCATCGTCGAAGAACGCGCCATGGATGCCAAGCTTGATCAACTTAGCCAGAATGAGCTGACGTCGCTTCATGCCCTGATCGTCAATGTTATGGCGGCCCGCCCAGATGATGTTGATGATATTGGTATTAACGTTTTCAACAACTGGTTTGACAGCCGCAACCAAGATTACCCCGGCGAACTTTGGTCGGCATGGGGGCCAACAACGGTCGCCTACATGCAGGAATTTGGTGACAAGCCGATTAAAGCCCCGCGTGACGCCATTGATATCGAGGCCATAGAAACCGGTAAAACCATCGGTCGCTATACCGATGATGGGACCTATCGCAAATCCATGCCGATTGTTCTAGGCGTGACCAAGGGGGCCGACCGCGAAGTTTGTTTTAGCTGCCATGGCGCCATGGACGCACAAAAAGGCGATGTGATTGCAGTCCTGTCGTCCAGTCTGTCTGTTGCCCCGGAACAGGCCAAAACCAACCGCATCCTGATCGGTATCTTGATCGGCGGGATCGCGATTGCGATTGCCACCATTATCGGCATGCGCGTTTTGCTGTCACGTATCGTCACCGGCCCTTTGACCAACCTTGGCACCGACATGACCGCCCTTGCCAATGGCAACACGGATTTTGAAATCAATGCCCTGACCCGCCGCGATGAAATCGGGCGCATGGCGCAATCAGTTGATGTCTTTCGCACCAACGCCATTGCCAAAAAGCAGATGGAGGCCGAACAACACACCGCATTCCAACGCCGCGAAGAACGCATGGGCAAGCTCGAACGCCATATTGAGAATTTTGATAGTCTGATCGCCAAAATCATTGATGCGGTATCGCATTCTGCAGGTGAAATGCAAACAACGGCGCGTGGTTTGGTGCAGGCCGCTGACCTTGCCAGCAAAAGTGCAACAACCGTCGCCGCCGCGTCCGAAGAAGCCACCGTTAATGTGCGCACTGTATCGAACGCTGCCGATCATTTATCCGCATCAATTTCCGAAATCGGTCAACAGGCTCAGCAGTCCAGCCGCGTTGCGCAGGAAGCATCGCGCGAAGCCGAACAATCATCCGCCACAGTTGCGGGTCTGTCGGATGCGGCCAACCGCATTGGTGAAATTGTCGAGTTGATCAGTGACATTGCCGGTCAGACGAACCTTCTTGCCCTCAATGCCACCATTGAGGCTGCCCGTGCTGGCGAAGCTGGCAAGGGGTTCGCAGTTGTCGCCGCTGAGGTCAAAAACCTTGCCAATCAAACCGCACGGGCGACCGATGACATCTCCGCCCAGATCGCTGCCATTCAGGAAGAAACTGGTAAAACGGTGACCTCTATCAGCGATATCGCCAGTGTGATCACGCGGATTACCGATATGACCAACACCATTTCAGATGCGGTTCAGCAACAATCCGAAGCAACCGACGAAATTGCCCAAAATGTCGAACAGGCTGCCATCGGCACACAGGAAGTCAGTTCCAACATCGAACGTGTTAGTGGCACCGTATCGGAAACCGATCAGGCTGCCCATCTTGTCTTGGCCGTTGCCGATGAACTTGGTGGACTGTCGGTTGATCTGCGCACCGAGGTCGACAAGTTCCTTCGCGACATTCGGGCGTCATAGAGCATTCACGAACCTTGATTAGATAACCTGAAGCCAAAGAAACCTTGTATTTTCCCATCGGCGGGCAAAAATAAAGGGATCGATTTGCGAGCAGATGGGACGCCTCCACTGATCTAAACGTCACGCGATACCTGATCAAGCACCTTAAAGGGAGGGACAATCACCGTACGGCTTACTCAATACCCTGAGAACCCCTGCTCCCCTTAGACACCTGACCCTTCAAATCAGGCAATATCTCGCCCCAAATTTTACCGAATGGCATCCATTGAGACAGCGATGCTAGCGCAAAAGATTTAGACTGTTTATAAAGACTGAAGTCATCGGTTGGGGAATTCCGATGCGTACTTTCTGGGGGAATGAGAGCAACCATGTCGTTTACGACAATTTTGGGCATCATGGTCGGGCTTGGGCTGTTTATCGGATCGATTTTTATTTCGACCGATAACTACCTTGTATTTGTTAGCCTTTCGAGTGCATTGATGGTTATCGGCGGCACACTCGCCGCGACATTTATTGCCTATGAAGCACGCTATGTACTGCTTGCCTTAAAACTGATTTTCAAGATTTTTCGCGCCCCTCAGATGGGCCGTGGGCAACTGACCGGCGAAGTCGGCCGTGTTGTCAAATGGGGATATCTTCTGCAGAAAAAGGGCATCAACGCGCTTGAGCAGGAAGCCGAGCGCGTTGGCAAGGACGAACCTTTTCTTGGCTGGGCAATGGAAGTGGTCATTACCGGCTACGACGGCGATGAAACCGCCGATATGCTCCATAACGCTATAGAAAATGCGTTTAGCCGTAATCTGGTCCCGGTTTCAATCCTTAAAAGCATGGCGGCAGCAGCACCAGCTTTTGGCATGATCGGCACACTGGTCGGTCTTGTCATCATGCTTGATAAAATGGCCGATGACCCGACGTCGCTGGGGGCTGGTTTGGCAATTGCCTTGATCACAACGCTCTATGGCATTGTTGCGGCCCGGTTTTTCTTTATGCCCGCTGCCAGCAAAATTCAGCAGCGCGAAGAAATCATGCGGTTTCGCAATTACCTGATTGCCGAAGGCCTGATCATGCTGGCGGATCGCAAAGGCCCACGCGCCATTCAGGACAAAATGAACTCATTCCTTGATCCTGCGATCCACTTTAACATCGATAAATCTGCGAAATAGGGAATATCGCCATGGCACGCCGCAAACCAGGCATGCAGCGCACCGAGGAAGAAGAGATCAAGGAGGACTGGCTAGTAACCTATGCCGACGCCATTACCCTTTTGATGGCCTTTTTCGTCATGCTGGTCAGCTTTTCCAAAGTCGAAATCCCGATCTTTGAAAAAGTGCAGGCCGGGATTGCCGAACAAATCGGCAAGCGTGAGGTTATCCGCCCGACCGAGGTGCTTGAAACCGATCTGAAAGACGTCGTTTTCAATATGGCGATGGACAGTGATGTCAAGGTGTCCACCGACGATGAAGGCATCCTGATGGAGCTTGGCAGTGGCGCGTTCTTCCAGCCAGGATCGGCTAATCTGACCCGTGATGCGGTCGTGTTCCTCAAAGACACAGGCGATCTGTTAAAGCAGCCGCGCTATTTGGGTTTTCAGATTGAAGTCACCGGCCACACCGACGACAGTCCCATCAGCACGGCGCGATTCCCGTCAAATTGGGAACTGGCCGGAGGTCGCGCCATTGCCGTTGTGCGATTTTTGCATGCACTTGGAGTTGATCCCAATCAGAAACGCATGCGCGCGATTTCCTATGGCGACACCAAGCCAAAGCTACCCAACCGCGACGATTTCGGCAACCCGATCGAGGAAAACCGCGAGGCAAATCGCCGCATTGAAATTCGCATATTCCCGAAATATTCCCGCGTTTTCTAAACACCAAATGCACCAAAGAGTGACCTGACGTTTCATCACGTTAATCACCACATCAAGATACGTTACCGTGTCAGAAAACCGGGAAAATTCGCCTATTCGATCCTAAGAACCATTTCATCACGTGCGGCAAAGGAATCCGCCCAGGTTGATCTGGCTTTTTGTTCGATCACGGTCATGGCGGCATCATTATGGTCCGGGTCATGATGGAACAGGGCCAATCGTTTGGCATTGGCCGCCCGGCACAACCGAATGCCTTCCTGCCATGTGGAATGCCCCCAACCGACCTTGGCGGGGAATTCTTCGTCGGTATATGTGCTGTCGTAAATCACCAGATCGGCATTTTGAATAAAGTCTAAAATGGCCTGATCAGGTGTATCGGGATCATGTTCGGTATCGGTGACATAGCACACCGAATTACCATCATACTCAACGCGGTAAGCCGTCGCCCCATTCGGGTGGCGCAAAGGTGCCGTTTTCACAACAATGCCTTCGCCCGGATGCAATTCATCACCAACATTGAAATCCTCAAACGTCAGTTTGGATCGCATGGTCGACAAGGGTACAGGAAATGTCGGGTCTGCCATCTGGGCGGAAAATACCCGTTCCACCCCACCCTGATTGGTTAAATGCCCTGCCATCACCTTAAACGACGCATCCGGGTTATAGGCCGGTACAAAGAACGGAAAACCGTTGATGTGATCCCAGTGGGTATGGGTCAAATAGATTGTGGCGTGGGTGATCTTGCGACGGATCATGTCCTTGCCAAGGTTGCGAATGCCGGTCCCGGCATCAAAGATCAGAACCTGATTGCCAATCCGCATTTCGAGGCAACTGGTGTTGCCGCCATACACAACATGGTCCGGTGACGGGCACGCAATGCTTCCACGCACCCCCCAAAATTTGACCTCAATCGTCATTCAACGGACCCCGGCTGACTTCTGTTCGCATGATGCGAACCAATGATGAAATACCCTTGAAAGATATCACTTTTCCCAGACAAACCAATCACAGATTGTTGTCATCAAGGCGATGTTTTGCAACCGCCGTTCCGATCACGGCATCAAACTGCTGATCGGCACGTCCGCAATTAACCGCGATTTCACATAGGCCGATTGAGTTGTGGTAGTGAAATCCTTCTCCCAAGTTCACGTCTGAAAATGTGCGCGCCCCCGAGATAACCTGATTGTTGAGCACCAGTTGATCTGACATTTTTTGCGCCAGTAGTCCGGTCATCAGGTTGCCATATGCATCGACATAGATCACTTCCGCCAGCTCATCTGGCCAGCCTTGCGCCGTTATATTTCGATCTTTGGCCGCCATTGGGCGTGTTTCAAACGACGTATTGGTCGCAATCATCGCCGCAACCGGCGCAAAAATATCCCGCCCATGGAAACTGGCCGACGGATCATCTGGCATCCAGTCAATCGTGCGCATGGAAACGTCTTTGCCGCGACGCATGATGATTTCAAACAGACCGTTGTCCGGCCCGACAAATGACACCCCATCACTTTGCACAATCACCCCTTCTCGCGCACTGCCAACGCCGGGATCAACCACCGCCAGCACCACATCACCGGGTTTGAATTCGCAACAAAGGGCTGCCAGCAGATAACTCGCTGCCTTGGGATTACGATCAGGTGCATCCACCATCAAATCGCACACTGGTACTTTGGGGGCCATGCGCATCACGACCGACCGCATGGTGCCGCTATAGGGTCCGTTAATGCCAAAATCGCTAAAGATAAAAATCATCACTTTGCACCGTTTTGGGGACAACTTGCTGATAGTCTTGCACAAACAATAACGCCGGCGGGCTACAAGATCACGAAGGATCAACCCACCGGCGTTATATTCAGTATCTTAGGCTTAAGGCCGTATATCCCAAAACCCTGCTGTGACAGCGTTACTTAACTTCGCAGAACTGACCACGACGTTTAAGGTCCGCACACAGCGATTTTGCAGCACTGTCACTAAGCCCCGTCGCCATCAGGCGATAATATGTGCCTTTGCCGGAAATTTCGGCGCGTGTCACACCATGCTGCAAGGATGCCAGCTCACCATAACGCCCCTTAAGGACTTGCCACCCTCGCTCGGCCTGCTGTTCATTGCGGTACGATGCAAGATGGGCGGAACGTCCGCCACTTGCCATCGGTGCGGTGTCTGGGGCCATTGCGTCGGCATCGCCGGGCTGAACCGCGCGGCTTTCGCCCGTGGCGACACGGCGTACCGGTTCACCGGAATTAACGCGCATAACATTTGCCTGAGCTGGCTCGATAATCGCAGCCTCGATGGCGTCGCGTTCCCGTTTGAACTCATCGGCTGTCACAAGCTTCATCTGCGACAGATCTTCGATCCGGGCAATCTGACGGGCCGCATCCATCAAGCCTTGTGGTGCGGGTGCGGGTGTTGCACGCTGGCGTGGTTGGGCGGGCAACAAGGCATCCAGAATGGCGGTCCGTTCTGCAACATGTTCCTGAACCGTGATCGCACCGATTTGCAAGGCGCGGTTCAGCTGGTTCAACCGTTGTTCGACCTGCGACCCGTCTGGTGGCGGACTATCAAGAAAGGCTGACGGCACCTGCTGACTCATTGGCAACAAGGCGCCAAGGTTTGCTGAACGCCGTGCGGAATATTCTTCGGGTGTGATCAGGCCGGTTGATTGCAGATCGCGCAAAATCCCGAACCGTTTTGCAATGGCTTCATCGCCCGCCGAAAGTGCCGCACCTGCCGGGATGCTCGCCGTCCGTGTCGCGGTCATGCCCGATTTTGCCTGTGGCATGCTATTGCCCATGCCAGCCGGTGTATCCATGCCACTGTTCACATTGGACAACCCCGACGGTCCGGTGACAATTTGATCATTGATGCTGAGCGATCCGGGCAATCCGCGCTGCAAACGCATCAGGTTGAATTCCGCCGCATCGCGCAACGGGCGCGGCTGCGTGCCGCTTGCCGTACTCATTAAAACGGTGCCGGGCGGGTTCATGGCGACCAATGTGTCATAGCCATCCTTCGCACGGTCCGGTCGATTGGTGTTTTGATAAAGAACCGACCGCCACAGCATCGCGTGACCGTCTTGCGGATTTTTGCGCAATGCTTCGTCAAACAACTTCTCGGCCGAGGCATAGTCGCCACTGGCAAGTTGCTGCAGACCAAGTGCGGTATAATTTTCATCCGCAAACGATGTTGCTTCGTCCCAGAAGTCCTGATCTAGCAGCGGCGCACAGGCCGACACCCATGAAACCATGCCGATTACAGCAAGCCCCTTGCTGATTTTCAGCCAGTTTGCGGTCCGCTTTGCGGATACCTGCATGGCGCCAATCCCCTATAATCTAAAGACAATTCGTAAAATCATACTGCATTCCCACCCGACAATTGGCAAAAAATTAGTATCGATCACCCCATATCACATTGATTTTGCACTCTGCTTGCCAAGAATTCGTTAAAGAAAAAACCGTAACTGTCATTCAGCTCCGACTTGCCCTTGGCAATAGATACTTCATATAAAAGAGACAGGCAGATCGAGGTGTTAACCTGAACTTCAGAAGAATATGATTTGCTCCGGCGTTGCTCGCCATTGTATGGAATGAGCCCATAACGATATAAAACTATTAGTTTCTCTTTCAGGGGTCGCTCGTGATTGAACCGCAGCAATATGGTCAGCAGGCGTTACAGGAATACCTGTTGCTTGATTATGTGCAACGGCTGGAAACCCGGAAATACGGGCATCGCGCGGTACATATCCATATGTCGCGGATGAAACCGTTTCATCGCCGCGATTATCACATCCGCGTTGCGACCAATACCTTTGAAAGCTATGTGAAACTCTATGTCGGGCGTATCTTTGTCCTGACCAACAACGATCTTATTTTCGTGTGGAAAGACAAATCAATCGCCGATGTTGAACCGGCGGTCGATACGCTGCGCTATCTGTTCCGCGATGACCCGCTGTCACAGGACGACAGCGAAGAAACCGGCTTTTGCACCTGGTACAACCTGAATACCGAGTTTCAGGAATTCCTGCTGCTGTGTCAGCATCTTGATGAACGCGCCAAAAAACTGCAGCAAAACCTCAACATGCGCGCAGCCCAGCAGCGCGACAAGGATGAAACCCTGCAGCCGATTGATGCGGAAAACCTCGCCCAGCTTGAAGAAACCATTCATTCGGCCGACCTTTCGGAACATATCCGTCAGCAACCCGTGTGCGTATTTGCCCATGGCGGGTCCAAGGAACTCCATCCGGTTTTCGATGAATTCTTTGTCTCCATCACCGATCTGCGCAATGCCTTGATGCCAAAGATTGATCTGGCATCAAATCGCTGGCTGTTTCAGCACATGACCGAAGTCCTTGATAAACGCATGCTCAATTACCTGTGCAAGCGGACATTCAAGACACACGCCAGCTCATTCTCGTTAAACTTGAACCTTGGCACGCTGACGTCCAAGGATTTTGACAAGTTTGATGAAACCGTGCGGCGCAAATGGCCGGGCAACGTGATCATCGAACTTAATCAGGTCGATCTGTTTTCCAATTTGGAAACATATTTGAAGGTGCGTGATGATTTCCATGAACGCGGTTATCGCATCCTGATTGACAACCTGACCGTGGAATCGCTGTCCTTTGTGGATCGCAAACGGCTTAAGGCCGATTTCATCAAAGTCGCATGGCGCGAAGAAATGACCGACAATGTCATCCGCAAAAAATACGGCGAGATGGACAGTCTAGTTAAAAACTCCGGGCGTGAACGCGTCATCCTGTGCCGGTGCGATAGTCCAACCGCCATCAAGTTTGGCCAGTCGCTTGGCATTACGCTGTTTCAGGGACGCTACATTGATCAAATGATCGCCCGCCAGCGCCGCGCAAAGCGTGCCGCAAAGGCCGGGCAAAAGCCCGCAGCGACAAAACCGGCCGCCCCAAAACCAGCCGAGCGAAAACCGACAAGCTAGCATCAGGCGCCAAGCAAATGCGCGGTCACCCATAAGACCAATAACCAAAGCCGGGCACATCCCCGGCTTTTTCTTGGCCCGACTTGCTGACAGCACCTGTCAGCAAACATACAATTCAAACCAGCTTGGCTATTTCCGGACTTGGCAACAAAGGAACAAAAGAAGTACAAATAAGCATGCTCTATGCGCTTTGTACCGATTGCCAGCATAAATGGCGCCTGACCCTTGATCGACCGCTGCCCAAGGGCGGTGCGGGTTCCTATGTTGCCTGCTCATCCTGCGGTGCCAAACGCGCCATTGCGCACGCTGAACTGCCGGACCTTTTTATCGGTCACCTTGATTGCGATGCGTTTTATGCCTCCATCGAAAAACGCGACCGCCCGGAATTGATTGATCAGCCCGTGATCATTGGTGGTGGCCATCGCGGGGTTGTCTCGACCTGTTGTTACGTGGCACGTAAATACGGTGTCCGATCTGCCATGCCCGCCTTCAAGGCCCGTGAATTGTGCCCCGATGCCGTGTTCCTGCCCCCTGATATGAGGAAATATCAGCGCGAAGGATATCGGGTTCGCGATATGATGCGCGCCCTGACCCCGGACATCGAGCCGCTGTCGATTGACGAGGCCTTTATGGACCTGTCAAACGCCCATGACATGCATGGCAAGTCACCTGCCGAATGCTTGGTCGAACTTCAGACAACCGTCCGACGTGAGGTCGGCATTACCGTTTCCATAGGGCTTTCCTATAACAAATTCCTCGCCAAGATCGCATCTGATCTCAACAAGCCCTTTGGCTTTTCAATAATAGGTGCGGCCGAGGCGGTTAATTTTCTGGCCGACAAGCCGGTGCGCATGATGTGGGGCGTTGGACCGGCGATGGAACGCAAGCTCCATGACGATGGCATCACCACCATCGGACAGCTTCAGGAACGCGATATCCATGCCCTGCAAGGCAGTTACGGCAGCATTGGCAAACGGCTGTATTACTTTTCACGCGGAGAAGACAATCGTCGGGTCGAACAAAGTACCGAACGCAAAAGCCTGTCGTCGGAAACCACCTTTAACGAAGATGTCGCAGGCCTTGATCAACTGACCAAAATTGCTACCCGCCTGACCGCCCGTGTCGCCAGTGATCTGGCGCGCAAGGAAATTGCTGGCCACACCGTGGTGCTAAAACTGAAATCATCGGACTTCAAAATCCGCACCCGCAACATGCGCCTGACCTATCCGACGTTACGCGAAGACGTCATTCTCGATACCGCACTGACACTTTTGAAAAAGGAAATCGACGGCACGAAATACCGTTTGCTAGGTGTAGGGGTGACCGACCTGTTTGCCGCGGACCAAGCCGATCCGGTGGATTTATTCGCCGAGACGGCAGCGGTCATCGCCACGGACAATGCCACCACAGAGGATGAAACACCCGACCTGCGCAAAACCATCGAACTCCCCCGCCCGACGGCCGAGCAACTGCGTGAAAGCCTGACGCGGCGATATCGCCTGCACAAAAAGAAAATCGTCCGCCAACACCGATTTCGGTTTTAAGGCTTCCGACTTTTAAGGGAGATTGGAAAACAAAAAATGCCCGCCGAACCATCGGACGAGCATTTGCTGGTAACACATTGATCCTGCGATCAGAAAAGTGGCGTCCCCTAGGGGATTCGAACCCCTGTTGCCGCCGTGAAAGGGCAGTGTCCTAGGCCTCTAGACGAAGGGGACGCAGATCGCAAAGCGATTTTATGTGGACTGTGTTTCGGTGGCGTCCCCTAGGGGATTCGAACCCCTGTTGCCGCCGTGAAAGGGCAGTGTCCTAGGCCTCTAGACGAAGGGGACACGGTCACCAAAAACAGTCTGTGTTAACGAGTGGCGTCCCCTAGGGGATTCGAACCCCTGTTGCCGCCGTGAAAGGGCAGTGTCCTAGGCCTCTAGACGAAGGGGACGCAGCGCGTTAACGAGGCCGGTTTTTAGCGATTGGGTCGGGTAAGGTCAAGCGGCTTTTTCGCCCCTGTGACGTTTTTTTTAATCCCCCACCCAAAATAGGGCCATAACCGGCCAAATCCCGGAAAAACCAAGCCTCCTTGTTTAACCAGGTGGTTTATTTCACGTTTCGTCCTTCCACATAAGGATGAAAGCATGTTGCGACAACCCGAGCCGATGGTCGAACGGTTCCAGATTATCCCTTTTTACGCCGCGCGCCGAACCAGAAACTGATCCCCGCCACGCCAAGTCCTACTCCAAGGAAAACAAACATCGCGCGATAGCCATCGGGCGATCCGGCTTCATACTGACCTATGATCAATCCGGCAATGCCTTGCAACACAAACAGCCCGGCAAAAGTTGCAAGGTTGATCGTCGTCAGGGCCCGGCCGATCTGATGTTCCGCAACAGCCTCACGCGAGGCCGCGTAGTTAAGCGTCGCACTGCTGCCAAGGAACCCATGCAGCAACAGCAACACCGCGGCCACACCAACCCCCACAGGGCCCAGAAACGCCTGTAACAAACAGGCCGCCGCTCCGACCAGCACCGCAAAGACAATCAAGCCATGCGTCTTGCCCACCCACTTGCGTGATAATTGCCCATAGGTCGGCGGCCCAAGGATCATACCCACCGTCATGATCAGCAGGATATTTCCAACGCCGACCGGCCCGAGATCAAACACATCATGCAAATAAGGTCCGCCCCAAAGCCCACGCACCGTCAGGATCGTCGGATAGCTGAAAAACGCCACCCCGCACAAAAGCCAGACCTGTCGATTTTTCCAGACCGAAACCATCCCGCGTAGGGCCTCTATAACGGTTTCGCCCTTCTGGTCGGCCTTGACCCGGCCCGGCGGCGTATCGCGCACAAACAGGAAGTCAAGAATCACGGCAAAAACGCTCAATCCCGCCAACCCGTAATAAACCATGCGCCAGCCATGGCTTTCGACCAAGGCGGCCAATGGTGTTGCCGATGCCAGAACCCCCAGCAAACTAAACGACACAATCAAACCCGATGTTGCCGCAAACTTTTCGGGTGCCACCCAGCGGGCGGCCAGAACAAGGGCAGACATAAATGCCGCCGAGCACCCCAGTCCAATCACCGCCTGCCCGATCATCAATCCGACGACGCTTTGCGCATTGGCAAAAATCAAAACGCCAACCACCGTCGCCAACATTAGGCAGCCGTTGGTCAACCGTGGGCCATAACGGTCCAGCATCACGCCAACCGGAATTTGCATCAGGGCAAAGGCAAAATGGAAACTACCGGAAATCAGGCCAAGCTGTTCTGGCGAAACCATAAGCTCCGCGCGCAGCGGTTCGGCGAGAAGCGCCTGAGCGGATCTGAAAAACTGACTGAGTGAAAATGCCAGAAGGATCGGGATCAAAACCGTCAAAAAAGCTTTGAGACTGTGAGAAGAAGATGAGGATGGCGTCGTGGGGTGCTTTGTCATGATGCGTCTGGCATAATCCCATCTTGAGATTACGGCAAGTCTTTGCCGCACAGGGCAAATATGCGTTGTTTATTCTTTACTGCCCGACGGACAGATCACCTTCAAGCAGCGGATGCTGACCGTCCATCACGCCGTGTTTTGCCATGATACGACCAAACTCCCCGTTTTCGACAATATGATCATAGGCCGACTGCCAAACCTGCAGGGCAGATGCCGATATTTTTTTTGAAAAAGCCAGATAAAGATCACCACGGCCAAAGCTATAGACCAATTCAAGGTCTTCTCGCGTAAGCGCTGTTTTGTTCAGCTGCTCAAAAAGTTCAATGTCCGAGGAAACCAGAAGATCAATCCGGCCCGCTGCAAGCATCTGGATGCTACTGCCCTGATTGTAGATCGGCTCAAGATTCTCAAAACCATATGTGCGCAATGCCTGCTCATGCGCACCGCCCGCCTGCACGCCAATTGCTTCAACATGGCGCAACCCCTCAATCGAGCGCAAAGGTGGAATTCGCCCCACCAATTGGTACATCCCGACACTGGCCTTAACAATCGGGCCAACCCAGGCATACTGTTCTTCACGCTGCGCGGTGCGCGTCATGGAAAATCCACCAAGCTCCGCCTCATCCTCAAGACGCAGAAGTACGCGCTTCCACGGCAGAACCTCTATTTCCTTATGATAACCGATGGCCAAGGCCATGGCCTGCACTACATCGGCACCAACCCCGCGCAATTGACCTGAGTCGATAAAATTATACGGTGGATATTCTTCGGTGACGAGTGTGACGTTCCGCGCTTTTTGCAAATCGGACGGGTCCAAACCATCAAGCGGCCCCGCCTGAACAATGGTTCCCGTCACCATCACAACCGCAGCAGTCAGCAAAACCCTCAACAAGCACCCGCAACATCGACGCAAAACAGGGTTATTGCGGCAAAGTCGGCTTGTCTGAAGGTCCTGAGCTTCGCCAGAAAGGATCAACAAGGATACTCGCTTCTAATGCTATTTCAGCACATATGAGCCACGAATTTCACGCAACATGACGATTTATCCTCTTAATATATCAGGGTTTTGCGCCCCCACCAAGACATCACGATCACACCGGCAGGGACACATCATCAATCATCAACTGAACGCCTTCGCGCCCTTGCCAGCTATCACGACGCAAATGACCAAGAATATGCAATGGACGCCCACCATGCCTGATAAGCGTCTGGCCCATATCATTATCAAGGCACCGAAATGCGATGGCCTTAAGCCGCCCCTTGCCGTTCGATCCGGTGAGGATACAGCGCACATGATCAGCCCCGACCACATCGGCCTTGATCACCCGGCAATCGACAAAGACAAACCGGGGCTCGGCATTGCCTGCCCCAAACGGCCCCAGATTTTCAAGCGCCTCAACCAAATCAAACGTCGCGCCTGCGGCATGAAGCGCACCATCAACCGTGATGGTCGGGCGAATATCATTTTCGGCAATGATCTTGGCAAAGCGTTCTTCAAGGAATGCTTCAAACGCATCGCGTTTTTCGGGATCAAGCGTAAAGCCCGCCGCCATGCCATGCCCGCCGCCATTGATCAGAAGCCCGGACTGGCGTGCGGCAATGATTGCCGCCCCAAGGTCAATGCCGCGCACAGATCGTGCTGATCCCTTATAGACCCCGTCAACCATCCCCATCACCAAGGATGGCACGTGATACCGGTCCTTAAGCCTGCTTGCGACAATGCCTATCACGCCAGGATGCCAGTCCTCACCACCGACCAGCACCATCGAGCCGACTTTTGATTTGCCTTCGGCGGCACTAATTGCCTGATCAAGGACGATATCCTCAATCGCTTTGCGCTCACGGTTATATTCATCAAGCCTGCGCGCGATATCCTGCGCCTCAGCGGGATTCTCCCCCGAAAGCAGGGTTGTGCCAAGGAAACTCTCGCCAACGCGCCCACCAGCGTTTACACGCGGCCCCAGAACAAACCCAAGGTGATAGGCACTTGGCGTTTCATTCACCCCAGCAATATCGGCCAATGCCGTCATGCCGACATTGGATCGATGACGCATGACCTTGATCCCCTGTGTGACAAAGGCACGGTTCAACCCACGCAGCGGCACAACATCACACACCGTGCCCAACGCCACCAGATCAAGCCAGTTACGCAAATCCGGCGCACGCAGTCCGGCTTTTTCGAGCCAGCCGCGACTGCGCACTTCGCGCAAAATCGCGACACACAGTAAAAACGCCACACCTGCCGCACACAGATTACCAAGACCGCTTTCGTCATCCAGTCGATTGGGGTTCACCACCGCGACCGCAGGCGGCAATTCCGGTTCTGCCGCGTGGTGATCGACCACAATGATCTCGATCCCGGCATCCTTGGCTTCTTGCAGCGGGGCATAGGCAGTCACCCCGCAATCCACGGTTAAGATCAGGTTGGCACCGTTGCGCTGCAATTCCAGCAACGCCGGGGCATTCGGTCCATAGCCCTCTTTCATGCGGTCGGGAATATGGACAGGCACATCGGCGCCAAGAGCGCGGAAAAACCGTTTTAAAAGCGCAGTGCTGGTCGCACCATCAACGTCATAATCACCAAAAACGGCAAGTTTTTCACCCGCCTCAATCGCATCGGCAATGCGCGATACCGCCTTGTCCATATCCTTTAACGAGGACGGATCAGGCATCAAATCACGCAATGTCGGGGTCAGGAAACTTTCGGCATCATCCAAGCCGATGCCGCGCGATGCCATCACCCGCCCGACAATTTCGGGCACCCCGAACCGCTGGGCAATGGTAATGCCAAGTCGCTCATCCAGATCGCGCTCCCGCCACCATTTACCGGTCGCGGATCGTTCGATCCCCATAAAAGTCTTTTCAAACGCATGATCTGTCATGCCCATGAAATAGCGCAATCTTGGGTCAGCTTAAACTGGATAATTTTTCGGCTCATGCAGTTCGGCCCGAACAATGGCGGAATCAGCCAACCATGATAACCGCCCGTGCGTCAAAGATCAGGCCCGCGGATTGTCCCGACACCATTTCAAAACGTTGTCGGCATCCTGTGCAGGTTCCGAAACCGGATAGAACACCTTGGTAATTTTGCCATCGTCCAGAACCATCGTCAGACGCTTGAACAGCCGCATACCTTCGACCTCAAAGTCGGGCATTGCCATAGCCTCCTTAAACCGATGATCGGCATCCGACAACAACGCAAACGGCAAATGAAGACGCTCGCCCGCTTCTTGCTGGTGTTGCGTGCTTTGGCTTGAAAGCCCAAACAGGTTGGTGACACCAACACCAGCCAGTTCTTTGGCGTGATCGCGGAACGAGCAGGATTGCGGCGTGCAACCCTTGGCCCCGGGAATTTGATCCCACCCGGCGGGAGATGGTGTTCCCGGTTCGGCGGTCCGTGGATAGGCATAGACAACCGTGCGCCCGGAAAGAACAGACAAATCAACCGGCTGCCCGTCTGTTGCCGGTAAGGGAAGTGCGGGCACGATTTGCCCGGTTAGCCGTTCAATGACATGAGTGTCACTTTCCATACTCATCGGTCGTTCTCCCTGATCTCAAACGCGGACCTTCGCATGCCGTTGCCGACCGTGTCCGTTACATTGGCAAATAGATGTGGTCGAACCACCTGAAAAGAAAGGGCGATTGCGCATGGTGAAAAACATCACCTACACCACAACGCATTGCACACAGCCAAAAGGTATGCAAACTGGTGCGACAACAATAGCAAAGAAAACAATCAAAACACGAAACGGATACGCGAAATGACCCACAAAAAAGGCCTTCGGATCACCTTGACGATCATCTCCATCCTCGGCGCGCTTCTGTCGCTGCCGATGGTGATGATGTTTGATGCACCGAGATCGGAAAATAATCCGATTACCCAACTGATGTTTTACAGCCTCTTGGCCTTCCCGGCCCTGTGTCTTATGGGCGGTATTCTGCCATGGGTGTTAAAACGCCATCCGCTCTCGATCTGGCTTTATGCGTTAAGCGGCTTGGCTGTTGGCCTATTTTTCGCCGCTGTGGTGCTTTTGCAAATCCAATGTGGCGGGGATTTTTCGTGTTCATAAAAATCATAAAATTTATCTAAAGGTTACAGAAGAAACTGCAAAAATTTCTTCATTTTCTGCAGTCGACGCAGATCAATGGGTCACGGTTAGAAATAATGCTGGCTAAATCTCCGCTCTCAACGAATTCGCTTCGCCTACTGTATATCGCATCTCTCCTTCACAAAGGCAGTGACTTCCCCTCTGGCAGAGGGCGGCACATGATCGGGGTCATCAAAGATTTCATTTGGCAGAATTTCGGATAAGTCTACGAAATGCACATTTAAGTTTGATGACACCGCTTTAAAGAAGTTTTGCGCATTCTCAAACCCATCCAACTTCTGAGTAGCGAGAAGGTAGTCATGTGATACTGGATATCTTACTAGGCAAACAGCCAGCCCATGCGATTTCAATACCTGCACCATTTTTCTGTATTGATCCGCCGCATCAAGATCAAAAATGTTTGGTACGGGCGTATGCAACTGCACCCTTATTGCAATGGTTCGGTTCCAACTATCGGCCTCCTTGTCTTGTTCAGTTCGTTCATTTTCCCCGACAAAAAAATGTATTGGTTTTTGCACCAACGTCCAAAAGATCATTTCCAGGTATTGGCGGTAACTAGGGTTGAGAATAAACAAACTAACCGAAGGATCTGACCGCAAAGCATCAATCCTGTTTTCTTGTTTTGCTGACAGGCGGTAGAACGAGAAAATTTGTGGATCAGCTGGCAGTATTACCCCTTGTAAACCGCCCCTCTGCAGCCTTAACGATACTTTATCCGAAATGGTTTCAAGGTTGTCAGACGCTTTTCCAAGATTGTCCAACCATGCAACAGAGAGCAAACCGCCCTCTACATGCGAATCTCCAAAAGCAACCCAAGGAGCCGTACCATGGAGGAAACGCTCACGATATTGCTGATCGCCAGCGCTGCCTGATGCCTGATTACGAAGGAACAACTCCAGCCCGAAAAGAATAAAGGCAAGTACTAGGAGCCCCCCCACGAGAACAATCACCAAGTAACGATCAGAATTGAAAGTAGATGAACTCACCAGCTTTTCCCTGCAAACCCAACATCCAAAGATAGGCGCCTAAAACCGCGACGACACATCCCGATGCAATGGAAGGCTTCCAACACATCCAGATGGGAACGGGTTTCGCCCGTTTTTCCAGCACCACGTCATATCGTCCCATGATCTGCTGCGTATTGGGTAGAACCCAGACAAATACCAGCAACATTCCCAGAGACATTAATTGTGTCAACCCGCCGTAGACAGTAAGGGCAGAGAACATAACACCAAGGCTTTCAAGCGCGTGCGCAGCAGCACTCGGCAGCAGTGCTTCATAGTGAACCGGCAGAATAATGCCATTCAGCCCAATCATCCCTTTCAGAACCAACACCGACGCATCCCAAGTTTCCGCACGAAATGGAATCCAAGCAAAAACTACCGCGACAAACGTTATAAGAAACCCAACAAGTTTTGGAAGTATAATAAGTTTCTGCGATCCCCACAGATGGTTTATCAGCAAATACGTGCCGTGCAATCCGCCCCAAAGAACGAATTGCCAGTTGGCACCATGCCAAAGCCCCGCCAAAAGCATCACAATCATAAGATTGACATGTCGGCGCATCTGACCTTTACGATTTCCACCAAGGGGGATGTAAAGATAGTCTCGCAGGAAACTCGACAACGTAATGTGCCATCGCCGCCAGAATTCAATGATCGAAGTCGCCTTGTAGGGAGAATTGAAATTCTCAGGAAGACGGATGCCCAACATTTTCGACAATCCAATCGCCATATCGGAATAGGACGAAAAATCAAAATAAATCAGCAGGGTAAAGGAGATGGCGCCAACCCAGCTGTCAACCAGACTTGGAGCAACACCATTTGCTGCACCATTAAAAACTGCGTCAGACCAGTAGACAACAATATCAGCAAGAACCAGCTTCTTGAAGAGACCGATCACAAAGATCGTAAACCCTACCGATAGATTTTCAGTAGCGTTAGTCATCTTCTGTGAAAACTGACTAATCAGACTTCGATGATGAACCAATGGCCCCGCAATCAGATGCGGAAAGAAAGTAACGAAAAGAAAATAGGGGGCAAATTTGTCACGAACAGTCTCACCCTTTGCAGCATCAACAATGTATGCAATTTGTAAAAAAGTGAAAAACGATATCCCTAGAGGAAGCTCTAACTGAAGGACAACAGGTTTGGCTGAAAAAGCATCCCCGATAATATCGGCAAAGAACCCCAAATACTTAAACACAACAAGTACCAGCAGGTTTGCCGCCACTCCCAAGAAAAGGAATGCCTTTTTCCGAGAGGCGTCCCGAGATTTAACGAGGAAATTACCCAAAAAATAGTTAGATACGATTGACATAACCAAAAGCGGCACAAAAACCGGGTTCCACCAACCATAGAAAACAAGGGATGCTGCACATAGAAAGTATATGAAAAGGGACTTATCGTCTTTACGCCCGGCCCAAATCGCAATCGCCATAGTTACGGGCATGAACACGTATAAAAACGCCAGTTCATGAAATAGCAAAGTCTCCCCCCCCCCCCTCAAATCACAAGAGCATCTAGTTCACACCAAACCTGCCGTGAGTGTCTTCTAGTTCGAACTTCAAATGTCTAAAATGGCTTAAAGCACAGTTTCGTCCACGTCCATAAATTCGATCACCTTTTCAAACAATCCCCTCATCCGCTGCTATCAGCGCCAAGCCATGGGCGACCGACAGGAACGGCTGGCCGATTTCGATGCGGTCCTTGCCAAAGCCGTCTTCAAACATTTCGCGCACTGCTGGAACATAGGATGTGCCGCCAGTCATAAAGACCTTGGACACGTCACCGGCTTTTAAGCCTGCCTGATCAAGGCAGTGTTTGGCTGCGACCTCAATCTCGGCCATGTCAGGCGCAATCGCAGCCTCGAAATCAGCCCGCGTCAGGCGTTCTTCAATCTCCACCCCACCGTGGGAAAATTGCAGTAAGGCGCTGTCGTTATCAGACAGTTCTGCCTTGGCTTTCGACACGGTTTGATAAAGATGGAAACCCATTTCTTCTTCAATGATCGCCACCAGATCCTCGATATCATCGGGCTTGGTCGCCGAGCGGATCAGACTTTTGATTTCATTGATGGTTTTGGGCTGGTTCATCATGGCAAGTTCGTGCCAGCGTGAAAATGCGGTGTAATACTGGCGCGGCACGGGCAGCGTCGCCCCCATTGATTTATAGTCAGAACCAAAACCAAGGCGCGGCCAGACGGCCTTTTGGATGATGCGGTAATCAAACCGGTCGCCCGCAACGCCAAGGCCGGTATGGGCCAATGGTTGCACGCCGCGCATACCAAGACCGGGCGTAAAGCGGATCAGCGAAAAGTCACTGGTCCCGCCGCCAAAGTCGGCAACCAGAACGGTTTCGGCTTTTTCAAGTTCCCGCCCGTAATAATAGGACGCGGCCAAGGGTTCAAACACCATGGCTTCAACGTCAAACCCGGCCTGCTCATAGGCACTGCGCAGGCGCATTTCGGCAAAATCATTGTCCGGGTTACTCCCGGCAAAGGCCACCGGACGCCCGGAAATCACCCGCTGTCCCAACCAGCCAAGGCTGTGCTGTGCAAAATGATGGATCTGGGTCAGGAACGTCGCGATCAAATCTTCGATCGAATAGGTCGTGCCAAAGATATCCGTGCCGTCAAAATCCTTGGATGCAAGGTATGACTTCATCGACTGGATCAGGCGGCAATCGTGGCTTTCGCGCAGATATTCTGCAATCGCAAACGGGCCGGACCGGCTTTGCATATGGGTCGGTGCGCCTGGCGCGGTCAGTTCCTGTTCTTCCCAGAAATACAGGATGGTGCGGTAGGTATCAAAACTGTTGGCACCCACTTCGAACTTTGCCGATTGCACATTGCCCGCACTGTCGGCCACCGCCAAAACGGAATTGGTCGTTCCAAAATCAAGCGCAATAATTTCCGACATTTGGCGGGCTCCGGCGTTTTTTATGTTTTAAAGGGGCGCAGGATGTAACCCAGACCGCCCTGCCCTGCAAGCGATTAGAATACTGGTATAACGACAAAAGGGAGTGCGCGGCACTCCCTTTTGACCATTGCGAAAATATGGCGCTTATTTGTACCAGACTTTCCGGCTGAAATCGTGAACCGCGCGAACATAACGCACGGTGCCTGACTGGCTGCGCATCACGATGCTTTCGGTTTCCGCACCATTGGCAAAACGGCGCACACCGCGCAACATTGCACCATCGGTAACGCCCGTGGCGGCAAACATCACATTGCCCTTGGCAAGTTCGCCAAGCTTGTATTTGCGGTTAAGGTCTTCGATACCCCATTTTTTCGCCCGCGCAATTTCGTCATCATTGCGAAAAACAAGACGCCCCTGGAACTGACCGCCGATACAACGAAGGGCGGCTGCGGCAAGAACGCCTTCTGGCGCGCCACCGGTCCCCATATAAAGATCAATGCCCGATGTTTTCTGCGAGGTCGCAATTACACCGGCGACATCCCCGTCACCAATCAACATGATGCGTGCACCTGCTTCGCGGGTTTTGGCAATGATGTCCTGATGGCGCGGACGATCCAGAATACAAACCACAAGATCAGCAACCGCACAGCCCTTGGCCGCTGCAAGGTTTTTCAGGTTTTCGGCCGGGCTGGCATCAAGATCAACAACATCGTCTGGCAAACCACCACCAACGGCGATTTTTTCCATATAGGTGTCAGGCGCGTTCAAAAAGCCGCCCTTTTCCGCCATGGCAACAACCGCCAAAGAGTTCGGCCCGCCGGTCGCACAGATGGTCGTGCCCTCAAGCGGATCAAGCGCGATGTCGATTTCCGGGCCTTCGCCCGACCCGACTTCTTCGCCAATGAACAGCATCGGGGCTTCGTCGCGTTCACCTTCACCGATGACGACCGTGCCTCTGATGTCCATGCTGTTAAGCGCATTACGCATCGCATCAACAGCCGCCTGATCAGCAGCCTTTTCATCGCCACGTCCCATCAGGCCAGAGCACGCCAGTGCTGCGGCCTCGGTAACCCGGACGGTTTCAAGCGCGAGATTTCGATCCATTTTGTCTTCCTTGTTTCGTGGTGCAGGGTCTGGGGGCCCTGTCTCGTTGTTGTCTTGCTTTATTTTTCTTGTCTTTTCCGCATTTCCCCACCGACCGGGGGCCTAACTGTAAAAACCTACAGTGGCGCGAAACCTTGATCGAAATATGTCTTTCTACAGGTTTTCTATGACAGTTGCCTCAAGCCCCGCGAACCTGCGTGATCATACCAGTCAAACTGACTGCTGCAACAACGCCCCGCATCTTGACAGGTGCGAGGCGTTTATATCTTGTTTGTTTTATTAAGATGCGAAACTTTCAATCCGCATCAGAACCGGCGGCTGCGAATTGCTTTCAAACGCTGCGATATCTTCGACCGCCCCCGACATTGCGGCTTCGGTTGTCTCATGCGCAACAATCACGACGGGCACAACACCACCTTCGGTTTCAGCCCGGCCATGCTGGATCATGGAGGCCATCGAAACACCGTGCTGGGCAAGGGTCGCGGTCACCTTTGCCATAACCCCGGGACGATCCCAGACCATCAGGCGCAGGTAATAGGCACCAACATGCTTTTCGAGTGACGCACGCACGTTCTTCTTAAGCCGTTCTGCCGGAACACCAAATACCGGTGCGGTGCGGCCCGCTGCGATATCGACAATATCGGCAACAACGGCGGATGCGGTCGGGCGTTCACCCGCCCCGCGTCCCTGCAGGACAACCGGGCCAACGTAATCGCCTTCAAGCGCGACGGCATTAAACACGCCTTCGACCTTGGAAATCTGTGTTGAACGGTCCACCATTACGGGCGATACGCGCTGCTCAATGCCTTCTGGCGTCTGCTTGGCAATCCCAAGAAGCTTGATGCGGTATCCAAGTTCTTCGGCCAGCTGAATATCAAGCGCCGAAACACTGCGAATGCCTTCAACCGCCACCGCATCGAAATCAACCTCAACCCCGAAGGCGAGGCTGGCCAAAATCGCCAACTTGTGCGCGGCATCAATACCATCAACGTCAAAGGTCGGATCAGACTCGGCATAACCAAGTTTTTGCGCCTCGGCCAGAACGTCGGCAAAATCACGGCCCTGCTCACGCATGGTGGTCAGGATGAAGTTACAGGTCCCGTTCAGGATGCCGGTGACACGCGAAATGGCATTCCCTGCCAAACCTTCGCGAAGCGCCTTGACCACCGGGATACCGCCGGCAACCGCTGCTTCATAGGCAATGGTGACTTTGTTGGCATCGGCAATCTGGGCCAGCTCAGCACCCTTAAGCGCGATTAGCGCCTTATTGGCGGTGACAACATGCTTGCCGTTTTCAAGGGCGGCCTTGCATACGTCATAGGCAATGCCGTCTGATCCACCGATCAGTTCGACCAGAATGTCGACGTCCTTGTCAGCCGCCAAATCACGGGCATCTTCATACCATGTCAGACCGTCAGTTGAAAAACCACGATCGCGAGTTCGATCACGCGCCGATACCGCTGTAACAACAATCTGGCGACCCGAACGGTCGGTCAGAATGTCGCGATGTTCACTCAGCAGTTTAACGGTTCCGGCACCGACCGTACCGAGGCCTGCCACACCGATTTTAACGACGTCTTTCACGATAACTCCTAAGCCCGTGGTTTAATCCGCAAGGACACAAACCGCATCATTTCATGCGTCCTGCATCCTGACAAAGTAACGCCCGGGACATGTCCCGGGCGAAACACAGAATGCTTTATGAGATATCAGACAGATTTCTTCAACAGTTCACGTGCAGAATCTGCATCCGGGCACTTGGAAAAAAACTGTTTGATGTTCCGGTTGGCCTGTCGGATGCGGTGTTTGTTTTCCACCAGTGCAATCCGAACATGACGATCACCATACTCGCCAAAGCCAAGCCCCGGTGCCACTGCAACGCCCGCTTCCTGCAAAAGCAACTTGGAAAAATCAAGTGATCCGAGTTCGGCAAAGGCATCAGGGATCGGTGCCCATGCAAACATGGTGGCCGCCGGGCTTGGGATTTCCCAGCCTGCACTTAATGCACCCTCGATAAAGATATCGCGGCGCTCACGGTACAGGTTACGGAATTCCTCAACACAATCCTGCGGGCCATTAAGGGCGGCGGTTGCCGCCACCTGAACCGGGGTAAACGCACCGTAATCCAGATATGACTTAATCCGCGTCAGGGCGTTGATCAGCTTTTTATTGCCCGTGGCAAACCCGATGCGCCAGCCGGCCATCGAATAGGTTTTCGAAAGCGAATAGAATTCAACGGCGATATCCTTGGCCCCCTTGCATTGCAGGATCGAGGGAGGCGGATTGCCATCAAAATAAATCTCGGAATAGGCAATATCAGACAGGACATAGATTTCATGCTTACGGCAGAAATCGACAACTTCCTGATAAAACGCCAGATCAACCACAAGTGACGTTGGGTTGGCCGGGAAGTTCAACACAACCGCACTTGGTTTGGGTACGGAGTGTTTTACCGCCCGGTGCAGCTGTTCCATGAAACTTTCGGTGCTGAATGTGCCCTGATCATCATGGCCAATCGGGATGTGGCGCAATGCGGCACCGGCAATGATAAAACCAAAGGCATGGATCGGATAGGATGGGTTGGGCACCAAAAAGATATCGCCGGGGCTTGTGATCGCAGCCGCCAGATTGGCCAAACCTTCCTTGGAGCCAAGGGTTACAACCGTTTCGGTTTCCGGATCAATATCCACCCCGAAACGACGGCCATAATAAGCAGCCAATGCTTTACGCAGGCCAGGAATGCCGCGTGACATCGAATAACCATGCGTGCGCGGGTTCTGAACCGTTTCGACCAGTTTATCAACAATATGCTGTGGGGTGGCCGGGTCCGGGTTGCCCATGCCGAAATCAATAATGTCCTCACCCGCGCGCCGTGCCGCCGCCTTCATCGCATTTACTTCTGCGAATACATAGGGCGGGAGACGTTTTATGCGGTGGAAGTCTTGGGACATTATCCTACATCCTCATCAAATTGGCGATTTTCGAATTTTATGCGAAAAGCACATCCTCGAATTTACGAAAATTGCGTAGAGACACCTAAAAAAGGCGCTTCACAGCGTACAATTCGAAGGATTTACCTTTTCTGGGATAATGACTCAACGAATTAATGCACTTGAACCGTGCTTAAATTCAAAACCGGGCACATCCAGTCCCCTGAAACAACATCAGCGCGGAAAGGCATGCCCTTCCGCGCTGATGATATTCGTTCAGTCCCCCCTGCGAACCTCTGTCCGATCAGGTGATACTTTTAAAGTCGCGATCAGTAATCGAGGAAGATTTCCACGCGACGGTTGCCTGCCTCACCGGCCGGAACACCTTCGTAATACCGCGGATCAGCCGAGCCATCTGCCCCAACAAAGATCGCGCCTGGATTAACACCAAGTGACAACAGGCGTGACACAACTGCCGACGCACGTTTTTCCGAAACGTGGCGGTTTGCCTGCATATGTTCTTCAAGGCTCATGTTCGCGGTTCGCATTGACGCATGGCCAATCACACGAATGGCGCCGCCGGTCTGCTGCCAGGTAGTGGCAACCTGTTGCAAAACATTGCCATCCGTACCGCCAAGGTTTGATGAACCATGGCCAAACTGGATTTGTGCAATCTGAACACCATTGACAGACGGACCAGCCTGATTGATCGACCGCACGCCAAGGCGGGATGCCAACATGTCGTTGGTTTCTGACATATCCATTGTCATGGTGTCGCCACCGTAAACCGGATCGGAACCGCCAAACTGGCTTTCATCGACAGTGACCGCACCATTGTCAGAATACATCGAATAGTCAAAGTCCTGACCCTGACCAACCGGTGCATACGATGCGGTCGGTTCATTGGCAAACTGGCCCTGACCTTCGGCAAGGCGGCGCTGATACTGATCCATCACCGGATCACCAGACGACGGTGCGGGTGCACTTGATGGTTCTGGCGTGGCTGTGTTACCGGCCTCTGCGGCCTGTGCGGCCTCATAGGCGGCCAACTGCTCGGCCTCACGCTCACTGGCGGTTGATGCGGCACCTGCAGCAGCCCCTGCTGCGGCACCGGCCACAACAGCCGGACGATCAGGTGCAGCTTCCGGGGTTGGAATCGGGCCGGAGGTTGGTGACTTTGCCGACCACTCATCGGCGATTTTCGACCCCGACTGTGCCGATGTAACACCACTGGTCGCAGCCGCAGTTGTTTTGGTGGCACTTGTGGTCGCCGCACTGGTCGTATCAGCCATTGCACTGCTGCTCACCGGGGTGGTGGGTGCAGGCTGGATGACGGGTTCAGATGCAGAAACTTCTGGTGCAGACTGCAACGCATTGACCGGGTCGGACGTCTGACGACGGCCCCCTTGGGTATATTGCGCATTGGTGCGATCCGCAGCAAGGCCCGCAATCAGGGCATCGCGCTCTTGATCACCGGTCACAATGGGTTTGGCCGGCGTATCTGACAGGCTCGGATATTCGCCGTCTTCACCGGGAATGGCTTCTTCGGACTTGGCGGTTTCATCGCCTTCGCCGTCGAACATATCGCCAACGGATTTGCCCCACTCCACCGGATTGATCGCATCAGGAACCGAAGAACAGGCGCCCAGTGTCATGACCACCGCCAGCGCAGAACCGGTCTGCAGCAATAGCCGCAGCTTCCCCCTTGCAGTCTCCTGCCACGACCACTGCCCTGTCGTCGATTTCAGAACGCCCATTTGTTTTCGCTGCTCCAAACTTTGGTTTGATGACGCCTGCGTTGAATAAGCCTGCAAAACGTCACCTTATAATTCTTGTACTACCCCATACCGGCAAGCTAGGCTAAGACCATGATTAGCTTGTGATCAAGCAGAGTTTCAACCCGGCGCGCCAAATGGATAGCCGGAACATAAAACGTAAAAAGTCTTGCGATATTGCAAAGATGCTTACCACGTTTTTGTGTTACGCCCTATCCATCGCGGTATCATAAGGGAATGCCCCATGAGCGATCAACAGGCCAAAGAAACTGAACTCAATCACCCGGACCCCGAAAAACTGTCAGAAGCAATGGCAGAAATTGCCGAAAGAAGTCAACGACTTGTCGCAGACTTCCTCGCAAAACAGGCTGAAGACCCTGAAATTTCTGATCCTGACCCCCTTAATATCGGCTCGGCCTTTGTCGAATTAACCAGCCAGATCATGCAAAACCCGACCAAATTGGTCGAGGCGCAAATGGATTTGTGGCAGCAATATTATATGCTGTGGCATAACACAACGCTGCGCATGATGGGCGAAGACTCCGAACCTGTGGCGTCACCGCTGCGCGGGGATCGTCGATTCCGTGACGAGGCGTGGGAAAATAATGAAGTCTTTGACTACATCAAACAGTCCTACCTTCTGTCATCGCAATGGATGCAAAATCTTGTCCATGACGTCGACGGTCTGGATGACAAAACAGCCCAGAAGGTCGAATTTTATACCCGCCAGTTTGC
Organism: Thalassospira sp. GB04J01; assembly: GCF_000751115.1. NCBI lineage: Bacteria > Pseudomonadati > Pseudomonadota > Alphaproteobacteria > Rhodospirillales > Thalassospiraceae > Thalassospira > Thalassospira sp. GB04J01. The sequence continues at coordinate 168,752 of NZ_CCDX020000015.1, read as the reverse complement.
CGACGCGATTTCGCCGACCAACTTCCTGATGACCAACCCGGAAGTTCTGCGCACCACCATCGAAAGTGGCGGCGAGAATTTGCTTAAGGGGCTTCAGAATCTTCTGGGCGACCTTGAACGTGGCAAGGGCAAACTGCAAATCCGCATGACGGACCTTGATGCATTCAAGATTGGCGAAAACGTCGCCACCAGCGAAGGATCGGTCGTCGGCAGAACCCCCTTGATGGAATTGCAACAATATACGCCAAGCACCGACAAGGTCGCCAAACGCCCGCTTATGATCGTGCCACCATGGATCAACAAATATTACATTCTTGATCTGCGCCCGGAAAATTCCTTCATCAAATGGGCTGTCGATCAAGGACACACCGTGTTTGTCCTGTCATGGGTCAACCCCGACAGCGAATTGGCCGAAAAAAGCTTTGAAGATTATGCCAAGGACGGCGTACTTGCGGCTTTGGACATGATTGAGAAAGCAACAGGTGAAAGCGACGTCAACGCGATTGGCTATTGTCTTGGTGGGACGCTGCTAAGCTCCACGCTTGCCTATATGGCCAAAACCGGGGATGACCGGATTAAATCCGCAACATTCTTTACCACCCTGATGGATTTTGAAAAATCGGGTGAACTGTCGGTCTTTGTCGATGATGAACAGATCAAAAGTCTCGAAAACAAGATGTCCAAGGAGGGCTATCTTGATGGGCGGGACATGTCGATGTCGTTTAACATGTTGCGTGCCAATGACCTGATCTGGTCGTTTGTCGTCAACAACTACATGCTGGGCAAAGACCCGTTCCCGTTTGATCTGCTGTATTGGAATTCCGATTCCACCCGCATGCCAAAGGCCATGCACAGTTTTTATATGCGCAATATGTACAATAAAAATCTGCTACGTGAACCCGGCGGAATTTCAATTCTTGGCGAGCCGATTGACCTGCGTGATATCAAAACCCCGGTCTATTTCCTATCCACCCGCGAAGACCATATCGCGCCGTGGCAGGCAACCTATGCCGGAACACAGCTTATGTCCGGTCAGGTTAAATTCGTCCTGTCAGCATCGGGCCATATTGCTGGTGTGGTGAACCCGCCTGCGGCCAAGAAATATTGCTATTGGACCTATAACCGCACCCCGGAAAATCCCGACGACTGGATCGCCAAAGCCACCCAGCACGACGGATCATGGTGGACCGACTGGCAAAACTGGATCAGTCGTCGATCGGGTGGCAAAGTCGATGCGCGCAAACCCGGCGACGGCAAGCTCAAGGTCCTTGGCCCGGCACCGGGCGATTACGTCAAAGTGCGCTTGTCTTAAGCCCGCACCATATTCAGGCACAAAAAAAGACGCGCTGTGTCCATTACAGCGCGTCTTTTTCATGGGATCAAATAGGTTTCACACCCTTCAATCGGAATATCCGTTTCATATAATTGTGTTTTGCGGTCAAACTTGAAAACCGCATCGAAACTACATGCAAGGTCAGGTGCACGTACCATTTCCTGCTTATTCAAAGGCGGTCGGACACTTGAGTCCGTGCCAAGATCAGCGTTTGGTGGGAACCGGCTTGCCCGTGCAACATACTGAAGCGACGGCATGTTGCCCTGCCCCGCGTCATCGTCACCAACCTGCGCGCCAACGTCCGATAGCGGCGTAATGCTGGCTTCAAAATCATATTCATCATGGCAAACCTGATGGCGGTCGATCACGTCCTGTTCGCTAAAGCAGGCCCGGATCATTTTGGACGCTTCCAGTGGAACCGTTGCAACCATGCCAAGTACGAGCGGCGTTCCTGTCGGGTTATTTCCCGGCGTCGGGTCCACCCGAATGAGTGACAGCATTGCAACAGATGCGCCACCGCCTGAATATCCAACCGTCGTGGTCGTCACAATTCCCATAAGAAACGCACCACGGCGTTGCGGATCATGAAACCGGTGCGGCCAAATGCCGGTCTTGCGCCAACCGCCATTGCCGTCATCCCGTCTTTTACCCAGAATAATTTCCTGACGCGTCACCTCTTTGCCATCACGTAGGACAAGAAGAAGCGGTGTGTGCCCCTCGCCGGCATTACTGGGTTTCTGGGCAAGACCAAAACACCAGTCCATCGTCTCGTCGCAATAAAACTGGCCGCTGGGATCTGCCTTTAAGTCGCTTTTCCTAAAATCGGCCGATGCCGCAAATGGCCATAGCGTTACCGCCATCGCGAAAATCATCGAAAAAGAAGTTCTGATACCGGTCACGTCATTTCCCTGTTTTGGACTGCCATCATCACAATCGCCTTTATTCAAGGGCTTGGCATGGTACATTCATGGCAAATTGTGGCATCGCCAATCGCAAGATACCGCGCAAATTGCATAATGTAGAATACAGGATAAACCACATCATGACCCAAATGATCGGATTTCTAGGAACTGGCCGCATGGCATCGGCAATGATCATCCGTTCCCTTGAACAGGGTTATGCTGTTCAAGTCTGGAACCGAAGCACGGCTAAAACCGAACCGCTTGTTGCCTTGGGGGCCAAAGCCTGCGCCACACCGGCCGATGCGGTGCGCAATGCCGATATCGTAATCTCCTTTATGGCCGACGACAGCGGTGCCGAGGCCGTCTGGCTGGGCGTTGACGGTGCACTTTCGGCCATGAAACCCGAAACACTGGCGATTGAATGTTCCACCCTGTCGCATGGCTTCGTTCTGGAACTGTCCGCAAAGATCACAGCAGCAGGCTGCGCGTATATCGACGCGCCCGTAACCGGCGTTCCCGCTGATATTCAAGCAGGCAACACCGTCTTTCTGATCGGCGCAGATAATGCGGTTCTTGATCGCGCCCGGCCATTCATGAATGCCGTCGGCAAACAGATTGTTCATTTCGGCCCGATTGGATCGGGCACGGTGTACAAACTGATGCACAACCTTCTTGGCGCGGTGCATATCGCCGCGGCCGCCGAACTGGTCGCGGTTGCGCAAAAGGCTGGTCTGGATGGTGATTTGGTCGCGGAAACATTCGCCAATGGGGCAAACGCCAGCATGTCGGGCAATATCACGGTTCCCGGAATGGTCAGCGGCAACCATCACGAAGGCATTCACTTCACCACGGGCCTGCGCGCCAAGGATGCAAGCTATGCCATGCAACTGGCAACCGATATGGGAATGTCCCTGCCCGTTGGCCGGGCGGCATCGGATGTCTTTACAAAGGCAACATCAGACGGCTTTGGCGACTTGGCGCAAAGTGCGGTGATCGAGACGCTTAAAACCAATTAAAATCAGTTCTTTGCAGCTTGTTCTTCCTGATCTGCCAGAAGCGGTTCATAGCGCGCATCGGTTAGCGTTTTCAAAAACGCGACAATCGCATTGATGCGTTTGCTGTCAAGCGCATCGCCTTGCTCAAGCTCGGTCAGTGAAATCGTATCGACCACTTCCGCATCGCCCCACGGCTTACCCGTTTCGGGGTTGGTCTGGTTGGCTTTCGCGCGGCTGTTGTACTTGTTGTAGAACCGCACGACGGTAGAAAGATCGGAAAACACGCCGTTATGCATATAAGGGCCGGTTACCGCCACGTTGCGCAATGATGGGGTTTTGTATTTGCCACGATACCCCGCATCCTCAATCGCCGGGTTATCCAGCAACCCGTTATCGGTAAAAGCAACATCCTTGTCATTGGCACCGCGTGTGGCGACATTGCGCGGCACGCCGATGTTGTGGAATTCGTAATTGGTGAAGGTTTCGCCCTCTGCCGTTGGGCTGGTTTTCAACATGTGGCAGGTATTGCAGTTGGTAAACTGCTGCGAGAAGAACAACACCCGGCCGAGCTCTTCCTGCGGCGTCATTTTGTACTCACCGCGCAGAAACCGGTCATATTTACTGTCGAACGGGGCGAATTCATCGGTTTCTTCAAAGGCTGCTATGGCCTGCGTCATCGCACGATAGGCCGCATCATCATCTGACCAGACATCATCGCCAAACAGCGCCTTGAACCCGGCAAAGTAATCTTCATCATCACGCAGTCGTGCGATCAGGGTTTGCTTATCAGCCATGCCCATTTCAATCGGGTTCAATGGCGGCCCACCGGCCTGCTCGGCCAAATCAGCCGCACGCCCATCCCAGAACTGCCCCCCGACTGCGACACCATCTTCGCGGACATGGAATGTCGGCGAAAACTTCGCATAGGCCGCCATCGGCGCATTCCGATCGCCAAGGCTTTTGCCGTCATCACCTTGTGAAAACGCCCCGTCCGCCACATCAAAACGCGGATCGCGAAACGCCGTTGACGGATCGTGACAGGTGGCACAGGCTTGCGTGCGGTTGGCCGAAAGACGGGTATCGAAATAAAGCGCCTCGCCCAATGCCGCCCGGTTTTCAAACGGACTGTCTTGCAGGCTATCGGTGGCTGCGGCAATTTCACGCACAGTCAGGTTGGTCGAAACACCATGTGCATCGCCAACAAGCTTACGCAAGAGGTCTTGCTGCGTCGTGGTTTCAGAACCCTGCGCGCCACCAGCCATTCCTGCTGCCATCACCATGGCAACAGCCATGACGGCTGCACCAGAACGGAAAGGTTTGAAACAACGGCACTTTAAAACACGCATAGCGGGCACTTTTAACTTCTGCGAAACGGGGCGAAACGGCGCATATCAGCATCGTAAATGATACTCATTTACACCCCAGATTTGCCCCCTGCTTTGATAAAAGTCAATGCCCACATGAACATCTATCCATGGCAGGATAGCATCAGGCACATGTACCCGACATCACGGCAGATTGTTTTTATACTGCAACGCGCGGGCGACGGCGCATCATTGGCAACAGCTGCACACCGACGATTGCGGCCAAAATAACGCCGCAACCGGCATATTCCGCCGGCGCCAGACGTTCACCAAGGAACCACGCACCCGCAATGGCGGCAAATACCGCCTCGGCACTCATGATGATGGCGGCATCGGCGGCTTCGGTATAATTCTGGGCCACCGCCTGCAGGGTAAAGGCAATCCCGGCCGACATGATCCCGGCATAGAGAATTTCAAATCCGGCGTTATAGATATCGGCAAAACTGAACGTTTCGGTCAAAGCCCCCATCACCATCCCCAGAATACCGGTAATGAAAAACTGGGTTGCGGCAACCAGTGCCGGGGCATTGGTGCGATTGACCATCACACCGATCAAAACGACCTGTGTCGCCCAGAACACCGCACTGCCCATCACCCAAAAATCGCCCGAACCCAATGCCGAAAGGTTACCCCCGCTCAGCATATAAGTGCCAAGAACGCACATCATGCCCCCCGGCCAAACCGACCAGTGCGGACGCGCCCGAAAAACGAAAAAGGCCAAAACCGGCACCATCGGCACATAAAACGCCGTCAGGAAGGCCGCATTGGTTACCGATGTCGAAATGATGCCGATTTGCTGCAGAATGCTGGCCAGATACATCGAAATGCCCGTGGCCACCAATCCAAACACATCAAGCCGTGAAAGTGCCCCGCCACTGCGTTTGATTTTGCGCAGATCACGTAACGCAAACGGCAATACCACCAATGTCCCCAACAAGAACCGCACGCCCGTAAAATATTGCGGGCCGATATTTTCCATACCGGTTTGCTGAACGACAAAGGTTGTGCCCCAGATCAGGGCGACAAAGACAATTACGGCGTTTGCCTGCCAACGAGTCATATCCCGGTTCCGTTTCCTGTGACCGGGCGTGGTGGCGCACGGTAAAGTTTATTATGAAGGGTTGCCGTCTTGCTACCGTATGACCAACCGACAGGCAAGCACATCGTGCCAATCACGCCCGCAATCGCACGAAACCTGAACATCCATGACCAGAGGCAATTGAGTTCAGCCCCTAGTTTCCCGACATTTCCGTCACCGCATCAATCCCGTAAAGCGCTTTATAGGCCTGCGTTTTAACGGCGGCATCAAGTGCGACATCAATGCGACCGACAAGTTCTTTCGAGACACTTTTTTTCGAATACATCAAATGAATTGGGTCTACGCCGAATTTAAACGGATGGGCCATTATCTGATCGGCAAACCCGACTTGATCCGCATATGCAAGGGTTATCGCAGGACTGCCGACCACCGCATCAATACGTCCACTCAACAGTAGATTAAGTCCGTGTTCGGCTTTGCTGACCTCAATCAACTGCGTGTCCGCCCCCGGCATTTCCAGAAACGCTGCAAACAACGCGCCGCGATACGCCCCCCGAACATATCCAAGCTTCATATTATACAGAAAAATATCATCGACCGTTTGCAGCGGAAACCGCCCGATATCGCCTTTGCGAATAACCATTCCGGAAACCTCGTTCCGGTAGGGATGCGAAAAACGTGCAAATTCTTCACGTTCCGGGGTCATTGATGCGGACGGCAGTACATCAAGTTCGCCATTTTCAATACCGTGAAGCGCCCTTTTCCAAGGCATGAAGACAAACTCGAACCGACATCCCATGGATGACAAAATCTGTCGAATGAACTTGATATCAGTACCAGACGGGTCGCCGTTGTCATTTTTCACACTAAATGGAAAATAGGTTTCCGCCACCCGCACGGTTAACGTCTGCCCACAGGAATCAGCCTGCGCAGGATATGCGGTCTGGGCGGTCGCCACACCACCGATCTGTGCGCCAACCAACAACCATGCGCCAAGCACAATGTGCCAGACAGTTCTCATTCATGTTCCCCTACAACGGCCAATCACACCCCGTTTTTGCAGACGTATTACTTTGTTATGCGCGGACGGTTTTGACGTTGTTTTCTGGCCGGATCGATCATCTCAGTCTTCTTGCCCAAGGTCGAGTGGAATAGACACCCGGTATTCCTGTGCAAGATCGGCATACCGATCAGCCGACACCTTAAAGAACTCAATTTCTTCCTGGGTCAGTTCGCGCACCTTACGGGCAGGAACACCAGCCCAAAGTTCACCAGCAGGAATACGTTTTCCCGGCGCCAGCAATGCGTTCGCGCCCAGCATCCCACCCTGCTCAATAACACAGCCATCCATCACGGTTGCCCCCATACCGACAAAGCTTCTGTCTTCAAGCGTGCAGGCATGAATGATTGCGGCATGTCCGATGGTGACATCATCGCCGATATATGTCCCGAATTTTCCCTTGGCGACATGAACCATCGTCAGGTCCTGAATGTTGGTGCGTGATCCAATACGGATTTCATGCACGTCCCCACGAATGACACAACCAAACCAGATGCCAGTTTCGGCCCCTATCTCCACATCACCAATGATTGTGGCATTGGGCGCAATAAAGGCGGTTTCGTCGATGGTGGGCTTAACCCCGCGATAGGATAAACGCATGGTCACACGGCCTTTCTTAAAATGGTGTTCGTTCTCAATGACATTCCGGCTTAAGATTACAACCACCCTGCCGTCACATACCTTGATATGCCAGTTTAAATTCTAATATGTGAAGTTGAAAATTTTTCTCTAAAAAATCCAGCGCATGCACATTATCAAAACAAAACCTGCGTCATCCCACATTACTGGAAAACCCGTGATTACAACATTGCGCAGGGCGTGCGCCATTGCCGTGTGCCTGCTGTTTTCCCATCCTGCGCTGGCTGACCACGACAATCAGGCACCTGCATCACAGGCGGAAGGTACAATGATTGCCGCCTTTTCGGTATGGGAACCTTTTGCAATAGAAGATGAAGACGGCGGGATTCAGGGCATTGATCTGATGTTACTGCACGAAGTTGCAAACCGGCTTGGGCTGAAACTGAAATCCCAACCCTGCCCTTGGCGCCGATGCCTTAAGATGCTTGAACTTGGCGAGATCGACGTCCTGACAAGCTTTGCCTATTCCGACGAACGGGCGAAATTCGCCCAATATATTTATCCGCCCTATAGCCGGGTAAATCCGGTCTTCTATGTCAACAAGCAAAGCCCGGCATCGATCACGCGATATGATGATTTGCGCGGACTTGCCATTGGTTCGGTGGTTGATTCGCGCTATTTCGAACCATTCGATAGCGACCCATCGCTTGAAAAATATGAAGCCGGTTCGGAAATCCTGATCCTGAGAATGCTCGAAGTTGGTCGGATCGACACCATCGTCGGATCGGATGCCAACGCCGATTACCAAATTCGCAAGAACAACATGCAAGACGCCATCATCAAGGCCCCGTTCAGATCAGATGTTCACAATGACATCCACATGGCCCTTTCGCGCAAATCATCCCTGATCGCGCAGCATGACCGCATCGTGAAAATCATGCGCGATCTGCACAAGGAAGGCTTCATACAGAAAATCCATGAAATCTACTGGCCGGATGTCATCCCGGTTGACCTGCCCCAACTTGACGAATTTCCAGTCACACCGCCGATATCAAGCGAATAGGCAAATATACCGGGCATGTAGCTATCGCCCACGCCCTGACGGCTAAACGCCCTAATGCGCAAATCGCTTCGCCCCGGCAACACAGGCCACCACCCCGACCGTTACGGCAATCATCGCCCAACCAACAGGCTCCGCCAAAATAAGGGCCGCCAGCATCAAACCAAAAAACGGTTGCAGCAATTGCAACTGCCCAACCGCGGCAATTCCACCGGCAGCCAGCCCGCGATACCAAAAGAAAAACCCGATCAGCATGCTAAAGACCGAGACATAGCCAAGGCCAAGCCACGCGGGCATGCTGATCTCGGTAAAACTGTCTGGCACCATAACCGCACACAGGATCGCCATGGGAACCAGCGAGATCACCAACGCCCAGCAGATCACCTGCCAGCCGCCCAGATGGCGCGACAATTTCCCGCCTTCGGCATAGCCCAGGCCGCAAACAACAATCGCACCCAGCATATAAAGATCACCGCGCATCGCACCAGCATCACTGCCAATAGCGGCAAACCCGGCGACAAGCGCACTGCCAAGGACCGAAAACAGCCAAAACACCGCACGCGGTCGTTCCCCGCCGCGCAACAAACCAAAGATCGCCGTCGCCAGCGGCAACAACCCGATAAACACAATCGACCGCGCCGATGTAATATGCTCAAGCGCCAATGCCGTTAACAGCGGAAAGCCGACAACCACCCCGAATGCCACCACCAGAAGCGATCCCCAGTCGGACCTCTGTGGCCGGGCGGTGCGGGTCATCAGCAAAATCACAAGTGCGATCATCCCGGCGATTGTCGCGCGCGCCACGGTCAGGAAAAGCGGATCAAAATCCATCACCGCAATTCGGGTTGCCGGAAGTGATCCACTAAAAATCAAAATCCCGATCAACCCGCTAAGCCAGCCACCCGTTGTCCGTTCCACTGCAATCGCCATTGTCGCCTCCGCTTGATTTGAAGACGTATCTTTCGCTTGCCTGTCGCGCGATCACCAGACACAATCAAATACAATTAGACCAAACTGTATTGATTACAGGAGCACTACAGTGACACTTGATCGGGCAGAAGCACCAACCGATGGCGGTACACTTGTCGCCCATGTCATGGCGACTATCCGCAAGCGCATTGGCGCACGCAATCTGTTGTCGGGGGATCGTTTGCCGTCGATCCGGGCCTTTGCCCAGAAAATGGGGGTGTCAAACTCCACCGTGGTCGAAGCATACGACCGGCTGGTGGCCGACGGTGTCATTCAGTCACGGCGCGGATCGGGATTTTTTGTCTGCGCCCATACCGCCCCGCTTTCGATCACCCGAATCGGCCCCAAACTGGATCGGGCCATTGATCCGTTCTGGGTATCGCGCCAGTCGCTTGATGCGCGGCCCGACATGCTCAAGCCAGGCTGTGGCTGGCTTCCGGCAAGCTGGATGCCCGAAACATCGATCCGGCGTGCGCTGCGCACATTGTCGCGCACCCGCACCGAAACCCTGACCGATTACGGCACCCCGCTTGGCCTTGCCCCGCTCCGCCAGTTGCTATCACGGCGCATGGCGACGTATGGCATTGATACCAGCCCCGATCAGATCCTTTTGACTGAGTCTGGCACACAGGCAATTGATATGCTGTGCCGGTTTCTGATCGAACCGGGCGATACTGTCCTGATTGATGACCCGTGCTATTTTAATTTTCAGGCACTTTTACGCGCCCATCGCGCCAATATCGTCGGCGTTCCCTTTACCGCGAATGGCCCCGATGTTGATGCCTTTGACCGCATCGTCAAGGATACAAAACCCCGCCTTTACATCACCAATTCCGGGCTTCACAACCCAACCGGCGCATCCCTTTCGCCGATGGTTGCCCATCGCATTCTGAAAACCGTCGAACAGCACGATTTGGTTGTGATTGAAGACGACATTTTTGCCGATTTTGAAAACACGCCCGCCCCGCGTCTTACCGCTCTTGGCGGGCTGGACCGGGTTATTCATATTGGCAGTTTTTCCAAAACCCTGTCGGCATCGGTGCGCTGTGGCTATATCGCCGCGTCGCCTGACTGGATCGACGGGCTAACCGATCTTAAGATCGCCACCGGATTTTCCAGTGGCAACCTTGCCCCGGAACTGGTTTTGTCGATTTTAAAGGACGGCACTTATCGCAAACATATGGATGCTTTGCGCACCCGCCTAGCAACGGCCATGACACGGGTGACGTCCCGATTGCAGTCGCTGGGGATCACCCCCGTCTCAACACCCGATGCAGGGATCTTTTTGTGGTGCAAACTGCCCAATGGCATGAATGCCGCGACGCTCGCACGCAATGCCCTTGCCGATGGCGTCGTGCTGGCACCCGGCAATGTTTTTAGCATCTCACAAACCGCCGATGATCTGATGCGGTTTAATGTGGCGCAATGCGACGATCCCAAACTGTTTGAAATCCTCAAACGCGCCATGGGCTAAAACATAAAAAAACAGGCGCGCCCGGTTTGGACACGCCTGTTTTTTAATTGTATGAGGAAACCTTTTCCCACCCCTTACGGGAACAGCGGCTCGATCTCAAGCCCCATGGTTTCGGGCAGGCCCAGCATCACATTCATGTTCTGCACCGCCTGACCAGACGCCCCTTTGACCAGATTGTCCTCAACCGCGACAATGATCACACGTCCCGGTACACGGTCTTTGACGACGCCCATCAAAACGTAATTTGATCCCCGCACATGACGGGTTTGCGGCGTCACCCCAAATGGCAGGATGCGAACAAACGGCTCGTCGGCATAGCGTTTGGCAAGAGCGGCCTGAATGTCCTCGGCGGTCGTACCATCGGTCATTTTGACATAGATGGATTCCAAAATACCGCGACTCATTGGCATCAGATGCGGGGAAAAGTTGACCACAACGTCGCTTCCCGATGCCCATGCAAGCCCCTGCTCGATCTCGGGCGCATGGCGGTGCCCGCCGGTGCCATAGGCATGAATGCCTTCGGTCACTTCGGCAAACAGGGTCATTTCCTTGGGCGAACGACCCGCCCCCGTCACACCGGATTTGGCATCAATGATGATGTCATCGGCGTGTACCAACTTGCTTTCCAAAAGCGGGGTTAGCGCCAACTGCACCGGAGTTGGATAACAACCCGGATTGGCCACAACACGGGCTTTTTTGATCTTTTCACGGTGCAGTTCGGTCAGGCCGTAAACAACCTGCTTTTGCAAATCCTGTGCGGCATGTTCCGCGCCATACCATTCCTGATAGGTCGCCGGATCAAACAAACGGAAATCCGCTGACAGATCGACAACTTTGACGTGGTCTGGCAATCCGGCGATCACTTCCTGTGTCGTGCCATGGGGCAGCGCACAGAAAATAAGGTCCACGGTTGACCAGTCGGCATCTTCGATCTTGATCATGGTCGGCAGATTGATATGGGCAAGATGGGGGAAAACTTCCCCAAACGGACGTCCGGCGCGTCGGTCTGCGGTCAGCAATGTTATGACCGAAGCTTCATGGTGCGCAAGAATACGAACCAATTCCGCCCCGGTATATCCGCTGGCACCGAGAATTCCGACTTTGACCTTAACGTCACTCATTTCAAATCTTGCTCCTATAGGCGCGCCCCGAAAGGAATCAGGGCATCAATAACCGGCGGATGTTGGCAAACACACCTCGCAGATGCAAGCGTTTAGAACATAATCGGGGGAATCAAAACCGTTTTACACGGTTCAATCGTTTGCCCGGCAAGGAGGTACCCGCATCAACAGCCTTCACTCATTAAAGAGAAGACTGTTCTTACGGAGATAAAGCGCACTCAAGCTAACTTACAAACGGCAGAAAGGGCACGCGCTCTCTGCTTGCAACCTTCTCAACAAGCTCCCCGACCGCATTCTGAAAGTGAGCCGATTTGTTGTGCGCATCCCAACCCGCTTCATCGACATAAAGCTCATAAATGAAGAACGCATTGGGATCAGTTGGAGACCGGTAAGGCATGAAGAACTTCACACCTTCCTCCGCCATCGTTGGCTCAATAAGGCTCTCAAGAATTCCAGCGACCGCTTCGGCTTCTCCATCCTTTGCAACAATGTTGATGGCAACCACAAAGCCATCATTCAAGTTTGCGGCAACAGGATCCTTATAGATTGACATTGGATCAGCTCCTGCTCATCAGCAAGCGCAGGCCTGCAACAGCAAAGAAGGCTCCGAGAACACCTTGAATCACCCGACGCGCTTTACTGTAAAGGCGCACCATAATGGGTGTGGAGAACGCGATAGCGTAAAGAAGATGAACAGCCATCGAAAGCGCAAAGGTTCCAAGCACGATAGCCGCAGCAACCCAAAGCGGTGCACCATCTTTCAGCCCTAGCGAGATGATGGCAATCCATGCCAAGGCCGCCTTCGGGTTGGTCATCTGAATAAAGTAACCGCGCTTGAAATATCCAAATGGCGTCCGGAGACCACCCGCAAGCTCCGCAGCCTTGATATCATGGCTGGATGCCGCTGACTTGAAGGATTTATACGCAAGCCACAAGAGATAGAGGCCGCCAAAAACCTTGATTATCAGAAGTGCCTCGGCATATGCCGCTAAGATAGTGGATAGGCCAAACACCGTCAGCACCGCCCAAGAAAATGACCCTGTCGCCACGCCAACGGCCAAAGCCATACCCGAAGATCGATTGACACTCATCGATGTCCCAATGACGGCCAGAACATTCGGACCGGGACTGGCAATTGCCAACAGGAAAGCCGAATAGGCGAGCAATATCCCAGGAAGGTAAATTGAAATATCTTGCATTATTCAACCCCTATTAATCTGAATCATGTTCTTATTTTGTTCTCATTGAGACAGATTGACAAGTCATAATTTCAACTCAGACGATCAGGCTGTTTATTGGCATTTTTTTGGGCCCCTAAGAATCGGCCCGAACCGCATTTAGGAATACAAATACATATCCCATTTAAGATATTCACGACTATGGACGCCGTGCGCTCCGAACCGTCGATGGGCAGGCGCGTTTGTCTTCGGGCAGCACGGTATAGAACTTTTCGATTTTCTCGTATCCCGTCGGGGCAGCAACCGGGTAACTTGCTATCTGTCGTTGATCCGACAGGCCAAAATCGCTGGCTTTCAGCCCGGATCGTTGTTGCCACATGCGGCGATGGGCGTCTGATAAAATAACGTCCGGGTCATCAATCAGGAAAATCGCATCGCGCGCCAGCCGGTCATTGTATTTATGATGGGTTGGCAACCACGCGGCCAGTTGCTTGCGAAGCTCCCCCGGACTGGGAAGGTTGCGGGTTCGGGTAGCAAAGCTTGTCATGCGATCAACAAGCTGGCTGATATCGCCCGGCGGTACTGATCCATGGGTTGCCCGATCAATGAAAAACGCCAGATCAATTTCAGTTGGATCGCGCTTGATGATCGGGCGGAGTGCCCCGTACAGCTTAAAAAACCGGGCGATTTTGCCGCCATCGGCATTGGCCGCGTCATAGACTTGACGATAGGCACGTTGTACTTCCTCGCGTGCGCCATAGTCGGCAAAGCGACGTTTGAAATCTTCGCGTTGCGCGTCATCAATCCAGATCGAACACAGGATATCAAAGGCCGCGTCATTATTGCCCAAGGCAAGCCGGTGCATGTCTTCGGTCAGCGGCCCGAATACTGATTGCAACAAGCCCGGATTGGCCCGTTCGGAGGCAAAGATAATCTGCTGTATTTCCGCCCCCGCCCCGGCCGTTGCCCCGCGCGGCCCCCATGTCAAATAGGCACGCGGATCATTTGTATGACAATATGGATCGCCTTCAAGGAACCGCTTGCCGCTGCGCGGGTTTTTCGACTGACAGAAGTTAAACTGGATGACGTCATAATCCGTCCCCTCAAGCGCGAAAGTCAGTTGATTGGCGCGCTCAATCGCCCCCGGCGGTGATATGTCGACGGGCATCAACAAACGCCAAAGCCCGACCGTTATCGCACCATACTGCTCTGCGCCAACAGCGGCCCGCACCGCGGAATTCAAACAAGGTTGAAGATCAACAATCGCTTGGCGGGTTTTCGCCCCGACAATACCATCCGCCTTGCCATAGACCGCAACAGGACCCTTCTTGCACCGCGCGGCTTCGACAAACAGCTTGCGCTGAAAGCCCGATACCGACCCATAGCGCCCCAGTGTCAGGGCGCGGTTTTCAAACCGGTACAATACCTGATCAAGATTATCCGCCTGCGCTGTACCGGCCCCCATGATCCAGATCGCAAACATAACCGATCCCGCCAGCACCAAAATATATGTTGGCAGAAACGAAACGCGACGGGACCAATGTAAAAGATGGTGTTTCAGAACGCCCTCAATCAAACAGTAAATTTCAGCGCAAAAGTATCATCAAGCTTAACCGGGCTTACCGGCCACGCCAAGCCGTTGCCTCTAACGCAGCAGGTAACTTGTTCGTCTTTAGCCGTCAGTCGATTGGTAAGTGTGAACTCGTGATGGAGCGAATTTCTGTCTTGATCCAATGATGTAACGTTTCAAACCGGTTTGTTTGCGCAAAACTGGGCGAACAAACCAGCCAATATGCCGATTGCATCCGGACTGCCGGGCCGATTGCCATAAGGTGCCCCACCTTGATATCCCCCTCGATCAAAAGGGTTCTTCCCAATCCCACCCCCATGCCGCCGATTGCCGCCTGAAGCATCAAATCGGCGCGATCAAATTGGTCGCCCGGCATGATACTTTCGCGGTCCAATCCGCCATTGGATAGATAGTAATCCCAACTAAATTCCGAGCCATCCATTTCGCCGCGCCGGTCGGCAAGAAAAACGGTATCTGGATGGTTTAAAAGCGTTTCAGGTGCAGGGGTATGTTCAAGGTATTTGGGACTTGCGACAGGCTGCAACCAGCAATGCGCAAGATGGGATGAATGCAAACCGGGATACGGCCCCCGGCCAAAGCGGATCGCGGCATCGGCCTCATTTGCCTGAAACTCAATGGCCTGCTCATTGACATCGACCGAAATATTCAGGCCCATTGCCCGGGCGTTCGGCAATATCGGGATGAACCACTTCATCGCCAGCGAGGACGGCATGGAAAGATGAATCAGGTTGGTCGACTGGACACGGTCAAGCTTATCAAGTGCCCGATCCCACCCGGCAACACTTTCGCGTGCCGCCCCACAAAGAATCCCGCCAACTTCGGTGAGCCGCAGACTGCGCGTGGTGCGATCAAACAGCGTATGACCAAGCGCCTCTTCAAGCGACCTTGCCCTATGGCTCACCGCCGACTGGTCGACGTTTAGTCGCTCAGCCGCCTTGGTGAAACTCAGCTCCTCGCCAATGGCGGCCAGCATCGGCACAGCCTGCATGAGTTTTGCGATAGCTTGCTTTCGATCCATATTCATGAATTCAGCTCATATATTTATGAGTACCCTGCCACAAAATCATATCTTAAACAGGTAATAAGGGTAAGTTATCTCTGACATTCTGGACAATAACATGAAACAGACTCACGCAAATACACAAACGATCACCGCCCAAGTCGTCAACGCCTTTGTCACCGGCAACGTTGGTGGCAACCCGGCGGCGGTCGTACTCGATGCCGACAATCTGAGCGATGCGGACATGCTGCGAATTGCAGCCAAGGTTGGCCTGTCTGAAACGGCATTTGTTTCCAAATCAAAGACACAGGCCTTCAAGCTTGATTTCTTTACGCCAAATCGCCGCATTGCCCATTGCGGCCACGCGACCATCGCGACCTTTTCCTACCTTGCCGAACTGGGATGCGTTTCCGAGGGGGAAACATCAAAGGAAACCGTTGATGGCGCGCGCAAAATCGTCATTAAAAACGGTGCGGCCTATATGGAACAGCTCGGCCCCAGCTACCGCATGCCAAGCGATTGGGCCGACGACGGCGTCGCTGCTGCCGACGTTTTGAAATCACTTGGGATTAAGGAACATGATCTCGCCCAAAACGTCAGCCCGGTTCTTGTCAACACTGGCAATAATTTTGTCGTCGTTGGCGTAAAAGACGGGACGACCCTTCGCAACTTGAAACCGGACTTTGACCTTATTTCCGACATCAGTGAGAAACTTGATCTTGTCGGATATTACGTTTTCACAACCGACAGGGACGCAACGGACAAGGATGCCACAACCCGGATGTTCGCCCCGCGCTATAGCATTGAGGAAGAATCTGCAACCGGCATGGCCGCAGGGCCCCTCGCCTGTGTCCTGCACGACCATTTAAACATCAAAAAACAGACTCTGGTGATTGAGCAAGGCCGCTTTATGGCCCCGGCATCGCCAAGCCTTATTACGGTGGAACTCACCGTTGAAAACGGCAAAATCCTTGGCTTGATGGCCGGTGGTCACGGCAAGGTATCAGAAAGCCTTACCATCGACTTCTAAACAAAACCGCCCTTGCCAGCGAACAACAATGCTGGCAGGGGCGAAATATATTGGCACCGATGTCAAAATGGGCGCGACAGCCAACCTTGATCAGGCGGGCTGTAGTTCCAAATGGCCGTCAATTTTAACAGGGCATTCAAGCAACGCCAGGCGATAGTGTCCGATTTTGGCAAACCCAAGCGCCTCATAAGCCTTTGCCGCTGCTTCACTGTCAGTTGACAGGATGGCGTGCTTTACCCCGTTGGATCGCGCCGCCAACAGAGTTTTGGCGACCAGAATACGGGCGTAGCCATTTGATCGCTGCTCAACCGGCGTCCAGACAGGACCAACCTGCACCATCTCAGGCAGTTGCGCGTTAAACCCCGAAAGACTGACGGGTTTTCCATCGACAATCAGCCCCCACATGGTGCGCGCATCAAGCGCATGCACCAGCCGGGATGCGATCTTACTGTCAAGCAACGGGGTATCCTGTGCGCCAAGCGCCTCAATCTCATAAGCGCGCAACCAGCGCAGCAAAGTGCTGCGATCCAGTTTTTCCGCATCGACCATCTGAAATCCATCAGCCCGAACATTTACCGGGACAATCAGATCAGCCAGATCAAGCGTATAGAGCACATCAGATGCATTAATCGCAAAATTCGCATCACCAAGGCCAAGCTGATCAATCATGTCGGCGGCCTGATCGGCATCACCAAAGATACCCGCCACCGGATGTGGGATTTCAGCACGGAATGCCGTGGTCAAGGCGTGCGGGGTATGTACCTGATCCCCGGCCTGAACAAACACATTGCCATTACCAAACTGCGCAATAATCGCCGAGACGTGTCCCGCCTCGGAAACTTCCCCAAAGTATGTTCCAGAAAGCGGATGACGACGTCGCTCGATACCCGCAGTTCGCAAATTCCCGCGCAGAACCATGCTGGTCGCAGCATGGTTGGCAAGGAAGGCGGTTGCGGCATCAAAATCGGCGTCGTGCAGCTTTCTGTACTGCATATCGGGGGTCCCTTTCTTTGGGGTTCAGGTCGTTGCCAACCTTTGGAATTGGCACAAAAAAAAGACCGCTCCATTAGCGGCCCTTCACAAATAACGGGGAAATCCAACAGAGGTTCAAAAGTTATGTTTTGAAAATTCGTCGCATATTTCCCACCATCGAAACTCACCTTAAATTCAGAAATTATCTCTTTGAACTTTTGTTCTTATCACAACCTGCAGAATTTCCGATCCTTGTTTTTAAAATTCTTTCCCAACAAGAACATCGTCCTGTTTCCAGCATGCGAAAACGGTCAGCAAGAAGCTGATTTTCAATTCGGTTTGCGATAACCTATGAAACTGGTATTACCATTACCGAGCATATTTTATTCGGAGTTGACCTCATGCCAGTGATTACCTGCGTCGAAGACCTGAAACGTATCTATAAACGGCGCGCGCCGCGCATGTTCTACGATTACGCAGAATCCGGAAGCTGGACCGAGCAGACATTCCGTGAAAACACGACTGACTTTCAGGATATTCACCTGCGTCAGCGGGTGGCAATGAATATGGCCGGACGGTCAACCCAAAGCCAGATGATCGGCCAGGATGTCTCTATGCCTGTCGCGCTTGCGCCTGTCGGACTGACCGGAATGCAATGTGCAGACGGCGAGATAAAGGCCGCCCGTGCGGCTGAAAAGTTCGGTGTACCCTACACTTTGTCGACCATGTCGATCTGCTCAATCGAAGATGTCGCCGAACATACGTCCAGCCCATTCTGGCTGCAGGTTTACACGCTCAAAGATGACGACTTCATGCAGCGCCTGTTTGACCGGGCGAAAGCGGCCAAGTGCTCGGCAGCTGTCATCACGGTGGATCTTCAGATGCTGGGACAGCGACACAAGGATTTGAAAAACGGTTTGTCAGCCCCGCCCAAATTGACCGCGAAATCCGTCGCGAACATGATGACAAAGGTGCAGTGGGGCCTGGGCATGCTTGGCACCAAGCGACGTTTCTTTGGCAATATTGTCGGACACGCCAAGGGTGTTGGCGACCCTTCATCCCTGAGCACATGGACGGCAGAATCTTTCGACCAATCACTTGATTGGGACCGTATCCGCGAGTTCCGGAAAATGTGGGATGGACCGTTGATCATCAAGGGGATCATTGATCCACGCGATGCGCTGGAGGCGCTGAATGTCGGTGCAGATGCCATCATCGTGTCCAACCATGGCGGACGCCAGCTGGATGGCGCTTTATCCTCCATTCGCGCATTGCCCGCCATCATGGACGCCGTCGGCGACAAGATTGAGGTCCATCTCGATAGTGGAATTCGCTCTGGCCAAGATGTTCTAAAGGCACTCGCCCTGGGCGCAAAGGGCACCTATATCGGCCGGGCATACATCTATGGTCTGGGTGCGATGGGCGAAGCCGGCGTGACCAAGTCGCTTGAGCTTATCCACAAGGAACTTGAAGTTTCCATGGCGCTTTGCGGACACACTGACGTGACCAAGGTGGATCGCGACATTCTGATGGTCCCGCGCGATTTTTCTGACCGCTGGCAATAGCGCAGCAGACACTGTTACGTCTATCAGCATGAAACAAAAAAGCGGCGTCTTTCACCTGAAAAGACGCCGCTTTTTAAATGGTTTTGCGAACAGGCACAATCAAGACCGAATGCCCCGCCAACAAACAGAAAAAGCGCCACTCGAAAGTGACGCTTTTCCAATGAAATGTTGGGCGTGCTGCCCGGAAACGAATTAACGTTTCGAGAACTGGAAGCTACGACGAGCTTTAGCACGACCGTATTTTTTACGTTCGACTGCACGTGAGTCACGGGTCAGGAACCCACCAGCTTTAAGCGACGGACGCAGTGCCGGCTCATAAGTGATCAGTGCACGTGAAATACCGTGACGAACCGCACCGGCCTGACCAGAAAGGCCACCACCGTTTACGGTGCAAACAACGTCAAACTGATCTTTACGATCGGTGACGGTGAACGGCTGGTTGATCACCATGCGCAGAACCGGACGACCGAAGTAATCTTCGAATTCGCGGCCATTGACGGTGACTTTGCCTGAGCCCGGTTTAATCCAGACACGTGCAATTGCGTTCTTACGACGGCCAGTTGCATAGGAACGGCCCTGTGCGTCGATCTTTGGTTCCGGCAGGGTGCCTTCTGCAGCTGCAGAAACGGTTTCGCCGCCCTGTGCCAGATCCTTGAGATCTTCAAGAGTTTTAGTTTCGGCCATTACTTAGCACTCCGCTTATTCTTTTCGTTCATAGCCGCAACGTCGAGGACTTCCGGCTTCTGAGCGTCATGCGGATGCTCGGTGCCTGCATAGACGTGCAACTTGGAAAGAACCTGGCTGCGCAGCGGGCCACGGGACATCATACGCTCAACAGCTTTGATGATCACGCGTTCCGGATGCTCACCGTTCAGGAGCTTGTCCATGGTGCGTTCTTTGATACCGCCCGGATAACCGGTGTGCCAATAGAACTTCTTGTTCTGAAGTTTACGGCCGGTAAGTTTGATTTTTTCAGCATTGACGATGACGATATGATCGCCACAATCCATGTGCGGAGTAAACATCGCTTTGTGCTTACCACGAAGACGATTGGCAACAACAGCAGCAAGGCGGCCAAGGACGACGTCTTGGGCGTCGACCACGAACCATTTGCGCTCAATGTCGCTCGGTGTCGCAGAGAAGGTTTTCATTATTTCTATACTCGAAAACTGGGTTCCACGGAGGGAATGGTCCCTCGTTGAAAGTCGGCGCATTATGCCAGTATTCAACAGGAAAACAACAGGAATATTTCGTTTAAAATCAATAACTTAAATAACGCGGTATTATTTTACCACACGATTTTATCCGGTTTTTACGCCGGTGGCATGGCATAGGTGCCGATGACATGCGCGCACAGGCTGTCATCGACCACAGACCTTATATGGCATTCCGCAATCAAAAGCCGCCTGCCCGCCTTAAGGATTTTGGCCTCGGCAATCAAATCGCCGGGCTTGGCCCCGGACAGGAAATGCACCGTCGCCTCGGTCGTTACCGCCAGATCGGCCTTGGGCACGACCAGCCACGCCACGGCATAAAGCGCAATATCGGCCAGCGCAAAAATCGCCGGGCCGGTCACGACATTGCCCGGTCGTAAATACCGTTCGTTAAACGGCAAACGCAACGTGGCGGTGTCATCGGTCAACCGTTCAGTGATCACCCCCATGTCCCCGACAAACGGTACTTTTTCACGCATAATGGCATCGAAATCGGCAGGCGTGATACCGGAACCTGCCTGAACCGTCTGGGTGTGGGTCATTGGGTCGTCTCCCTGCTGCGCTGTCTTGCTTGATACAGCATCTTTCATCATCAACCGGAAGACTGACATAACGTTTACGTTAACGTCAATATTTACAGACACGCATTGCCCAACCTACGACCAAAGCACAACGCCCATTCGACGTTGCGTTAATCCATCACAATACGGGCCATATCGGTATAGATCGTGGCAACAACACACAGAATGACAATCGCAACAATTGATGTTGCCCCAATCTTTGGAAGGTTGGCGCGCATCCATTCCCCCACCGACATCGACGGTCCGGTGTTCCGGTTACGCCGAAATCGGGCCCGGATCGGTCCACGCGTAACATCGACCACAGGTTTATCGACTTCATCATTGGATGCCCAATGATGGCGGTTTTCGGGAAGATATACCGGACGGCGGTCTTCCTGACCTTTTACATCACTTGTCATAGCGACTTTACAGCGTCACACGCTGCCTCCGAACCAAGGGTTAACTCGCCCCCTCATCCCGGCCAAATTGTTTAGGCGGCCCGGATCACGAATGTTCACACATCCCCGCCCCATAATGTCCCAAGATCGCACGTAGTCTTTTTATATGGCAGGCTTTTCAGATGATCATCAGTCCATGCCCCAAACATGCCTGACCTCTGCCACTGATGTTACGGCCCATCGACAACATTGATTGCCCAATGGGTCAACCGCCCATGCCAAATATCTTTCTTCGGCGCGGAACGGTTTAATATTCTATGACTGTATATGGTAATTACGGCAGGCAATGGGCAGTGTTTACTTAGCCAAAATCGCCGAGAACTGATTAAGCGTCAGAACCAGAACATAGCCAATACCAACAGCCGCAACCATATAGGCCGCGATCTTTGGCAGGACCTTGTTCCAGTTGATCGGTGCACCACCAGCAGATTTCCGCTTGGACCGCCGTGTCCCTGATTTGGGTTTTGCCGCACCGGCCCCGGTCATGCCGGATGTATTTTTACCCCCATCACGCGCCACCCAACTGGACGAATTATCTGGCAGATCAATCCGCGATTTTGTTTCTTCGGCCGATTTAAGATCATCCACCCGCCCCTTGATCGGGGCATCGTCGCCCCGCATGTGATCAAGCAATGTCGAGCCACCATCCAGACTGTCGATATAATCCTGATAGGCGTTGTTTTCGCCCCCCGCCTGCGCATCGCCAACAGCACCGCCGTTTGCGGGTACTGCCTGATGAAGCTTTTGCGCCACACCACCCTGTACATGAACATGGCGCGATGGTTTGGCAGTTGATGCATTGCTGGCGGCTTTGGCCGGTGCAAGCGGTGCGTTGTTCACCTTGGCCAGCGGGGCTGGCTTCGGGCCTGTCATAACGTGGCTGTGAACGTCGCGCACTTCATCCGGGTCAATTTCAGGGATATTCCCCTCTTCGTCTTCGCTGACTGGGGGTTTGGGCATAAGATACGCGGGCACATCAAATCCGTTGCGCAACAAACGTGCACGGGCATCGGCGCGATACCGGTCAAGATCGCGCTCCATTGCGTCTTTCCGGTCAAAACGCTTGATCGGTGTTGCAGCCACCGGCGTTTTGGGCCTGCGGGTTTCGATAATGGTCTTGGTCGTCACAAAACGACCTGGGGCCCGCCCCGGCTTACGCATTTGATCTTTGCTCATCCACAGCCACTCGCCTGATATGGCAGCAAGCCACCCCAAAATGGCGTCCTGCAGGGTTTTATTTTTTTCCTGTTACGTGCAATTCTACTACGACAATATGTATAAGAAAATAAGAATTACCGCTTGAATGCGGTTGAAGGGAGTACACCAATGGTTGATGAACGCATCGAAACGCCACTAGCCACCCGACACGATCAAGACGGTGTTGCCACCGTAACCCTGACCAACCCGGGACGCAGAAACGCGCTTTCCTGTGCGATGATGAAATCCTTGCACGATATTTTCGACGCCATCGCCACAGATCGCGATATCCGCTGCGTTATTCTGGCCGCCGAAGGACCGGTCTTTTGTGCTGGTCATGACTTAAAGGAAATGAACGGGATTTCGGACTGCGACAAACACGCCGCCCTGTTTTCCCAATGCAGTGATTTGATGATGCGGATCGTCACCCTGCCCCAACCGGTCATTGCCAAGGTACATGGCATGGCGACCGCGGCTGGATGCCAGCTTGTCGCCAGTTGCGACCTTGCAGTTGCCGGCACATCGGCCAAATTCGCCACACCGGGGGTCAATATCGGGTTGTTTTGTTCAACCCCGATGGTCGCACTCAGCCGCAATATCGCGCGCAAACATGCCATGCGCATGTTGCTGACCGGTGATCCGATCCCTGCCGAAACGGCCTTTTCCATGGGTTTGGTGTCGGATGTCACCGACGACGCCGACCTTGACGATGCCACGACAAAACTGGCGCACGGCATTGCCGAACGGTCGGGCATGACGGTGCAAACCGGCAAGCAGGCCTTTTACAAGCAACTCGAAATGCCGCTTTCGGACGCGTATTCTTATGCATCCGCCGTCATGACCGGCAACATGCAAAAACACGATGCCCGCGAAGGTATCGGGGCGTTCGTCGAAAAACGCCATCCGACATGGCGCCATGAATAACCGATCCCTCATTACCAGATAAGAATACCCAATCTTTCAATATTCCAGCATTGCGGAGTTTCGATATGTCGATTGAAATCTGGCTTGCCTATGTTGTGGCCTGTTCCATTGTTTTGGCCATTCCCGGCCCGACCATCATGCTTGTGGTAAGTTATGCCTTGGGCAAGGGCCGCCAGACGGCATGGGCAACGGTTCCTGGCGTGGCACTGGGCGATTTAACCGCCATGACCGTATCACTTGCCGGTGCGGGTGCGCTGCTTGCAACCTCGGCCGATGCTTTTACCGTGTTGAAACTTTGTGGCGCGGGGTATCTGATTTATCTTGGGATCAAGATGTGGCGGGAAAACCCGGGCCTGCTTGAAGACAACGCCGACGCCAAGCGCAACCGGCCATCGCGGATGTTTTTGCAGGCTTATATCGTGACCGCACTCAACCCCAAGGGCATCGTATTCTTCATCGCCTTTGTGCCGCAGTTCGTCACCGCAAGCAGCCCGGTCTTGCCGCAGTTCATCATCATGACGACGACCTTTGTCATTCTGGCGGCGGTAAATGTAACGATTTGGGCGGTGATGGCATCGGCCTTACGGGAACGGTTTCGCAATCCTGCTGCCATGCGCCGCCTGACCCGCACCGGTGGTGCCGTGATGATCGGGGCTGGTCTTTTGACCGCCCTTACCCGCCGCGCGAGTGCTGCGGTTTAAGCCGCACACTGGCCATCACATTTGCGATCACGGTGCGCGCAGCACCATCGCGTCCAAACTGACAGACAACGATCATGAAAAGCCCGGTCAGGAAAACAGTCCAGGCCGGGCGCATCGGCCACATCCATTCAAGATTGGCGGCAAACACGCGATCTGCTGGAACGCCGGTTGCAAGTGCGTACCACGCATATTCAATACCCGCCGTTGCCAATCCGGCTACCACGGATACGGCAAGAAGCGGCATAAAACTGCGCAAGGACCACCCGCGCCAATGCGCAAAGCGATAAAGCATAAGCGCAACAAAGAACCCGGCCATCAGGGTCGCTTCGCTGACGTCGATCTTTGACTGCATAAAGAAATGCAGTGCGCCCAAAATGGCGATACCATAGCTTGCCTTGTGCAGGCGCGACCAGTTGGCCCCAAGCTTGCGCATGGCAGCCTTTGTCGATGTCGCAGCAAGGATCGACAGCCCGACAACCGCAGCAAACCCGATGGTCAGATAAATCCGCAAGAAAATCTCGCTTACGATTTTGCCAAGATCAAGATTCTGGCTGATCGCATAAAGCGACAGATGAACCATCACATAGACAAATGCCGCAACACCGATCTGGCGACGCACTTGCACCAGTTTTGAAAAACGTGTGATCCGGCGAAGCGGCGTAATCAATAGTGATATCAACAGTATCCGGATCGTCCAATCACCGCTTTCAAGGATGGCTTCCTTGACCGGAATGGTCGCGCCACCTTCAATCACAACCGGCCACAGCAACATGATGCCCGGCACAAGAAGGGCCACAAAGACTGTAAGCTTAAAGAACGAAAAGCGCCCCGAAGGATCAAGCCAAGGATACATGCAATAGATGTCCGTCAAAATGAACTGATAAGTCACACAACCGCTTTTTAGAGCGCGCGTCACCTAAACTCGCTTTCAACTTTCCGCGAGGCCCCCGCGATCCATGATCACGTCACCGACCCGAACACTCGTTGTTGCCTGCCAGTTGCCAAGCGGAAAATATCATATACCTTCAAGGCAGTGATACATTTAACAAACAGCGGATGTGAGAGATGACCGAATTTTCAAATCCGGATGATGGCGGTGTAAAAACACTGCTATCGAACACAAAAACCATCGCCCTTGTCGGTGCTAGTCCAAAGCCGGAACGCCCATCCAACGGGGTTTTAAAGTTCCTTCTTGATCGCGGATATCACGTTATCCCCGTCAACCCCGGGCAGGCCGGACACCAAATTCACGGGCAGACGGTTGTGGCACAGCTTTCAGACATCAATGAACCGGTCGATATGGTCGATATTTTCCGCAACAGTGATGACGCGGCTGGTGTTATCGACGAGGCCATCGCGATTGGGGCAAAATCGGTCTGGATGCAGCTTGGTGTGATCAATGTGCCTGCTGCCGATAAGGCGGTTGATGCGGGACTGGTTGCTGTCATGAACCGCTGCCCGGCGATTGAAATACCCCGCCTGTTCGCCGCCGATTGGCACGTCAGCTAAGCCATATTGCCGTAAATCGCAAATCGACAAACAAAAAGGCACCGGGAATTCCGGTGCCTTATATTTTTGATGTCACGGGTGTCGGGAGGTATTAACCTCGCCCGCATTTCAACAGCAATTCAGGCATCAAACCCTGATTGCCCATAAACACAGACTGGACAGCACTTGTAACGGTATAGGTGGTGGTCTGTTCGTCAACCAGCGGGTCATACAGGCCCGATGTCTCAAGAACCAGTGACATCACACCATCACGCTTGATCCGAAGGGCTGCGAAACCATTGGCGTATTCACTGCGCGCGCATTCTTTACCAAGAATCTGATCAAAATTTCCGACCAGTGCATAGCGCGGGTTTTCCATCAGATGGTCGCGCTTGACAACCGATGACGCCTTAAGACCTACTTTGGGGATGTATTTGCCGAACCGGGTTTGTGATTGAACAATATAGCCATCCGGGAAATAGACCGCGACGTCTTCTGCCAGCAAGATGCGATCACCGATAACCTGACCGGATCGCAGCAATGCTTTGATGCGTTTACCCGGGATTTCGCCAGAAAATGCGTTAAACCGCAGGAACTTTCCGTCACCGCGCTGATCAGCAAAATATTTCTCAAAGGGCATAACCGGCGTAACGTCAGCAGATTGCGCAACCCGCGGAGAAACAACCGCCATCATCGCCATGCCCAACACGGCACAGCATACACGTCGAGAAAAGACCAACTTCAAGGCCCCCATTATACGTCCCCGCCTTTAGCTCTTTGGTATAAATCTACAGCAGACATTATGCAGATTAGCGCCAATTTCAACTGCAATTACGCCAAAAAGTTTTTGTTTCCCAAAACCACATACAAAAACAACGAGGTGGCACTATGCCACCTCGTTGCCGAAGATTTGGTAAACGTCGTCGATTAGTCGACGGAGATCGTCACACGACGGTTACGCGGCTCACGAACACCATCCGGAGTCGGGATAAGGAGTTCACCCTCACCAACCGCATCGGTGTCAACAGAGTCGCCTTTAATGCCGCGACCGGTCAACTCGTTCAGTGCTGCCGAAGCACGACGCTCGGACAGTTTCAAGTTGTAGGCTGCTGCACCAGAAGAATCGGCGTGACCAACAACATTGATGGTGCCCATGCTCTGTGCCCACTGCTCAGCAGCGGCATCAAGAACACGTTCGGAAACCGGCGTGATCGCAACGCTGTCAAAATCGAAGAAGATTGTGAACAGACGGCTTTCTTTCGGCGCGACTGCAGCAACCGGAGTTGCCATTTCTTCTTTACGAAGTTCAGCCATCGCTGCTTCGAAATCTTTCCAGCACTGGCTGATCAAGTCGTTCTGCCAGCCTTCTTCACTTTCTTCGATCCAGCAATCAAAACGCGCCTGCGCGATTGCTGCGGTCTCAGGTTTTTCTTCACGTTTGCCGTCGTCCAAAAGTGCGATCAGCTCATCACGAACTGCACGTTTCTGGGCGATTTCTTCATCAGAGAAACGCCAGTTGGCCGGATCTTCAGGAAGAAGTGTTTCGTTTTCTGCAACTTTGCCTGCTTTCTTGGCAAAGAAATCAGCATCGAAGAAGTCATACCATTCATCAGCTTCACGCTGCGCATAGGCAATGTATTCTGCCTTAAGCGCCTTGCCAAAGCTGGTTGATGGCTCTTGACCAGAAATCGCGCTGGAAACAGAGTTACCATAGGTCAGTGGGTTACCACCGTAGGCAACCGCAGTGCCTGAGTTATCGACACTGCTACAAGCGCTCAGCATTGCAACACCGCCGAGAGCGAAAAGAACGGAAGAACGAAACTGCATGTCTTACCCCTGTCGTTTAGGTTGTTATTAGATTAGCAATATATCACCAAAGATGGTTATATTATGACGTAAAACGCACGAAAACACGATCTGTTCCATAGCGATAGTTACATTTCGGTGTTGTTGGCCACTTTTCAACAGCTGCTAAACCTGTATTGTTAAGTATCTCATACAAACGTATGAGTAGCAATCAATACAACCATGACACGGAGCGGACGAGGTTCATATGCTTGAAACCGATGTTGCAACGATCACAGAAGCGCTGAAATCCTTCGCTTTGGGCTTCGGCCTGGATATTCTGGGCGCAATCATTCTTCTTATCGCCGGCTGGTGGGTCGCAGGGCGTGCCTCGGCACTTGTCCGCCACTCACTCAAGAACGCCAAATTTGTCGACTCAACATTAAAACCACTGGCCGCAAGCATCGCGCGCTACACGGTTTTAATCTTTGTTCTCATCGCCGTTCTGTCGAACTTCGGTGTGCAAACTGCAAGTATCATCGCCGTACTCGGTGCCGCCGGTCTGGCCATTGGTCTGGCCCTGCAAGGGACACTGTCAAATATCGCCGCTGGCGTTATGATCCTTGTGCTGCGCCCGCTTAAGGTTGATGAGTTTGTCGAGGCTGGCTCTGTTTCGGGAACCGTTGTTGAAATCACGCTGTTCACGACCTTGCTAAAAACGCCGGACGGCGTCTTTATCTCGGCCCCGAATTCGCAGATCTGGAATAGTGCGATCAAAAACTATTCGCGCAACCCGACCCGCCGCCTCGACATCAAGGTCGGTATTGCCTATGACGATGACGTTGATGCCGCACTTGAATTCCTTAAAAAACTTGTGGCATCCGATCCGCGCGTTCTCAAAGACCCCGAACCCATGAGCTTCGTCGCCACACTTGGTGAAAGCTCGGTTGATCTAACCGCACGTGGCTGGGTCGCAACGACAGACTTCTGGCCGACCTTCTTTGATCTGACTCGCAAATCCAAAACCGAACTCGAAGCCGCGGGCTTCTCCATTCCCTTCCCGCAGCGTGATTTGCACATCAAAGAAACCGCAGAAACAGCAAGCGTTGCCAAGGCAACAGCAAAACCGGCTTCAAAACCAGCGGCGAAACCCGCTGCTGCCAAGGCTCCGGCAAAAAAGCCAGCAACCCGGTCACGCGCCAGCACGGCAAAAACCGCGACCAAGTCTGCGGCCAAACCGGCAAGCAAGGCACCAGCTTCGAAAACAGATACCTCGAACAGCTGACACGCCGACAAAAAGACTTTCGACTGAAAAGAGGCCCGATCGGGCCTCTTTTTTTTATGCACAGAAGCCTGACGATCCGCCAATGGATTGTGTTACCCGTTGCGCATAAACAACGTAGTATCCCGCTGTTACCCGCGCGCCCGTAAACAGGCCTATAGTTATGGGATCAAAAACCCGCGGGAGGATAAAAAATGTCTGCAAAGAAAATTCTAATGATCGTTGGCGACTTTGCCGAGGATTACGAAACCATGGTTCCGTTCCAGACCTTGTTGGCCGTTGGCCACAACGTCGATACGGTCTGCCCGGATAAAAAGGCTGGGGACACGATATCAACCGCCATCCATGACTTTGAAGGCGATCAGACCTACACCGAAAAACCCGGCCATAAATTTGCACTCAATGCCGACTTTGCGGCCGCTCGTGCTGAAAACTATGACGCCGTTGTCATCCCCGGCGGTCGTGCACCGGAATATCTACGCCTGAACGAAGATGTCATTCGACTTGTGCGCGACTTTAACGACGCCAAGAAACCGATTGCAGCTGTCTGTCATGGCGCACAGCTTCTTGCGGCAGCAGACATCCTCAAAGGTCGCCGTGTATCGGCCTACCCGGCCTGCGCTCCTGAGGTAAAGATGGCCGGTGGCACCTATGCCGATATCGCCATTGATGACGCCTGTGTTGATGGAAACCTAGTGACCGCCCCGGCATGGCCCGCCCACCCTAAATGGATGGCTGCCTTCCTTGTGGTTCTGGGCACCGAAATCAAATTGTGATCGCATGTCGCCCAATCGCTGATTGCGCTTGGGCGACATTTGCCTGACCATGGCCCTGTAAAAAGAAAAGCTGTCGACCCAATATAACCGACAGCACTTTCAGGAAAGGCCATCAATATGTGTCAAATATATTCCGGCACCGAACCCGAACTCTACCAGTGCGTAAGCCGGTCTATTCGGATGAATGGTGTTGTCACCAGCCTGCGCCTTGAATTGCGCTTCTGGCAAATTCTCGATGAAATCGCAGCGGGCGAAGGGTTTAGCACCCCACAATTTTTGGGCAAAATCCATGACGAAGTCTTCACCCAACGCGGTGACATTCCCAATTTCGCATCCTTGATGCGGGTCATCTGTACGGTATATCTGGAAAAACAGGCTGGACTTCACACTGGCCCACACAGTAACGCCGCGGAATCCCGGCTGGTGAGCTAAACGGTATCTATTTGGAAAACAGAAGACTCTAGTTCAGCCAGGACGACAGTTCGCGCGAACTAAACCCGCCGCTGCTCATCATCGGTGGATTAACCGTGCGCTTTAGGGTCTGTTCTACGGGTTTGATGATGCTGTTGCGACGGTGAAGGCCAGCCGCAACACCAAAATCAATTTGCGTGCCTGCCGCCATATCCTTGATCGGACGTGACGCTGCATTTATCGGCGCTTGCGACGCTGGCTGCTTTTGCTTGGCTTCGTAAATCCAGCGCAATTCCTGCTTTAACGTTTGATACTCCGGGGTATCGGGTGCGGAGTTAACCTCGTTAACAATCTGAAGCTTGACCATCTGCGGGAACTGATCAAGACGTTCAAGCAGCATGAACTTGACACTTGGCCGCACTGCATCGGATCGCATCAATTTCATCACCAGACGGCGATATATATCGATGCGCAGATTGCCGTTCGACGCCAGTTCAATAAACTCTTCGACAAATTCACGCGCAACCATCTTACCATCCAAAAGCGCGCGCAGATTTTCGGCCATCGCCCGGCGATAGGATTCACGAATTTCGACAACGTGATTGGATGCGCGCGTGCGCACCAAATGAAATGCTTCCGGGCTAAAGGCATTCTTGGTCAGAAGCTTGGCGCAATCGGCCACCAGTTCGTGCTTGGTCGCATCAGAAACCACTTCAAACACGCCAGTAATCAGTTCCTTGCACTTTGCGTGCGGCCCCATACGAATGGCCGCGGCAAGTGCCATCGGACTTTCCGGGTCACGGGTCGCAATCACTGCCAGTGCAATCGGATCATCATATTGCATCAAGGCCAGATCATTGCTCAGCAAGTGTTCAGGCATCAACAAACGCAGTTGCTTGGCAGCGCCCATCACCGTAAGCGGCTCTCTGCTCTGATAGCTTTCCTTGATGTTGAGCGCGTATTTCAGCCCGTCATAGGAAATGCCGTGATTGTTGCTCATGGCATTCAGTCTCCCTTACGACCCTTGGGCCGACTATCAGAGACCAATCCTTCAATGCCACTTCCCTTGCGGGTCCGGCGGCTTTGTCCGACGCCTTCACGCGGTTTTGCTTCACGCGCGGCTGCATCAGGTTCTTTTTCGACGCGCGGCTTGGATACCGATGGCTTCATATCGTTAAAGAAATCGATATACCAATCCATATCCGTCGTCGCCAGGGCATAGCGCCCGCCCGCGGCCGGACTTTCGATACTGGCTTCCGGAATGCCACTGCTAAGCTGCAAGACAACCGCAGACGGTGCGGTCATGCCCGAACGCCATGCCAATGCGGTGATTGCGCGCGCACTGCCTGAATCAAGAATTTTGGATACAACAACCACCGGCAGCTGGGCATAATGCCCCAGCGCCTGCACCACCAGTGCATCCTCATTGCGCGACAGCGCATCAAGAACATACTGGTCAATTGTCATCTGGGTATTTGACGCGACTTCCTCGCCGTGATCTTCCATCTGGCCATCGGCAATATCAACCATCATGCCATCGACCGGATCATGGGCCGGCATGCGGTTTTCAAACCGCGCCTTTTCGATCCGCTGGCGCACAGATTGGCGCATCGCACGGGCAACTTCGGTCCGCATACGCCCCTGTTCAACCAATGTGTCAAACAGCGACGCCATGATAAAGTGCGCAATCCGGCGTTGTGCCTGCCGCGAAATACGGTTTTGTCCGCCCAACAAATCATTTGCCGGTGCGGCTGGTTTCTTTTCAAGACGCTCGGCAAAATGCGGGGCCAATGCGACAACATTGCGCGGCGTTTCATCAGATGACAGCAGACGGTTCAAAAGACCGCCCTTCTCTTTTTCGGATTTTTGTTCAATCAGACGCGCCTTTGCGGCGGCTTTCTGCTCGGAACGTGCCCGTTCCGAAGCGGTCTGAACAAATTCACCGCGACCGCGCATGACATCAAGGAAATCCGAATCGCTCAGAAGTTCAATATATTCACCAATCGATACCCGGCCAATCGCCTGAATATCCTGACGCAGACGCGTTGCAGCCTGACGGGTCATATAAGGTGTATGGCCAAGTTCCTGATCAATCAGCGCAATGACCTGCGGGCGATAGCAATCGCCCATATTGGCAATGGCCGCTACGAACTCATCAACCATTGTCAATCGTTCGGACGGGCTGACATCGGCAAGATGGCGGCGCAGGCGCCGGGCAACATCCATGCGAACGTCGCTGTCAAAATCCGGTGAGCTGTCTTCATCGTCTTCTGCGTCGACCATTTCCGATGAAAGGCGCGCAGCATGTTCAAGTGCCGAAAGATTGGGAACATCGTCCGTAGGCTGCTTTCGGGGAATCCGGCGCGCCTGTGCGTTGGCCTGATCTGCACCAAAGGCATCAGGTGCAACAGTACGGACCGTTTGTGCAAGGTCACGAAGCTTCGCCGTGGCTTTATCATCAAGCCCCGCGTCACCCGTATTTTTTTGCCGATTGAACATCCAACTCAGCATTGTCGCAGCAATTCCCCTGGTCCCGTGCCTTGCGGCAGGTCGGTGTTAACAAACGCCAACACCCTGATTTTATTATTGTGTCAGCGCAGTTTAAACAGAACTTGGCGCGCTTCACAACCTGACCGATCGTCTATCCTCGGCTCCCCATTTGCAACCATCACATATCATCAGATACATGCCTGATTACCGATCAACTATCGACGGAAAGACTCAAAAAAACATTAACAATACAGAGGCCTATACAACGACAGGCATAAAACCCCACGCCCCGCCACGCCAGACCAGTCTTTCCGGCCTGTTTTAGACCACAGCACGTCCTCGTAGTCCAAAAGCCAGACAAAGAAAAACGGGCGGCCCTGAAAGCCACCCGTTTTGGTAAATCGGCAAACAAACGTCAAAGACGCCGTTAGCTAACCCATGCAATGCGCAGGATGTTGGTTGCACCGGGCGTCCCAAACGGCACACCTGCGGTGATCACCAACGAATCCCCGACCTTGGCGAATTCTTCGCGCTGGGCAACTTCACATGCAATGCCAACCATTTCTGCGAAGTTCGTCGCATCACGGGTAAACACGGCATGCACACCCCAGCACAACGTCATCCGACGTGCGGTCTGGATTTTCGGCGTCAGGCCCAGAATTGGAACTTCCGGACGCTCACGCGCGGCACGAAGCGACGTCGAACCCGACGTGGTATAGGTCACAACAGCCTTGGCACCAATGGTCCCCGCCACCTGACGGGCAGCAGCACTGATGGCATCCGGGGAATTGTGTTCCGGGTCAGGACGATTGGCATCGCGCAGACGATAATAAAGCTCGTCCTCTTCGACCCGGACCATAATACGGTCCATGATCGAGACGGTCTCAAGCGGATATTTGCCCACCGCACTTTCCGCAGACAGCATCACCGCATCGGCACCATCATAAATGGCGGTGGCAACGTCGGATGCTTCGGCACGGGTCGGGGTCGGGTTTGACACCATCGAGTCAAGCATCTGGGTCGCAACAATCACCGGCTTACCGGCTTCGCGGCAAGCCTTGATGATGCGTTTCTGCAAGATCGGCACATCTTCTGGCGGGCATTCGACACCAAGGTCGCCACGGGCAACCATGATGATGTCCGACAGATCAACAATCTCGGCAAGATGCTCAATCGCCTGCGGCTTTTCCAGTTTGGAAACGATGGCCGCACGGCCCTGAATGATTTTGCGTGCTTCGGCAACGTCTTCAGGACGCTGAACGAATGACAGCGCAACAAAATCAACGCCCATTTCCAGACCATAATCAAGATCGATACGGTCTTTTTCGGTCAACGGTGACATCGGCAACATGACGTCAGGCAGGTTAACGCCCTTACGGTTGGACAGCGGTCCACCGGTGATCACGGTACATTCTGCGGATTTGTCATCGCATTTTTCAACACGCATACGCAGCTTGCCATCATCGAGCAAAAGGTTTGCGCCCGGTTTCAGGGCTGCGTAAACCTCGGGATGCGGCAGGGAAACGCGTTTTTTGTCGCCCGGCTTTTTGTCCATGTCGAATTTGAACGTATCACCAGCCGCAAGCTCGATCTGCTCATCGGCAAAGGTCCCGACGCGAATTTTAGGACCCTGAAGGTCCATCAAAACCCCGATCGGACGGCCGAGTTTGGATTCTACAGCGCGGATTGCTTCGAAACGTTTTTGGTGTTCTGCATGTTCACCATGCGAAAAATTCAGCCGGAAAACATCTACACCTGACTTTACGATCTTCTCCAGCATATCTGGATGAGAGCTCGCTGGCCCCAGGGTTGCGATGATTTTCGCCTTACGTTGACGGCGCATCGGCTAATACCTCTTGTTATTTGGGTTACACATGAGCCCTTCCGCTTCGGCCTGCATCTGCGGCGAGGCGTCAAGGCGTCCTGATCTTTTCTGGGGGTATCCCCTTAATAGTCAATAAGCCCCGCTTTGAACAGGGACTTTTCACTAAATGCCTTTACAAAAATGTGATTTTTCACTGGACAATTACAAGGAGCACCTTCTTAAAAGACCTGATAGCATGCGCAGCGCTGCGTAAATGTGACACGCTGATTAATCTGATACACCTTTGGCAACAGGGCCCCTTTTCATGAGCAAATGGCACCATCGCTTTCTTGGTCTTGCGGCACATATCGCAGACTGGTCAAAGGATCGCAGCACGCAGGTTGGTGCGGTTGTCATCGGCCCCAAAAAAGAAATCCGGGCTGTTGGCTATAACGGTTTTCCGCGCGGTGTCGATGACACAGTCGAACGTCGCCATCAACGCCCGGAAAAATACGCCTATACCGAACACGCCGAACGCAACGCCATTTACAATGCCAGTTATACGGGAACATCGCTTGATGGCTGCGCGCTGTATGTGACACATTTTCCCTGCTGCGACTGCGCACGTGCGATCATTCAGGCGGGCATCGCCGAAGTTTTTGTCGACAAAAGCAAACTGACCGACGATTTTCTTGAACGTTGGGAACAGGATATGAAAATTTCGACCGAAATGTTCGAGGAATCGGGCGTTGCCGTACAGGTCATTGATGAAGAAGGCGCAACTGAACCCCTGAAATAAAACAGCCTCCCCCTTTACTCCGGGAACGACAGCCCAATATGATGGGCTGCTCTCTTGGGCACGAGCAAAAACATAAGAAACTGAAACGTCATTTGTTCAATACCTTCAACTGTCTGCGCGTCAGTATTTGTCAGAATTCAGCTCGGTTTTCCGATCTGTTTGCGCTTGCTGGAAACCAGACAAAGGTATAAGGGTTTAAGACCAACAGCACACTAGGGGTTTGGTGCTGTTCCCCTGAACACCGACGCATTTCGTGATGATGCTCAGGAAGCAAGGCTGGATGAACGCAAAAATCGACTTTAGTAAAATCAGTTTTCTGATTGTAGACGGGGATAAGATTTCAGCACAGGTTGTGTATGATACCCTCGCATATCTTGGTGCCAGTCATATTCAGCGGGTTAAGACGCCCAATGACGCCTTTGACGTGCTACGCCGCGAACAGATTGACATTGTTGTCTGCGAATGGCGGCTGCGTGGTATGGACGGGCTGGAATTCCTGGATGTCATGCGCAATTCGACCAACTCACCAAACCGCTTTATCCCCGTGATCATGCTGACCGCACATTCCGAAATGAAGTATGTGACGACAGCACGCGATCTTGGAATTACAGAATTTCTTGCAAAACCCTTCAATGCCAAGGCACTGTATAGTCGCTTGGTTTCGGTCATCGCGCGACCACGACGTTTCATTAATACCGGAACGTATTTTGGTCCCGATAGGCGCCGTAGACAGGTACAATTCGACGGCCCTGACCGAAGGGAACTGTAACGGATGACACATTATGACTGGGGAAGCGGAGCAATCGTGACACCAGAAGAACCGAAGAAAAAGAAAAACGTACAGATCATTCCGGCTCAGACAGACCTGAAGCGGCGTGCTGTGAATTTCGTCAAGGGGTTCGACATTAATTTGTCCCCCGAACAGCTCGAAGAACTCGAAAATGTTGTTCAGCGCAGCACAGAGACCTTTGTGCGCGACGTCGGCAAAGAACTTATGGATTGCCGAAAAATTGTCATCGGCGCGCTGGGCGATAAATCCAGGCGCCCGGAGGCTGTTGCGGCCTGCGGTGACCTTGCCTATTCGGTAAAGGCGCTTGGCGGGACGTTCCAGTATCCCCTGATGACCCAGATTGCAAAATCAATGGAAAGCTTCGTCGCGGACCGCACAACGGCGAACGAAAAACAGCTTCTTGTGTCGCAGCTTCATATTGATTCTCTCTATGTCATTCTGGCAAGCCGCGTCACCGGGTTTGGCACAACTGTGGAACAGGCCACCGTTGCCGCCCTGACCAAACTTGCCGAACGCTATGAACTGCCGCGCGAATAACGATCCTGCGGACAAAGCCATATTGACCGCCCTGACACGCGATCAATCATCTTGCTGCACGCTATAAATAATTGTCTGGACTGGCGCACCAGAAACGGCGAAGGCGCATTTCACGGGCCGGGTTAAACTTTTGCGCGAGACGGTAAAGAAAATTACTTTTCGCACTCAAAAAGCCCTTGCCACAGCGCACAGCCACTTATATAAACCGCGCCACACACCATGCGGGTGTAGCTCAGTTGGTTAGAGCGCCGGCCTGTCACGCCGGAGGCCGCGAGTTCAAGTCTCGTCACTCGCGCCATTCCCTCCCAATGGGAATGAAACAAAAAAGCACCTCGGTTTTACCGCTGGTGCTTTTTTGTTTTTGGCCGATTTCATGCGCCTGATCACACAAAGTGTCGGCGTTGTTTTTCTTTGAAATTTCGGCCAGAAAACACTTGCCAGCAGACAGCGGTATTTATATAAACCGCGCCACACACCGCGCGGGTGTAGCTCAGTTGGTTAGAGCGCCGGCCTGTCACGCCGGAGGCCGCGAGTTCAAGTCTCGTCACTCGCGCCACTCTTTTAAAGAGTATGCAAAAGTCGCTTTTCAAAAGCGGCTTTTTTTGTGTCTGAATCCCCTCTTCCCGGCGGCCCTCATTTTTTGCGTCTGTCCTTTACGGGCCCGAACGCCCGAAATTCACAACCGATACGCGAACACATCTGAATTCACACCGCCATTGCGTGGAATTTAGGCAATCCTGACCGTCTGGTCATTGATTAATCGTATAATTTATGCTCAGCTTCGCGAACAACAGACAACGATCTTGCAGGCCGCCCCACTTTCAGGTGATGTGAATTTTTCAGATACAGTTTCATGCTGGTGTCTGAAACACGCATTGCTCAGGCCTGCTGTCCCACAACAACAAAACGGGAGGCGCATCATGCGCAAATTTATTGCAGGGCTGGTCATGGGGACCGCGCTCATAACTACGCCATTGGCAGCACAGGCAGACACGCCGAAAAACGCGTTGGTCATGGCCTTCGCCATTGATGACATCATCACACTCGATCCGGCACAGATTTTCGAATTTTCCGGTGCCGAATATGCCGGTAACACCTATGACCGTCTGATCGGGTTCGATAATGATGACGTGTCAAAAATCTATGGCGTTCTGGCCGAAAGCTGGGACGTTTCAGAAGATGGTAAAACCTTCACCTTTAAAATGCGTGATGGCGTTGAATTCGCGTCGGGCAATGACCTGACTGCCGAAGATGCCGCCTTCTCGCTGCAACGTGTGATCCTGCTTGATCAGTCCCCGGCCTTTATCCTTGGCCAGTTCGGCCTTACCCCGGACAACGTCAAAGAAAAAATCCGTGCGACCGACGAGTCGACGCTGGTCATGGAACTCGACAAACCTTATGCGCCAAGCTTCGTTCTGTATTGCCTGACCGCAGGTGTCGGTGCAGTGATCGATAAGGAAGAAGTCCTTGCCCACGAAGTCGACGGCGATCTCGGTCACGAGTGGCTGAAAACCAACTATGCCGGCTCCGGCCCGTTCAAACTGAACAAATGGACCGCGGGTCAAAGCCTGAGCCTGACGGCGAACGAAGATTACTGGGATGGCGCACCTGAAATGAAGCGCGTCATCATCCGTAACGTCAAAGAAGCCGCTTCCCAGCAGCTCCTTCTGGAAAAAGGCGATATTGATATTGCCCGTAACCTCGAAGCCGATCAGTTGGCATCGATCAAGGGTGACGACGACATCAAGTTGATGTCAAAGGGTAAAGGTGCGCTTTGGTATCTTGGCCTGTCACAGAAAAACGAATATCTGTCCAATCCGAAGGTCCGCGAAGCCCTGAAATACCTTGTCGATTACAAAGGTATTTCCGAAACCATCCTCGCAGGTCGTTCCCAGATCCATCAGGCATTCCTACCTGAAGGTTTCCTTGGTGCCTATAACGAAAATCCCTATAGCCTGAACATCGAAAAAGCCAAGGAACTGTTGGCCGAAGCAGGCCTTCCCGATGGTTTCAGTGTCACCATGGATACCCGTAACACCACCGCAATCATGGCGATGGCACAGTCGATCCAGGCAACCTGGGCGCAGGCGGGCATCAATCTGGAAATCATTCCGGGCGATGGCAAACAGACGCTGACCAAATACCGCGCACGTCAGCACGATATCTATATCGGTCGCTGGGGCCCGGATTATCAGGATCCGCACACCAATGCATCGACCTTTGCTTGGAATCCGGATAACTCCGACGATGCCGTTGCAAAACCGCTGGCATGGCGTAACGCTTGGGACGCTGGTCCCCTTACGGCTGAAACCGATGCCGCAACCCTTGAACGCGATGATGCGAAACGTGCAGCAATGTATGTCGACCTTCAGAAAAAAGTTCTCGAAAGCGGTCCGTTCGTCGTGATGTTCCAGGAAACTGAAATTGCGTCCATGCGCAAGAATGTGAACAACTTCGTCCTCGGTCCGTCGTTCGATAACAACTATTATCGTTTTGTCACCAAAGACTAAGGAGACAACGGTCGTAATGTCCGCTGTTACACGCAAAAACCGGGACGGGCGCACACGCGCCCGTCTCTTTTCCGGCAAGGCAGGAAGCCTCCTGCGCCTTGTTTTTTCGCTGGCCATTACATTCTTTGGTCTGCTTCTGGTCACATTCCTGATTGGCCGCGTTCTGCCAATTGATCCGGTTCTGGCCGCCGTTGGCGACCGTGCTCCGCAAGCCGTCTATGACCGCGTGCGCGAAGAAATGGGCCTTAACCTGCCAATTTGGCAGCAATTCTTTATTTATATTTCCAATATCCTTCAAGGCGATTTCGGTACGTCTGTTTTGACGTCGAACCCGGTCCTTGACGACATCAAACGCGTTTTCCCCGCCACCCTCGAACTTGCCACCATAGCCACCATTATCGGTGTCATTCTGGGCATCCCGGCGGGTGTTTTTGCCGCAATCAACAAAGGGAAATGGCCTGACCACGTTGTCCGCGTCATTGGCCTTGCTGGCTATTCGATGCCGATCTTCTGGCTTGGCCTGATGGGGCTTCTGGTTTTCTATATGAAACTTGACTGGGTTGCCGGCCCCGGCCGCCTTGATGCGTTCTATGTCGATTTCATCGAACCCACTACCGGTTTGATGCTGGTTGATACGCTGATCGAAGGCGATATGGATTTGTTCTGGAATGCGGTGTCACACATCATTCTGCCCGCATCCATCCTGGCCTATTTCTCGCTGGCTTATATTGCGCGTATGACCCGATCCTTCATGCTTGAACAGCTCAGTCAGGAATACATTCTGACCGCACGGGTCAAAGGCATCTCCGAACATCGCATTATCTGGCGCCATGCGCTGGGCAACGTCATGGTGCCATTGGTCACCGTGATTGCGCTGTCATATGCCAACCTGCTCGAAGGGTCGGTTTTGACCGAAATCATCTTTGCCTGGCCCGGTCTTGGCCTGTACATCACCAATTCACTGCTCAATGCCGATATGAATGCGGTTCTGGGTGGAACTGTTGTCGTGGGTGCCGTCTTTATCAGCGTGAACATGCTGTCTGACGTGCTCTATCGCTTCCTCGACCCACGGGCACGGAGATAACCCCATGACCACACAAACCTCCACTGCAAAACCCGGCCTGAAACAGTGGCTGACATCCGACACTCCACAATCACGCTGGCAGGCCAAATGTGGCCGCGCGTGGCTGGGCTGGATCAAGTTTTCCGAAAACAAACTGGCCATGATTGGCCTTTCAGTTGTGGTCGGCCTGATCCTTGTCACAATCTTTGCCCCGCTTCTGGCCCCGTATGATCCCCTTGCCGCAAACCTTGCCAACCGTATTCAACCGCCCAGTGGCGACCACTGGTTTGGCACCGATCAATTAGGCCGCGATATCCTGTCACGCCTGATTTACGGCGCACAATATACCCTGCTTATCGTTGGGCTGGTCGCCATCACTGCCGCCCCGCTTGGCCTTCTGGTCGGCACCGCTGCAGGTTTCTTTGGTGGGTGGATTGATGCGGTCTTGATGCGCATTACCGACGTTTTTCTAGCATTCCCGAAACTGATTTTGGCACTGGCCTTTGTTTCCGCACTCGGACCGGGGATTGAAAACGCCATTCTTGCCATCGCGATTACCGCATGGCCGCCCTATGCCCGTATTGCGCGGGCAGAAACCATCACAGTGCGCAAAGAAGACTATATCGAAGCGGCCCGTCTTCAGGGCACCTCGAACTTTGCCCTGATCATTGGTCACATCACACCGATGTGCATGAGCTCGCTCGTCGTGCGTGTCACCCTTGATATGGCTGGCATGATCCTGATTGCGGCC
Organism: Thalassospira sp. GB04J01; assembly: GCF_000751115.1. Classification (NCBI taxonomy): domain Bacteria; kingdom Pseudomonadati; phylum Pseudomonadota; class Alphaproteobacteria; order Rhodospirillales; family Thalassospiraceae; genus Thalassospira; species Thalassospira sp. GB04J01. The sequence goes on along the minus strand of NZ_CCDX020000015.1, from coordinate 127,980 downwards.
GGTCTTGGCTTCCTCGGTCTTGGCGCACAACCACCCATGCCCGAATGGGGGGCGATGGTGTCTGATGGGCGTCAGTTCCTGCTTGAACAGTGGTGGGTTGCCACCGTACCGGGGCTTGCCATCTTTGTTGTCAGTCTGGGCTTTAACCTTCTGGGTGATGGCCTGCGCGATGTTCTTGATCCACGCGGAGGGGATTGATCATGAGTTCCGAAACCCTTCTGACCGTCAAAAACCTTGAAGTCACCTTCAATACCCCAAAGGGCAAAGTCCACGCCGTGCGCGGTGTGTCGTTTGACCTTGGTCGTGAACGTCTTGGCATTGTTGGCGAATCCGGGTCGGGTAAATCCCAGACCGGGCGCGCCATCCTTGGCCTGACAGCAGCAAACGGCACGATCAGTGCTGAAAAAATGCAATTTCGCGATGTCGACCTTGCCAATCTGACGCCAAAGCAATGGCGCAAGGTGCGTGGTGCGCGCATTTCCATGATCATGCAGGACCCGAAATATTCGCTTAATCCTGTCATGACCATCGGCGATCAGATTATCGAGGCCTACCGCGAACACCATAAGGTCAACGCCAAGGAAGCCCGCCTTCGCGCCCTTGAAATGCTCGAAGCCGTCAAAATCCGTGATCCGGAACGGGTATTTAACGCCTACCCGCACGAAACATCAGGCGGCATGGGGCAACGCGTCATGATTGCCATGATGCTGATCCCCGATCCGGAATTGATCATTGCCGATGAGCCGACATCGGCCCTTGATGTCACGGTACAGCTTCAGGTCATGGCAATTTTGGATGATCTGGTGCGCGACCGTGGCATGGCACTGATTTTCATCAGCCACGACTTGCAACTGATCTCAAGCTTCTGCGACCGGGTTCTGGTGATGTATCAGGGCCATGTTGTCGAAGAATTGCGGGCATCCGAACTGCACAACGCCAAACACCCCTATACCAAGGGCCTTTTGAACTGCTTGCCAAAAATGGATGGCGATCATTCTGATCTGCCGACCCTTGAACGCGAAGAAAGCTGGGCAGAGGGATAAGAAATACAATGATTGAAATCAGCAAACTCAACGCCTGGTTCGATGACAATCACGTCCTGAAAGACGTTGATATCAGCGTTCCCGCCAACGGATCATTTGGTCTGGTCGGCGAATCCGGGTCGGGTAAATCGACCGTCCTTCGCACCGTCACCGGCCTTGTCGATGACTGGGAAGGCACCATTACAGTCAAGGGTAAGAAACTTGGCCCCAAACGCGACAAGGATTTCTATCGCCTTGCGCAAATGGTGTTTCAGGACCCGTTCGGCTCCCTGCATCCGCGTCACACCATTGACCGCATTCTGACCGAACCGGTCAATATTCACGGGCTGGGCAATTCCGATGCCCGCGTGGTCGAGGCCCTTACGCAGGTCGGGCTCGATAACGCGTTTCGGTTCCGCTATCCCCATCAGCTTTCCGGCGGGCAGCGTCAGCGTGTGGCGATTGCCCGTGCGCTTATTCTCGAACCGAAAATTCTGCTGCTTGATGAACCGACATCGGCACTCGATGTGTCTATTCAGGCAGAGGTGCTCAACCTTCTGGGCCGGTTGCGCCGCGACCTTGGCCTGACCTATATCATGGTCAGCCACGATCTCGCCGTGGTGGCACATATGTGTGACGACATCGCCATCATGAACCATGGCCGTATTGTTGAACGGGCCACCGCCGAACAACTTGCCGAAGGCACGCTCGAACATCCCTATTCCCAGCAACTTTATAAGGCCGCTGGCGGATACGACCGTGCGGTTGTCGACACCTTTGTTGATTGGGACTGAACGGAGATACCATGACAAACGCCACCGCCAACAGCTTTGCAACGCCCTTCGCCCCCGCGGACAGCAACCTCACCAATTACCAGCGCAAGCATATCCCGGCCTTCACCTGGGATGCGCATGCCTGCCTGCCGCTTGACGAAAAGACACCGATCGATCTGCTTGATACCTATGTTGCAGGCAAGATTGATTATGTCTGCGTTAATGTTGGCATGGATATGAACTCTATTGCCCATATCCTGCGTGTGATCGCCGCCTTCCGTGCGAAGATCGCGGCATACCCCGACAAATACATGCAGATCGAAAAGTTCGAAGACCTCGCCACCGCCAAATCCAAAGGGTTGCTCGGTGTCGGCTTTGATCTTGAAGGGTCCGTCATGCTGCAAGACATGCCCGAAATGGTGCCGGTCTTTGCCAAGCTAGGCGTCAAGCAAATCCACTTTGCCTATAACCGTAACAACTCGGTCGCCGGCGGTTGCCATGATGTCGATATGCCGCTGACCGATCTTGGTGTTGAAATTGTCAAGGCCGTCAATAGCAGCGGCATGATCATGGATTGCTCGCATACCGGGCGGCAAAGCTCGCTTGATATCATGCGGGTCTCATCCAAACCGGTCGTCTTCAGCCACGCCAACCCCAAGGCATTGGGTGGGCATGAACGCTGCATTGATGATGAACAAATCAAAGCCTGTGCTGACACCGGTGGCGTGATCGGCATTTGCGGCTTCCAGCGCTTCATCAAATCGCCGAACGCACCGGAAGTCCCCGACATGATCCGCCATATCAAGTATGCGGTTGATCTGGTCGGTGTGGATCATGTCGGCATCGGGCTTGATACCATGCCCTCGGTTGCCGGTACCAATGACTTCCCCGATGGGGTGGATAAAGACCACTACTGGCCAGCCGCCAGCGGCTATGGTCCGGCGGCCGGCGGGGCTGCGGTCTTTGACCCGCGCAAACTGCCGGCCCTTGCTGATGCCCTGATCGCAACCGGCTATTCGACTGATGATGTCGATAAAATCATGGGTGAAAACTTCATCCGCGTGGCGAAGGCCAGTTGGTAATCCGCATTTACCAAACAGGGGCAGCACACGTTCAGCCGATGTTGCCCCTTACGGTGCAGTGGCAACATCGCCGATCTGTTCGGGCAGATTGATGGCAATCTCTTGCCCGCCAAACCCATGCACCAAATCACGTGCGCGTACTATCACCGATGTTATGCCGTTGGGGATAGCCACACCGGATAACGACCGGGTAAAGGGCTGCTCATTGACATGCGGGTGAGCCAGAATACGCTCGCCAAGCACCGCACCATCGGGCCCAATCACCTGCCACGCATCGGCATAATGATCCCAGCCCGTATCGTCATGCGCCACCGTGACGGAAAACCGGTATGTCGCATCGCTCGTTTTGCGGACTTCAACGCCAACCACATCGGCCTCCCCGGCATGACTGGACGCTGGGTCAACAAAAACCCCGCCACACAAACCGAAAAATGCCCAAAGGACGATGCTTTTCGAATTCATCATGGCGGGGCTCCTGTATAATATCGGCCGATTAGCGACTGACGGCGTTAAGCGATGGCTTCATCCTTGCGCACCGGGCGCGGGCGGCCTTCGGCATCGATGGCGACAAAGGTAAAGGTGGCTTCTGTTACCTTGATGCGCGGTGGTTGATTGCGGCGCAGCACCCAGGATTCGAGATGAAGCACGACCGATGTTGTTCCGATCCGTTCGATATCGCCATAGACACAGACAACATCGCCAACATACACCGGACGCAGGAAAGTCATGGCATCCACGGCCACCGTGGCGATACGCCCTTCGGCAATCTGACTGGCCAGAACACCGCCGGCGATATCCATCTGCGACATCAGCCAGCCGCCGAAAATATCCCCGCTGGGGTTGGTGTCGGCGGGCATCGCAAGCGTTCGGGTACACAGATCACCGCGCGGCATCGTGTGTTCAGGCATTTGTGTGTTTTCGCTTTCTGTCGCCATCAGGCTAACTCCTGTTAAGGGTACGTTGCTCTTGCGTACCAATTTTTTTATTGGACCTCCCGGTCACGGTTTTCTGCGCCATGCCGCCTAAATTTTGGGCCCCACTCAAGACCACCGCTTGCATTGGACTTAAAAACACATTTTTATGGGTTCGATCTACCGACATATGGTACTCGTTTAGCGCCGAGGTATCCAACCTTAGAGTCCAACCAAAAGCACCACCATGGAATTTTTGTTTGGGCTCGTGAATATCGATCAACAGATATGCGTTGCTGAGCCTTGTTTTAACACAAAGAAGAAGTGCGTTCCGGGGACATGACCGACCTATTTGAAGACTCAAACCAGTCAACAGACAATGCCTACTCCGCCAAAGACATCGAAGTTCTCGAAGGGCTAGAACCCGTTCGACGCCGCCCCGGTATGTATATCGGGGGCACAGATGATGCAGCCTTGCATCATCTGGTGGCCGAGATTCTCGATAACTCCATGGATGAGGCCGTCGCAGGACACGCCGACTGGATCGAACTGGAACTGAGAACGGACAACACCGTTCTTGTCCGCGATAACGGGCGTGGTATTCCAACCGACCCACATCCGAAATTCCCTGACAAATCTGCCCTTGAGGTCATCCTGACCACCCTGCACTCGGGCGGTAAATTCTCGGGCAAGGCCTATGAAACATCGGGCGGTTTGCACGGTGTCGGCATGTCTGTTGTGAACGCCCTGACCGACAAATTCCGGGTTGAAGTCGCGCGCGACCGCAAACTGGTGTTTCAGGAATATTCCAAAGGCACCCCGCTGGGTCCGTTGCAAGACGGCGGTGCGGTTAGCAACCGGCGCGGCACCACGGTCATTTTCCGCCCCGATCCGGAAATTTTTGGATCGCGCTTGAAACTCAAAGCCGCGACAATTTTCCGAATGGCCCGCTCTAAGGCCTATCTCTACAAGGGTGTTGAAATCCGCTGGTCGGTTGATCCGTCATTGCTGACCAGTGACGACCCAACCCCGCAGCAAGAAGTCCTGAAATTCCCCAACGGCATTCTCGATTATCTTGAGATGACCCTCAAGGGGCGCGACCTTGTCACTGAACGTCCATTTGCGGGTGAGGCAAAGTTTTCTGACAGTGCGGGACGTGTGGAATGGGCGATTGGCTGGCCTGAAACCGGCGAAGGCTATTTCCATTCCTATTGTAACACCGTGCCGACCCCGCTGGGGGGCACGCACGAAGCTGGTTTTCGCTATGCTTTGACCAAGGCAATCAAATCCTATGGTGAAATGGTCGGTCAGAAGAAGGCCGCCGCCATTACCGCCGAAGACGTCTTTGGCGGCGGTTGCGTCATGCTGTCGGTATTCCTGCCTGATCCGCAATTCCAGGGCCAGACCAAGGAAAAACTCGGAACACAGGGTGCGACCAAACTGGTTGAAACCGCAGTACGTGACCATTTCGACCATTGGCTGACCGGGGATACCGAAAACGCCAAGCGTCTGCTTGAAAACATCATCCTGCGTGCCGAAGAACGTCAGCGCCGCAAGGAGAAAAAGGAAACCAAGCGTCAGTCGGCCACCCGCCGTCTGCGTCTTCCGGGCAAACTTTCTGACTGTTCGCGTTCTATCGCGGCGGGCACTGAAATCTTTTTGGTCGAGGGTGACTCGGCAGGTGGTTCCGCCAAGCAGGGCCGTGACCGTGAAACGCAGGCTGTCTTGCCGCTGCGTGGTAAGATCCTCAACGTGGCCTCGGCGACCTACGAAAAGATGATGGCCAATCAGGAAATCAAGGACATGATCGAAGCCTTTGGCTGCGGTTCAGGGAAGGATTTCCGCTTAGCTGACTTGCGCTATGAACGCGTGATCATCATGACCGATGCGGATGTCGATGGCGCACATATCGCATCCCTTCTGATGACCTTCTTCTATCAGGAAATGCCAGGCCTTATCGAAAACGGCAACCTGTATCTTGCCATGCCTCCGCTCTATCGCCTGACACAGGGGGGCAAATCGATCTATGCGATGGATGACGCCGAAAAGGAAGTCATCCTACATGGGGAGTTCAAAAACCCCGCCAAGGTCGAGATTTCCCGATTTAAGGGTCTGGGTGAAATGCCTCCACAGCAGCTTCGTGAAACCACGATGGCACCTAAAAAACGCACCCTTCTGCGCGTAACCCTGCCCGATGCGGCCCTTCCCGATGAACAGGGTCAGACCAAGGACCTTGTCAATCGTCTGATGGGCAAAAAACCGGAACTGCGTTTCCAGTTCATTCAGGAACACGCCCGTTTCGTCGAAGACATCGACGTCTGATCAAAAATTTATCTTCATGAAAAACCCGGCCATGTGTGCCGGGTTTTTTGTCCGTTTTCCCCGTTTGCAACCAAACAGGATCGCATAATGTCGCACGATTATGCCGCCATCCTCGAACAGATTGCCGACCATGTTGCCAAAGAAGACTTTGGTGACGCGCGCAAGGCTGATTACATCCCCGCCCTGTCGAACGTTCCTGACGATCACTTTGCCATGGTGATTTGTGGCACTGACGGACAGGAATTTACCATCGGGCAGGCAGACCAGTCGTTTTCAATCCAGAGCATTTCAAAAATGTTCGCCCTTGTGCTGGCACAGCGTGCCCATGGCGACCAACTCTGGCAGGCCGTGCGCCGTGAACCATCCGGGTCGGCGTTCAATTCCCTGATCCTGCTTGAACAGGAAAATGGCATTCCGCGTAATCCGTTTATCAATGCCGGGGCCATTCGGGTCGCCGACCTGATCACATCGCGTTACGCCAATCCGGATCGCTCGGTTGCGGAATTTCTCGGTCAACTCTGTGGCAATCCCGATATCCGGGTCGATAACACTGTGTATCTGTCCGAAGATCAGCACGGTGATCGCAACCGCGCGATTGCCTATCTGATGAAAAGTTTTGGCAAACTCGACAACCCGGTCGAAGACGTGGTGCGTGCTTATTTCAAACAATGCTCGGTCGCAATGACCGCGCGTGAAATGGCGCGGGCGTCTTTCTTCCTTGCCAACAAGGGTGTGGGCATTGATGGCCAAACGGTCATTGCCCCCGAAGAAACCAGACGCATTAATGCCCTGATGCTGACATGTGGTATGTATGACGGGGTTGGCGATTTCGCCTTTACGGTCGGCATCCCCGCCAAAAGCGGGGTTGGCGGCGGAATCATCGGAATTGTACCGGGCGAATTTTCCGTCTGTGTCTGGTCGCCGCGCCTTGATGGACGGGGCAATTCCGCAGCAGGCATACGCGCACTTGAAATGCTGATCCGCGCCATTGGCCGGTCGGTTTTCTGATCACACCCTAACCGGTGCTTTTAAGGCCCCATTTTCCATCGCTGCGACACGTCAATTTTGCAATAAATTGCCCACAATTGACGTGTAAGATACGCAAAACTGCCAAGAAGGAGGTCCCAAGTGACCACACGAAAACTGCGCAAATTATCCTCTATCGCGGCTTTGGGTGCGTTATCGGCGCTGACCGGGTGCGGGGCGGCTTTGGTTGAGGCCCCTTATTACAACGTCAGCGAAGTTCAAAGCTTCAAGGTCGCAGGTGCCCCAAGTCAGGTCATGATGCTTGATATTGTTGATGCCAATGACACCCTGGACAATCAGACATGGGCAGATGCCCTCTCCAATCACGGTTACCCGCCGCGCCTGAATTTCGTCACCGATGCGGCGGACATTTCCGATACACAAACGATCAAGCCCGAAAACCGTCTTGTGGTCGTGGTAAACCCGACCCAGACCACCATGCGTGGCACGCTCTGCACAGACCCGCAATCAGCCAAAAGCGATGGTACCTCTGATCGGGTAATTGTCCGGTTCGGATTTTGTGCCGGTGACGATATCATCTCGGCAACACGGGCGCGCTTGGTCCGCGACAAATTTGAACAACAAGTGATCAATAGCGCGGGCACAATTAGTTTTCAGCTGTTCCCGCGTAACTTGAACAAAAACGATGATAAAAACTGCTCAAGCATGATGCCGATCTGCTAACGCCTCAAAAGCGCGACCAAGTAATCAGCAAACACCACGGGCGCCTCAAGTGGTACATAATGCCCCGCCCCCGGTACAACGGCAAACGACGCCCCGGTGATGGCATTGGCCATGTCGCGATGGCTTTCGGGGCTGATCACACGGTCAGCCTCGCCAACCATCACGCTGCACGGGATATTGATCTCGGCCAGAACCGCCGTGCTGTCGGGTCGCTCGGCGACGGCCTTGCTTTGGCGTTTAAATACATCCGGGCCGCAGTCATCGGCCATCGCGGTCAAAAGCCTGACCAGACCGGCATCCTTGCGGTTATCTGGATGGATCAAATCATCCAGCATGGCGTCATTCACCCCCTTAAACGGGGTATTTTCCGCCACCAGATGCGCGAGCAACATACGCCGTCGCCGGATTTTAGGTGGGTCTTCAGTCGCACGGGTATTAACCAGCATAAGATGACTGACCCGTTCAGGGGCGCGGCGCAGAATGTCAAACGCGACATATCCCCCCATCGACATGCCCACAAGCGCAAAACGATCCGGGGCGCGATCAAGGACGGCTGTTGCCATATCGCCCACGCCGTCTTGATCAAACAGTTCGCAAAACACCGGTTCAATCAAATGCCCGGCATCACCGCACCCATTGGCCAACACATCAATGGTCGGTTGCCACATCCGTTGATCGGCCAGCATGCCCGATAAAAACACAACGGACACGCGATCAGATGATCCGTGCCCGTCTAGTTCTATTGCGGAACGTAAAGTATCGGCGGTCATTTAATCAGCGCGCTCAGTTCCTTGAATTCCGGGGTTCCGGCAACACGTAGCCATTCAAACATCACACTTTCGCGCGTCACGATCTTCGCCCCGGCATCGCGCATACGTTCAATCGCAAAAATCTTGTCATGCATGCTACGTGATGTCACCGCATCGGCGACAAGATAAACCTCACGCCCGCGCTCAATCAATTCCATCACGGTTTGCAATACGCATACGTGGGTTTCCATCCCCATCACGACCACCTGATCGCGGCCGGTGTTTTCTTCGATCTTGTCGATAAAACCATCTGCTGGCACAGCCGAAAATGCGACTTTGGAAATAACATTTCCGCCCTCAGGCCCATCGCCGTTTTGCGCGACAAGTTCAAGGATTTCGGGTGCTGTATGTCCCAACCCCTTGGGATATTGTTCTGTCACCAGTACGGGAACGCCAAGCCGGTTGGCACATTTGACAAGAAAGCAGCAATTTGCCACCGTTTGTTCCGGTTCCTGACACGCAGGATAGAGTTTCTCCTGCACATCGATTATAAGCAAACTTGCGCGCGTGGCATCCATCAGCACGGCATTTCTCCCCTGTTCATTCTTTGTTGTGTCAGGTTACGCTGCCAAACTGTTGCGAACAAGCCTCTCGACAGTCCCGAAATCGGTTTTCAACACGTTTTTTGCGGCGTTTTTCTTGACTTAATTCGGTCTTCGCTTTACGACCCAAACAGCTTTTATAGCACTTCCTTAACTTCAACGCATATCATTGCGGGAAAACGAACCATATGAATTTCGCCGATCTCGGTCTGAGCGAAGATATCCTCAAAGCCGTCGCAGACGCCGGCTACGACACCCCGACCCCCATTCAGGCACAAGCAATTCCGTCGGTGCTTATGGCACGTGACATTCTGGGCTGTGCACAAACCGGGACGGGTAAGACAGCAGGCTTCACCCTGCCGATGCTTGATATTCTGCATCACGGGCGCGCACGCATGCGGATGCCACGGTCGATCATTCTCGAACCGACCCGCGAACTCGCGACCCAGGTTGCAGCAAACTTCGACACCTATGGCAAATACATGTCGCTGTCGAAGGCCCTGATCATCGGCGGTGAATCCGCATCTGAACAAGGCAAAATCCTGGAAAAAGGCGCAGATGTCATCATCGCGACGCCAGGACGCCTGATCGATACGTTTGAACGCGGCAAACTGCTTCTGTCTGATTGCAAACTTCTCGTGATCGACGAAGCCGACCGCATGCTCGACATGGGCTTCATCCCCGACATCGAAAAAATCGTCAACATGCTGCCAAAACAGCGTCAGACGCTTTTCTTCTCGGCGACCATGCCCAAGGAAATCCGACGCCTTGCGGACAAATTCCTGTCCAATCCAAAGGAAATCACCGTCTCCCCGCCCTCGACCATGGCGACCACGGTGGAACACAAGCTTCTTGTTCTTGACGACATGGACAAGCGCGAAGCCCTGCGCCACCTGATCCGTCAGGAAGACGTCAGAAACGCTTTTGTGTTCTGTAACCGCAAAAAAGACGTTGATATCCTGTTCAAATCGCTGACCAAGCACGGCTTTAACGCCGGACGCATGCACGGTGATCTGGCACAAAGTGAACGGACCGAAACGCTCGCCAAATTCAAAACCGGCGAAATCACGCTTCTGGTCTGTTCAGACGTTGCCGCACGTGGGATTGACGTTGCCGATGTGTCGCACGTCTTTAACTTTGACGTGCCATTCAACGCCGAAGATTACGTCCACCGTACCGGTCGTACCGGCCGCGCAGGACGTGCGGGCAAGGCATATACCCTTGCCGTGCCAGAAGACGGCAAACTGGTCGCAGCAATCAACAAATCCATCAATCTTGATATTCCACTGACCGAGATTGAAGGCATCGAAACGCTTGAGCTGGACTTTACCGGCAAGAAACGCCGGAACAAGAAAAGCCGCAAACCGGCTGGCCGTGACGATAAACCATCGCGCGATAACCGACCGGGACGCTCGGCGCGTCCTGATAACCGTTCGGACAATCGCTCTGACAACCGGTCTGATGCGCAATCTGCTGGGAATGCTGGCAAGTCAGACACCAAGTCTGATGCACCAACCCCACAGACACAGCCCGCACAGCCCGCAGCAGCCCCCGCACAGGCCCAGCCTGCTGCACCGGCCAAGGCCAAAGAAACCGAAACCCGCAAACCTGCACAGCGGGATGCAAGGCCGAATAACGACCGTTACGAACGCAATGATCGGAACGACCGTAATAATGATCGCAACGATCGTCAGAACCGCAACAACAACCGTCGTGATCGAGATGACCGCGATGACAAACCGGTTCTCGGCCTTGGCGATCACGTTCCGGCCTTCTTGCTGACCCCGGTCCCGGCCTCAAGCCTGGCGCGCGGCAAGAACGACATCGACGACGAACCGCAAAAAACAACTGCGGCCCGTAAACCGGCGGCAAAATCACCGCGTGCGGCCAAAACCACCCGGGCAAAAACCCCGCGTCGTCCTGCCCGGAAAAAGGCAGACGACACTGGCACCGATACCGCCCCGGAAACTTCAACTTCGGCAACACCGGCGACTACAGCACCCGTTGCGTCCAACGCATCGGACGCCCCGGCACATGATACCCCGGCACAGGACGCAAAACCGGCTCAGGCCGACGCCCCTGCTCAGGATCAGGCCGCTGCTGCTGAAAAGCCAAAGGCCGAAGCCAAGAAACCACGCGCCCCGCGCCGTCCACGCAAGAAACCAGCCCCCAAGGCTGCTGCGTCCGACAGCGCCGAAGGCGATCAATCCGCACCGGCATCATCTGGCGAAAGCTAAGCCAAGCGGATCAGCCCACTACGAAAAAGGCCGTCAGAATGTTCTGACGGCCTTTTTGTTTGTCTGAATTTTGGTGCCTGTCCGGGGTTTAAACCGCGCGGAACAAACCAGTCGATGATGGTTTTTCCGGGCGTCGCTTGCGCATGAGTTTCAGCATGGTTTCAAGCGTAATCGACAGCAACGTCGCATGGGTGATTTCTTCGATTTCATCCATCACCTGCGACAAGGCCGCACCGGCATTGGTTTGCTGCACAATGCTGTTTGATGGGCCGGTCCCGACCTCTTCAAACAATTGCACCACATCCAAAAGCGTCGTGCGCTTGGCATTGCCACAGAAACGATATCCCCCCCCGGCACCCCGTACCGATTCAACCAAGCCCGCCCGGCCGAGATCACGCAGGACCTTGGCAAGATGGTTGGTGGAAATGTTGTACCGTTCGGCGATTTCCGATGCCGAAAGCTGCCGGTCGGTATCCTCGGCCAGCTCCAGAACCGCATACAGGGCAAACAGGGTTGCCTTTTGCAAAGACATCATGGCTTAAGCCCCCTCTTCCATATCGGTTTCAAGCTGGATAAACGGGCCAGCCATCATGCCCTGTGATCGGAAGAACGACATAAGATCGGTGGCATCGCGCGGGATCATGGTGCGCACTTTGGTCACCCCGGCCTTGCGGAAGCACCGGCACATTTCATCATACAGAATGGTCCCGATTCCGCCCATGCGCAGGTCCGGTTCGACACTGACCGTGCCAACCCAGCCACATGGCACCGAATTAAACTCCCACGACCGCACTTCACCGAAAATACAGCCAAGCAACGTGCCGTTTTCTTCTGCAATCAGGAAAAACCGGGAATCCTTGCGATTGCCATAGCGGGTAAACAAATCGTCCCAATACTCGGGCTTGCGCAAACCTGTTGTCCGATCATCAAGATCAACAACATTTGGCAGGTCCCCCTGAACCGCCGGACGGATATTGATTTTATGCTCGCCAATCGTGACCAGGTTATATCCCGGTGTGTTTTGCGCAGCGTCCACCATGTGTGCCTTTCTATAACGCGGCTGGATCAACCAACCTCTCCCAGTCCCCGACAGGAGATTAACCGCATTCAAAATAAGTAAATTGGTACGATTATACTACACTGTCAAAACGCGTTACGGCAATGATAAGTTCCGCTGCGGGTGCGAGGAAACGGCGTCAAAGCAAAGCTTTCCAAGCAATTGAAGGACATAGCGATATTCCCATCCCCGTGCAAGCGCAAAGCAGTGTTATACGGTGTTGGGCCGCCACCTTATATTCACAGTTTAACAAAGTGAAAAATAACATCTGTTACCATGCAACGATTGACAGAAACGCGAAGTCATGGCTTATCGCGCAGCAGAAAACACGTACAGGCGGATTAAATTTTGGCAAGATTTACCCCCTGAAACCAGATATGTGCGGGCGGCTTTTACCCCCGCCTTTTATCGACCAAAGGAGTGTGGCACGCCATGGCGCGCAACGGATTCGACGCAATTGATCGCAAAATTCTTCGTGAAATTCAGGAAGACGGGCGGATTTCGATGGTCGAACTGGCTGATAAGGTTGGCCTGTCCGTCTCCCCATGCCTGCGACGCTTGCGCAAGCTCGAAGAAAGCGGCGTCATTCGCAAATATGTCGCCCTGCTCGATCCGTCGCATTTGCATCTGGGCGTGAACGTCTTTGTCACGGTGTCTTTGACCCAGCATGACGAACCATCGCTGCGCCGGTTTGAAACCGCTGTTCAGGAACACCACGAAATTGTCGATTGCTATGCCATGGTCGGCAATCAGGATTACATGATGCGCATCATCGTGCCTGACCCGGCGTCCTATCAGCGCTTCCTGTCCGACGTCATGATGAAGCTGCCCGGTGTCGCCAACATGAAATCAAGCTTCACCCTGCATGAAGTCAAAAACAGCACCAAGCTTCCGGTCGCCGAAACCGACTGATTGCAGCACATCTGTCATCGTCCCCAAAACCAAGAGCAATACGGCGGTACGTTACCACCCTACCCAACCGCTTTCCGACGATCCGGGATGATGGTCGGAAACAGCAGCGCCAAAGTCACCCCGCGCAGCAGGAAGAACGCGTTAAACGCGGCCCACAGCATATGATTGCTGCCTGTCTCAACCGCCCACCAGGCAAACAGCCCATAAATCCCCACCGACAGCAGCATCATGTTGCGCCACTGCTTGGTCTGCATGGCGCCTAAAAACACGCCGTCAAACTGAAATCCAAGCACACCGGTAATCGGCAATATCACCGCCCAGACCAGATACTCATAAGACGCGGCCCGCACTTCGGGAATGCTGGTCAGCCCATCAATGATCCACGGGCCCGCTGCGGCAAACAGGGCCGCCATAACAACCGCCGAGATGATCGACCAGATCGTTGTTTTGCGCACCGCCCACAGAAACTGTTTGCGCCGTTCCGCACCGTAAGCCTGCCCAACAAGCGTTTCCGCCGCATGGGCAAAACCATCAAGCGCAAACGATCCGAACATCAAAAAGTTCTGTAAAACCGCGTTCGCGGCCAATGTCACTTCGCCAAACCGCGCGCTGAAACTGGTAAACAGCGCAAAGGCCGATGTCAGTGCAAGGGTGCGAACAAAAATATCACCATTGATTTTCATCAGTTTCGATAACTGTGCCCGATCCAGAATCCCAATGCCGCGCCATGTCCCGCCAAGGCGTTTAAGATGCGGCTGCATCAAAAACCATCCCAATACGACACCGGAATAATCGGCAATCACAGTTGCCCCGGCCACCCCGCGCACATCCCAGCCAAACCCTTGGACAAACAGGATATCAAGGATGATGTTGATCGAATTCAGGACCACCTGAAAGATAAACACCGCCCGGCTGTCGCGCATCGCAAGCAACCAGCCCAGCATACAATATTGCATCAGGGTCGCAGGCGATGCCCAGATCCGAACGGCAAAGTAATCGCGTGCGGATGCCTCAACCGCTGGACTTGGCGCGATCAACGACATCGCCAGTTCAATGATCGGATATTGCAACACCATGACCGCAAGACCGGCCACAACCGCGATAAAGGCCGCACGGGCAAAAACCGCACGCACCCCATTGGCATCACGCCGCCCATGGGCCTGTGCGGCAAGGCCCGTGGTCGCCATGCGCAGAAACCCGAACCCCCAAAACACATAGGAAAAGATCAGCGCCCCAACCGCAACTGCCCCAATATAATGCGGGCTATCAAGATGACCGACGACAGCAGTATCGACAGCACCGAGCAACGGGACGGTGGCATTGGACAGGATAATCGGCAAGGTCAACGTCAGAACACGTCGATCCCCCTTGCCGAACCATCGGCGCGTACGGTTCATCAGGGCCTCTAAATTTTATTCTTCGTGTGGGGCGGTCTGGCGGGACCGGACGATTTCTTGTGGCACAGAAAAGCGCGCGGCAAAAGACAGGTTTTAAACGTGGAATACCTCAAAAAATCCACACCGTTGAATTTCCGTCTTCCTCATGCCTACTCAGTCGAGGGTTTTCGATTTCATTTTTGGTAATTTTTGAACCAATTTTGAAATACCAAATGCAGCTAACCCCTTGAATATATCTGTAATACTTTGTTTTATATAAGATAAATTTGCATTCTGGGTTTATTGCACTGCGGCCCATTTCACCGCTAAAAAACTATACCACGGCATAGGGCGACCACACGTCAACCGGTCAAAACGGCGTACAATTGCAAAATTGGTCTTACGCAATCCAATCCATCCACACTTTTATCCACAGGCTGGCGGGATATATTTCATCCTGCACCGCAACGGCAAATCGATTACCTGTCGTGCGGTGCAAAAAACACTGGTCGTCCAATCCATGGGTTGCTAAGCAGGGGCACAGGAATATTCAGGGAAGTCATAATGAGCACCGAAACATTATTGTCCGGTCCGACGTTGCCAGCAGCATCGGGCACCACCAAAAGCGTCGTCATCCTGCTGCATGGCTATGGCGCAGATGGCAATGACCTGATTGGTCTGGCCCCGCATCTGGCCCGCAAGCTTCCCGATACGGCATTTTATTCGCCAAATGCCCCCTACCCGTGTGAGATGTCACCATTTGGCCGCCAGTGGTTCAGCCTTGCCGAATATGATCCGGAATTTCTGCGCCGTGCGCCTGAAACCATGTCCGGCGCGCTTAAGGCCATGGCACAGGGTGCCGCCAAAAGTGCTGCCTATGTCGATGATTTTATCGACCATGTGATGGAAACCCATGGTGTGACCGCAGATCGTGTTGCCCTGCTTGGTTTCTCGCAAGGCACAATGATGGCGTTTCAATCGGCCCCGCGTCGCCAAGATCAGATCGCCGGTGTAATCGGATTTTCCGGCGCACTTCTGGGCGAAGATGCCTTTGCCGCCGAAATCAAGTCGCGTCCGCCGATGGTGCTGGTCCATGGCACCGCCGATCCGGTCGTCCCGATCGAGGCATCCCGCCTTGCCAAGGAAACGCTTAGCGCGAACGGCATCGATGTTGCCCTGCATGAACGCGCGGGCCTGCAACATGGCATCGACGAAGAAGGCATTGACCTTGCTACCTCCTTTTTGACCAGACACCTGACCTGATCAAAACGATCAAGATCAAAAACTAAAAACAAAAAAGCACCTGTCATATCCGACAGGTGTTTTTTCATTAGGGCGTTTGCACGGCAAGGCTGCCCAAGCAAGAGCACGGCACAGAGCCTGTCGCCATAACAGTCACCAGCATAATCATTCAAAAAATATGATATCGCTTGACTTAGATCATACTATACGTTTGCGTGTAATTATAAACTAAAGTTTATACAAATCTATCATTGCCACCTCCTTTGAATAGATCCCGGCATTTGCTAGCAGGCAAAACAGTCAAGTACAGGAATACACCATGCTTCAGAACATCCGCATTGGTAAGAAAGTTGCAAGTCTCTCGATTCTATCCGTGATCGCCCTTCTGACGATTTCTACTCTGCAGTTGGTAGCTCTGCGCGATGGCATGATAGAGGATCGCAAGGACAAGATAGAATCGACGACCGACATGCTCATCACGGCAGCACAATCTTATCAACAGCAGGTTGATGATGGTACGCTTGGCCAGGAAGAAGCCATCACCGAATTCTACCGCATGGCGGCGTCGTCAAAATTTGACGAAGGCACCGGCTATTTCTTTGCCTATGACTCAAAAGGCATTGCCCAGATGCATGCAGCCAACGCAGCCTTGGTGGGCAAAGATCTCAGCCAGCTTAAGGATCCAACCGGCAAATTCATTATCCGCGAAATGCTTGAAGTTGCAGAAAACCCGCGCGGAGGCTTCTTTACATATATGTGGCCCAAACCGGGCCAACAGAAAGACGCCCTGTTTGAGAAACTCTCCTACGCCAATACACTGCCTTGGGGGCACACCATCGGCACCGGTATTTATATTGACGATGTCGATGCAGCATTCTTCGATCAGGCCGTTACGTCGCTTGTAATAATTTCTATCGTTGTTGTTATCCTGACCCTTTTGTCGCTTACAATCGGGCGCAACATTACGGTTGGCTTGGGCAAACTTTCATCCCGTATGACCCAGATCGCAACCGGACAGCTTGAAGGCGAAATCGAAGGTCAGGACCGTGGGGATGAGGTCGGTGACATGGCCCGAACTGTTGTCTCCTTCCGCCAGCAAGCTCTTGAAAACCAAGAACTCCAAACCCGCCAGAAGAAAATGGAAGTCGAGGCTGACAAACAACGCCGTGACGACATCACCAACATGGCAAACTCCCTTGAACAACGGGTCAAGGGCCTGATCCGGTCGATCTCTGCTTCCATTACCGAAATGAAGCAGGCCACCGCAAACATGCAAGAAGCCAGCAACACCAACAGCGAACTTTCCGCCGCAGTTGCCTCGGCCACCAACGAAACATCGACCAATGTACAAACCGTCTCGGCCGCGACCGAAGAACTCACCGCATCAAGTGACGAAATTGCCCATCAGATCGCCCAATCGGCCGACATTGCCAATCAGGCAAATGATCAGGCAACCCGCACCAATGAAACCGTGACCGGCCTTGCCGATGCGGCACAGAAAATTGGTGACGTGGCAAAACTGATCGGCGACATTGCCGAACAGACCAACCTTCTGGCACTCAACGCCACGATTGAGGCCGCGCGTGCCGGTGATGCCGGCAAAGGCTTTGCCGTGGTCGCATCTGAGGTCAAAAACCTCGCCAACCAAACCGCCAAGGCGACCGAGGAAATCAATCAGCAAATTCTCTCGGTGCAAAATGAAACTGGCGAAGCAGTTGAAGCCATCCGCCTGATTTCCGAAACCATCGCCAAAGTCGCCGACAGTTCAACCGCGATTGCGGCTGCGGTCGAAGAACAGCACGCCGCGATTGGCGAAATTTCGCGCAATGTCCAACAGGCCGCTGACGGCACCAGCGAAGTCTCCCAACGGATCGAAACCGTCAATGAAAATGCCGGGCGCGTGTCATCTGGCACCACGCAGATTGCCCAATCGGCTGAAAAGCTGGTTGACGAAGCCCGCGCACTGGACGATGCGGTCGAAAAATTCCTGGCCGATCTGCGCGAAAGTGCCGTGAAGTAAACCAGGAATCCATTAAACCGGTCCCATATGACAAAAGGCAGCCATCACATTGATGGCTGCCTTTTGCATTTATTGACGATCATGCGGTGGTTGATCAGCCGCGTGTTGCCTCAAGATCAATACGGATGGTCACCTCGTCGCCGATCTGGCTGGTGTCGCTCCACTCACCCTGTCCGACGCCAAAATCGCTCCGCTTGATCACGACCGTCCCTTCGGCATCGGCATCGTTCCCGTCAATCTCAAGACGGAACGGCAAAACCACTTCGCGCGTGACATCCCGGATCGTCAGATCGGCCACGGTTTCATACTGGTTCGGGCCAATTTCGCGAAAGGATTTGGTTTCAAACCGTGCCGTCGGCCATTGCTCCACGTCGAACCAGTCCGCTGTCAACATCTGGGTGTCCCGTTCCGGATTGCCGGAATCGGCTGATGCAATGTCGATCACCACCACCACTTTCGATCCGGCAAGGTCGTCGGGCGAAAAGACGATATCGGCATTGAAACTTTCAAACTCGCCCTCGAACGATGCGCCAAGCTGCTTGCCGGTAAATTCAATGTCGCCATCATCGGGCGTCGCTGTCCATGTATCGGCAATTGCCGGAAACGATAATGTCAGGGCCGGAACAATCACCGCAGCCCGCACCAGTTTGCCAAGTCCTGTGTCCATGATTATTTTCCTTTCACCATCGGCAACATCCGCCGCAACGTCACATCGCGATTGATGACGTGATGTTTGAGGGCCGCAGCAACATGCAACCCGACAAGCCCGACAATACCCCAGGACAGCGCCCAGTGAACCGTGCGCAGCGTTTCAAACAACGCCGGATCGGGCGCAACCATATCTGGCAGCGTAAACAGGCCAAACACACTGACCGAAAAATTCGCCGCCGACGACATTAACCAGCCAGTCAACGGCATGACGATCAATACACCATAAAGAGCAAGATGCGCCAATTTTGCAACCGCTATTTCCCAGCGATTCCGGCTAACCGGCATCGGTGTTTGTTCCGAAATCCGCCAAATAATGCGCATGATCGCCAGAAACAGGATCAGGATACCGATTGATTTATGACGGGATATCCATGCGAGCTTCTCAAGCCCCAACGGCAAAAGATCCATATACCAGCCAATCGCGAACATCAGCACAATCAGGATCGCCATCACCCAGTGAAAGCCCTTGGTCACCGGGCCAAAACCCGTTTGCGTACTGCGAAGCGCCATGAATGGTCACCTTCCCGTTAACACCGTCAAACCGGCGGGGTACCCTGTACCGCCGCCGGCTTTTCCGATGATTATTTCTGCTTCATGAATTCGGACGAAATCTGCAAGGTCACATCGTCGCTAACCGCCGGCACAAGATAGGTCATGCCATAATCCGAACGGGTCACCGTGCCCTTGGCCGCAAAACCAAGAATATGATCGCCGGTCATCGGATGGTCGCCTTCGCCGGTAAGGGTGACGTCAAGAACAAGCGGCTTGCTCTGGCCAAGAATCGTAAGGTCACCGGTGATTTTCGCACCATTTTCACCAACTAGTTCAATCGCGCTGCTTTTGAACGTTGCGGTCGGATGGTTTTCAACATCAAAGAAATCGGCGGTTTTCATGTGGTTATCAAGACCTTCGAAACCGCTATCGATCTGGGTCAGGTCGATATTGATTTCTGCCGACGACGCCGCAAGATTGTCACGGTCAATCGTCAATTCGCCCGATGCGCCGCCAAAACGGCCCTGATAGTTGGAAAAGCCAAGATGGTTGACGATGAAGATCACGCTGGTATGCGACGGATCAAGTTTATAGCTCTCGGCCGCCTGTGCGGAAAAAGCCGCCCCCGACAAACCCGCTGCGATGGTCAGGGCCAAGCCCGCCTTTTTAACCAAATTAAACATTGTCTTTTCCCTCATGTGAATGGGCGGCACAACATACTGCACCGCGAATTAAGTGGGTGCACAGTGACAGCCTCGCGCGTGGCCCTCAAGCCAGTGCAGCGGCAACATTCTTATTCGATTTTGGAAACAATAAAAGATATCCCAGCCTTATTTCTGCCAGATTGCGAACGGTCATATGTAACCATGTGACGCTATTCCAGATCATAATTCCGGACAGAAAATACACTTACCCCATTGTTTCTAAATGTGTTTTGGCGTGGACACTCCGTCCTCTATCAACAAATGCCCAATGTTTTTCAGTCTCGCGCATCTATGGTTTCGCCGCTGGGCATCTCTGGCGGTCCACAAACACGATACAATCGGCCCAAATGACACCACTCCCGATGCCATGTCCGCATCAGGGGTCCTGTCGTTCAAACGCATAAAATGCGGGGGATTTTAGGGGGACTAGTTGCCGTCGGGTGCCGGTTGAGCCTGCGGAGTTTGGTTCGCATCTTCCGGGTTAAGGCATTCTTTCAGCCAGACGTCATAAACCGGATGCTCAAGCCCGGACAATCCGGGACTGGATGCAAACATCCAGCCGGAAAACAGCTCGTCGCGGCTTTCGCGGCCATCTTCATGCACGTCACTGATTTTCAAGAATCCGGCACTTTCAGGAAGCTCTTCGGGCGGCGTGCGATAGCAGGCATCAACCGTAATCTGCAAGGTGCCAAATTTTGCCATCTGCCCGACCGGCACATCAAATGTCGAAATACGCGCCGTGATTTTATCAAGCCCCTGAATCTGGGCAACCGGGGCGGGGCGATAATCAAGTGCCGCAGTGGCAACTGTGATGGTGGCGGCTCCGATCAGTGCACATGTCGAAAAAACGGCGGCAATCGCAAAAGATCGTTTCATCGTGTTATTCAGTCCTGTTTATCGCTTTGGTCACTTTGAACATTGGCATCGCGCGCATCATTGCCGTTGGCAGTGTCCGGCGCGCTGTCGGGTCCATAAGGATTGTGCATTTCGGCCACCAGATCGCGCATCACGGCGCGAAACTGTTCTTCGTCACAGCCCATCAAAAGCGCATCTTCAAGCGCATCCTGCATGATTTCGCGCAACTCGCCGAAATTGTCATTCAAAACCTTGATCTTTTCCACGCACGACAATGGCGACCCATCCGGGGCCTGCCATGTTGGAAAATGCTGCAACGCGTCGGTCTTCTTCATCAACCGCTCCGATGATTTTGACGTGGACCCTTCAGATAGAATCCTCAGATGGGCCAATAGACCCAAATCCGCAATTCCTGACCTGAAAAATCCAAATCACAACCTTGCTGGAAAAACCGGCAAAATAATGGCCGCCAGCACCCTTGCGACCCTTGCGACAGAAACACCTGCGACGGCGACGTTATTTGTCGCTGCTGGTCGATGAATAAATCACCTGACCAATCAGGTCTTCAAGGTTGACCGATCCTTGGGTGTATTCGATTTCACCACCGGCTTCGATCATGTCAATGTCCCCGCCCGGTTCAAGGGCAACGAACTTGCCACCAAGCAACCCGTCAGACGCAATTTTTGCCGAACTATCAAGTGGCAGGGACAAGTCCGCGCGCACCGACATTTTAACAACCGCCATAAAGCTCTCAGGATTAAGGTCCTGCGCGGTTACCGTCCCGACCTTCACACCCGAAATACGCACATCATTGCCGACACTCAACCCGTCAATCCGGCTAAAGTTGGCCGAGATTTCATACCCTTCCACCGTCCCGATTCCGGCACGTGAATAGGAGTACGCTGCAAATCCAACGGCAACGGCAATTACCGCAGCACCCGCAAGGCTTTCGACCAGTCTATTGCTCATAGGCCCTATCCGTTATGTATCTCTTTGATACGTATATTGTCTTGCGTCCGCACAAATTACAACCGCGCAAAACGCTCATAAAACACAAACGGGCGCGAGTTTCCCCGCGCCCGCCTGAAAAAACAGTTTCTGGCCGATCAGCCTTCCGGCGACCAGGCCTGATAATCACCGGTTGCCTTGGCGCGCTGACCACCCTGATATTCATGACCTGCCGGGCGATAGGCATGCTTGGTCCCGGTCAGGTTCGGCAGATGTTCTTTCTGCCAGTCATAACGATCCTCGGCCTTGTCTGACAGCGGCGCATCAACAGTGTAATGCAGCCAGGCATGCCATTCAGCCGGAACCTTGGACCCTTCGACAATACCTTTATAGACCACCCAACGCCGGGTGCGACGGCCTTTGGCCGTTTTCTTTTCGGTATAATAGATATTGCCGAAACGGTCTTCGCCAACGCGCTTGCCAAACAGCGCAGTATGAATACGGGTGCCGACGGTGGCCATGTTGGGTCTCTCTCCAGATCTGGTTTGTCCGCCAAACGCGGCGCACGACACATACGCGGGGTGCCCTGCGATCAACAAGGCTCTTATATGTCGTGATGTTCGGGCAAAGTCAATGTTTCAGGCAGGCAACACAACCTCATCACACCGCCTCATAACGGCAGCTCAACCCAAACCGGAAACACCATCCGCCCGCGCTGACATTTATCGGTTCATGGCCAAGTCAGCTCATATCGCGTTTTTCAACCGATTTGACGCCGCAAAATGCCCGTAATCTGGGCCGATCAGCACGGGAACCAATGTCACTATGCGTTGACGGCAAACAACCCACAACTGCTTGTGGGGCGACGACTCATTGATCTGCATATGGTGTGGGGCTTTGTCCACCTGCTTATCCACAATATATCGTGCCCCTCCCCCGACATATCACTCGGGATACGACCAGATTTTTCACCGTAACAAAACAAACACTTTCATAGATATATCAACATGTTATATGTCGAAATCAGGAAGACATTTACCGCAAACCAATAAGTTTTCAGCTTCGCACTGGAAATGCACCGCAATCAGGGTTAGTTTGCTTCAGCTTGTGGCGGATCATCTCGTCTCGCCACTACATGTAGTCCGAGTCTTTCGACCGACACACAAAGCAGCTGCCACCAAAAGCGCAGTTTTCCGGGCCTCCCGGCCTGATTCAGAGATTGTTAACGAGAATCCCCCGAGCATCAAATCAGCGAGACGCCAACTGACCCACAACATGTTGTGATAAAAGTTGATGTCAACCACAAAGTTTAGTGGACTGAGGCCAGATTATGGCTTTATAGTTCCGCCCACGGACCGGATGGTTCCAAGGGGGGACCACACCACCAAATACAGAATTGCCGTTGATCCCGATAAGGTCAAAAAAAGGACCAAAGGGGCAGCGTTTAGCCATTGAGCAAACTATATAGAATCAGGCAATGCCGGCGCATGTCCAGAGTAGCGCTGCGTTCATGTCTGATCAAAACCGGAGCAGACCATGCGGATTACCAGAAAGTGCACACAGGAAGGCGTTAGCCCATACGCCGACATCGATTTTCGCAAATCGTCCTGCGTTATCAAAAACCCCGACGGGTCGGTTGTTTTTGAAATGAAAGACATCGACGTTCCGGCGACCTGGTCACAGGTCGCAAGTGACGTTCTGGCACAGAAATACTTCCGCAAGGCAGGTGTTCCGGTTGCCCTCAAACCGGTTAAAGAAAAAGACGTTCCAAGCTGGCTGTGGCGTCAGGCACCTGATGTCGCCAAGCTCGACAAAATGCCGACTGAAAAACGCTACATCAGCGAAACCAGCGCAACCCAGGTTTTTGACCGCCTTGCGGGCACCTGGACCTATTGGGGCTGGAAAGGCGGTTACTTTGACGCCGAAGACGATGCGCAGGCCTTCTTTGATGAAATGCGTTATCAGCTCTCCCACCAGATGGGTGCACCGAACTCTCCGCAGTGGTTCAACACCGGTCTGCATTGGGCTTATGGGATTGATGGCCCGGCGCAGGGTCACTCCTATGTTGATTTCAAAACCGGCGAACTGACCAAATCGGCCAGTGCCTATGAACATCCGCAGCCGCACGCCTGCTTCATTCAGTCTGTTTCCGATGACCTCGTCAACGAAGGCGGCATCATGGATCTCTGGACTCGTGAAGCCCGCCTGTTCAAATTTGGCTCAGGCACCGGTTCGAACTTCTCGAACGTGCGTGGCGGCGGCGAAAGCCTGTCGGGCGGCGGTCGTTCTTCGGGCCTGATGAGCTTCCTTAAAATCGGTGACCGTGCTGCTGGTGCGATCAAATCGGGTGGCACCACGCGCCGTGCGGCCAAAATGGTCGTGGTCAACATTGATCACCCCGATATCGAAGAATACATCGACTGGAAAGTCGTCGAAGAGCAGAAAGTTGCCGCCCTCGTTGCTGGTTCCAAACTGGCCGAGAAACACCTCACCGCCGTGCTTGCAGCCTGCAACAACTGGGATGGTGCGGCGGACTCCGAAGATCGTTTCGCCCCGCGTCAAAACCCGCAGCTCAAAGAAGCTGTGCTTTCTGCACGCGCTGTCATGATCCCGGATTCCTATATCAACAAGATCATCGAATTCGCCCGTCAGGGCTTCACCGAGATCAGCTTCAAAACCTATGACACCGATTGGGACTCCGAGGCTTACCTGACCGTTTCAGGTCAGAACTCGAACAACTCTGTTCGTGTTTCCAATGAATTCCTGCAGGCTGTTCTTGATAACGGCAACTGGGACCTGATCCGTCGTACCGATGGCAAAGTTTCCAAAACCATTGCCGCACGTGAATTGTGGGACAAAGTCGGCGAAGCCGCATGGGCCTGCGCTGATCCGGGGATCCAGTACGACAGCACGATCAACGAATGGCACACCTGCCCGAATTCGGGTCGCATCAATGCGTCCAACCCGTGCTCGGAATATATGTTCCTTGATGACACTGCCTGTAACCTTGCATCGCTCAACCTGATGAACTTCCGTTCAGATGACGGCGGCGTTGATATCGAGGCTTACGAACATGCGGTGCGTCTGTGGACCGTGGTTCTGGAAATCTCGGTTCTGATGGCACAATTCCCGTCTGACCGTATTGCCGAACTGTCCTATCGTTACCGTACCCTTGGTCTTGGCTATGCCAACATCGGCGGCCTGCTGATGAGCATGGGCATTTCATATGACAGCGACGAAGGCCGTGCGATTGGCGCGTCCCTGACCGCGATCATGTGTGGTATTTCCTATGCCACCTCCGCCGAAATGGCCGGTGAACAGGGTGCCTTCCCGGGATATGGCGACAACGCCAACGAAATGCTGCGCGTCATGCGCAACCATCGCCGTGCCGCTTATGGCGAACAGGACGGATACGAAGGCCTCGCCATCAATCCGGTTCCGCTGGTTGCTGCTGACAGCCCCTATGCCGATCTTCCGGTTGCCGCCCGTGCTGCATGGGACAAGGCGCTTGAGCTTGGCGAAAAGCATGGCTATCGCAACGCACAGACCACCGTTATTGCCCCGACCGGCACCATCGGTCTGGTCATGGATTGCGACACCACCGGGATCGAGCCGGACTTCGCACTGGTGAAGTTTAAAAAACTCGCCGGTGGCGGCTACTTCAAAATCATCAACCGCACCGTTCCGGTTGCTTTGGCAACGCTCGGCTATACCGAAAACCAGATCCGCGACATTGAAAAATACGCGGTTGGTCACGGCACCTTGGTCGGCTCACCCTCCATCACCCACGATGATCTCAAGGCCAAAGGCTTTGACGATGATGCCATTGCCAAGGTCGAAGGTGCGCTTAAAAACGCATTTGACGTCAAATTCGTATTTAACAAATACACCTTTGGCGATGACTTCTGCATCAATCAGCTTGGTCTCGATGCCAAGGCGATCAACAGCATGGACTTTGACATGCTCGCCGCCCTTGGCTTTGATCGCAAACAGATCGAACTGGCCAACACCTATGTCTGTGGTGCGATGACGCTCGAACAGGCCCCGCATCTGCGTGACGAAGACCTGTCGGTCTTTGATTGTGCAAATCCGTGTGGCCGTATCGGCAAACGTTATCTGTCGGCTGAAAGCCACATCCGCATGATGGCAGCAGCCCAGCCGTTCATCTCCGGTGCGATTTCCAAAACCATCAACATGCCAAGCAGCGCCAACATTCAGGATTGCAAAGACGCTTACATGCTGTCTTGGCGTCTTGGGGTGAAAGCAAACGCGCTGTATCGTGATGGCTCGAAACTCAGCCAGCCGCTCAGCTCCGCCCTGGTTGAAGAAGACGATTACGCTGATCAGCCAACCGCCACCAAGGCAACGGCAGCATCGCAGCAGATTGTCGAAAAAATCATCGAACGCGTCATCCGTGGCGACCGTCGTTCCCTTCCGGGCCGCCGCAAAGGTTACACCCAGAAGGCCACCGTTGGCGGTCACAAGGTTTACCTGCGTACCGGTGAATATGAAGACGGCAAACTCGGTGAAATCTTCATCGACATGCACAAGGAAGGTGCCGCCTTCCGCTCGTTGATGAACAACTTCGCGATTGCCGTTTCCATCGGCCTTCAGTATGGCGTACCGCTTGAGGAATATGTCGAAGCCTTCACCTTCACCCGCTTTGAGCCGTCGGGCATGGTGTCGGGCAACGATGCGATCAAGATGTCGACCTCGATCCTTGATTACATGTTCCGCGAACTGGCGATCTCCTATCTTGGTCGTAACGACCTCGCCCATGTTCAGCCGTCCGACATCCTCCCGGATGCGGTTGGCGAAGGTGTGGCCGAAGGCGATCTTGGCGAAGCCGCCAAGAAATCCGAAGATCAGGCGATTGAAACCATCCGTAAAGTCGCGTCTTCCGGCTTCGTGCGTCGCAACCTCTATGTTGTCGATGGCGGTGCCCAGACCGAAGAACGCGTGGTTGAAGTCAAATCAACCGGCACGGACGGTCATAGCCACAGCCACGAAACAACCGCAAGTGCGCCAACCACAACCGCCACACCATCAGCACCGCAAACCAACGCGATCCTGACGGCGGGCGAAGAAGTCTCGGCCAAGGTTGATGCCAAAATGGACCAGATCCGCGAAGCCCGCATGAAGGGCTACGAGGGTGATGGTTGCCCTGATTGCGGCAACTTTACCCTGGTCCGCAACGGCACCTGCCTTAAATGTGACTCTTGTGGTGCGACCACCGGTTGTTCCTAAGGGTCTAGACCCGAACGACGTCTGATTTAATCAGCAAACCGGCCGGGATCATCTCCCGGCCGGTTTTGTTTTTGGCCACCTACAAGGATTTTCCACATGCCCGTCTTTGGAAACGACACCGCCCTCATCGTCCTTGATGTGCAAAAGGCCATCGACGATCCGAAATGGGACAGCAAAAACAATCCGGGTTACATTGATGCCATCGCAAATCTGCTGGCAAAGTTTCGCGCCGCCAGCCTGCCCGTGATCCATGTCCGCCACGAAGAAGCCAACCCGGCCTCAACCTTTTACGCAAACGGCCCCGGCCAACCGTTCAAGGACGAAGCATTGCCGATTGACGGCGAAACCATCATCACCAAATCTGTTAATTGCGCCTTCATCGGCACCGACCTTGAACACCACCTGTGCAACCGGGGCATTAAACGCCTGATCTTTACCGGCGTTGTCATTCATAATTCGATGGATGTCTCGATCCGTGCTGCGCACTGTCTTGGCTTTGACTGCCACCTGCCGCTTGATGCGACCACCGCGATTGATGTGCTTGACGCCAACGGCAAACGGTTCGATGCGCAAACCGTGTTTGATCTTTATGCCGCTGTGCTGGCGTCAGAATATTGCAACCTTACCCAAAGTTCGGATGTAATTGCCGCCCTGCCCGCGTAACGATGACGCGGCCCAACAACCGCGTTCGCTATCCACTTTTGGTCAACCACTATCCACTTTTGGTCAAAAATCGACACAACTCCCCCCTTAAGGATAACCCTCACCGCGTAATGCCTTTAATACTCCTGCAACGGGACCGATCCGTCGGCACCGATCAAAAAGGATATGGGCATGGCGAACAATGTATAAGAACAGAAGCACCTTCAAACAGGAGCGATCTGATCATTCGCCCCTGATCGTTGGTAAGTCATTCTTGAAAAAAGGGCTCTATGCGCTGGCCCTGACGGGATTATCGCTGCCCTTTGCCAACGGCGCCCTCGCAATTAGCGCGGGTTGCAGTTTTTGGAACCTGACAACCACCAACAATGGCGTTCTGGGCAACGGTTCTTATAACGCGTGGGAGGTCGCCAAGATCACCTTCACACATCAAAGTGGCAATTCGCCAAACAACTATACCTTCACCTATACCGACAACAATAACGCCGCCAATTCACGGTCGGTCACGCCCGGCAGCACCATCATTGGCGACACTGTCACCCTCACCCTTCAAATCCCGGCCGACACAACAGATGGCCAGCTTTTCATAAAGGCCCTTGGCGCAACGTACAACTTCACGGGGACCTGCGTTGCCGGAACGGAACCGGTTGCCGCATCAACATCCTCAGCCAGCACCACATCCGCTGTGATCGCTGCCGTCTCGCGCTCCCAGACCACGGTTGTTCAACAAAATATCGCATCGCGCGTCTCATCCGTAACCCGTGCCGCCAACAATTCCAACACCAATAACGTACCGGGCCTTACCTCCTCAATACGCGAAACTGCCACCAATCGCACCAGCCTGACCGACATCACCGCCGATGATGATGATCGCAACACCGATAACATCACCGACCGCAACGATGCCCTGCGCCGCATGGCAATGATGGGCAGCTTTGACAGCTCCACAGGCCTTGGCATGCAAATGCTCGGCCTTGGCCCGACAGATCAGGGCGATGTGGGTGGTGCCAGCGGCATTGACGGACGTGCGGCCTTTGATACCGCCACCCCGTTTACGGTTTGGGGGCATGGCTCCTTTACCTCGGTTGATAACGACTATGTCAACGGCACCAATGACAGCCGCTATGACGGGGATGTCTGGGGCTATAATGTCGGGCTGGATTACCGTTTTGCCGATGCTCTGATTGCGGGCATCTCACTTGGCTATAATGATACCGATCTGACCACCGCCTTTAACAATGGCAGCTATCAGGAAACCGGTTGGGTCGCATCGCCCTATGTCATCTACCGCCCGATTGCCAATCTGACCATCACTGGCGAAGCCGGATATGGCATGGGCGACATTGATGTCACCCGCGATAACAATGCCGTATCGGGCACCACAGAATCAGACATATGGTATGCCGCACTCACCACCTCTTATCGGGTCCGCCCGATTGAAACCCTGCCAGTATCGCTGACCCCGTCTTTGGCCTTTTTGGCGGCACGCAAAACCGTGGATGCCTATGCCGAAAGCGACGGGACGAATAACGCCACAAGCCGCTCCAACACCCGGCAAATCAAACCGGCCATCGAAGCCGCCTATGATTTCACGCCCACCCAAAGCCTGATAATCTCACCGTTCATCGAAACCGGCCTGATCTATGATTTCACCGATGAAATCAACGATGACAAAACCGCGTTCAATATCGGGGGTGGTGTAAGGTTGTCCGATGCAGTGACCGGTCTCAATGCCGCCCTTGAAGGCACCTATCTTGCCGGGCGTGCCGATTACACCGAATACACCATCGGTGGCACCATCACCTATGGCTTTGCGCTTTCAGATGATCAGGGGCGTGAATTGGGCATCATCACACCGTTCTTCGCAAGCAATCTCAACGAATACGGCAATCAGCGTATGCGCACCGGATTTGGTTTTGAGACTGGACAACTGACCAGTCAGCTTGCACTCAGCCACATGATGTCGGTTGCCAATGATGATGACGACACCGACAGCAGTGCAGTTGAAATCACCATGTCTCTGCCATTCTGATTTTCAGCAAACCCAAAAGCATCCCCTGACCAGACAAGATGTTTTTCCTTTGCCTTGGAACAACCTTAATCAAGCCGCGTTATCGTTTCTGTTCAATATGTTCAAAAGCATTCTTTTAGAAACAAAACACACAAGACAGGAGCAAACATCATGTCCATGGGTCGTATTCTTGGCGTTGTCATTCTTGTGATCGGCGTTGCCCTTCTGGTGACCGGCTATAACGCATCGGAAAGTGCCGTTGACCAGATTTCCGAAACACTGGTTGGTCGCTACACCGATGAAACCATCTGGTATCTGATTGCCGGGATTGCTGGTGTTATCGGTGGCGTGCTGCTGATGCTGTTTGGCCGCAAACGCTAAAACGGCTTCTAATAACACACATATTTTCGTGCTACATGTTGACAGGGTTGGGCCATATCACAGGCCCGACCCTGTTTTCGTATCGCCGACTGATCGGCTCTAATGACCATTAAATTGGACATTATGGATATTGTAGATATTATAGCCATAACATCCAATTCAATCTGGAGCCAATCATGACGCGCGTTTCAGCAACAGAATTCAAAAACAACATTGGCACATTCAGTGATGTGGCAATGCAAGAGCCTGTCATCATCACCAGCCATCAGCGTGATCGCCTCGTTCTCATCTCTGCCGATGAATACCGCCGTTTAACCGATACCGCAGTAAACTTGACTGATGACCGTAAACGTCAAATCCGCGAACGAGCCGACTATCACCGCGAGACCATCATCGAACTGGCACAACGATGACCACACCCTTATGGGTCACGCGGACTGATGTCGATGCCGCACATGAAGCCATCATTGAAATTGGTGGTGGTTCTCATGGCTTACGCGATGCGCCTTTGCTTGAATCGGCACTCGCACGCCCACAAAATCTCTATGTCTATGGCGAAATTGATCTTTTCGTATTAGCCGCAAGCTATGCCGAGGGGATTGCACGCAATCATCCATTTATTGATGGCAATAAACGCACGGCCTTTCTGACCGCTGACCTATTCCTTGCAGACAATGGTCAACATTTAAACAAGGCGCACGGCCATGAATATGCACAATTAATGGAAAGCCTCAGTCAGGGCCTGACAACTCGTGACGATGCCGCACAACATTTTCGGGTCAATTGTCGCCCTCTCTGACAGCATCGGCAACAGACTGTTGACGAACCGCATCTGGTCATCGCCGTCCCTTCGGATCATATTGACATCAAATGATGTCATAGACCGAGGTGCCCGATGACCAACGCATCCCTATCCCCAAATACCGCTCAAAGCTTCGCACCGATCTTTATCTCGCATGGCTCCCCCATGCTGGTCGCGCGCCAAAGCACCCCGGCATTTGATTTCTTTGCCAAGGAACTCGATGCTCATTTTGACGCGGTGCGGGCCATCCTGATGGTTTCTGCCCATTGGCAAACCGACATTCCCACCATCTCGACCGCCAAAAGTCAGGAAACCATTCACGACTTTTATGGTTTTCCCCAGCCGCTTTATGATCTGCGCTATGACGTATCCGGTGCGCCCGCACTTGCCCGCGAAATCGCCGATCTGATCGGGGCCAAAACCGATGATGCGCGCGGTCTTGATCACGGGGCGTGGATGCCCATGATCCTTGCCCGCCCAACGGCCGATATTCCAGTGTTTCAGTTATCCATGCTCACCCACGGCAGCCCGGCGGATCATTACGAACTGGGCAAAAAGCTGCGCGGGTTGCGTGATTTAGGGGTTCTTGTGATCGGCAGTGGCGCAATGACCCATAATCTTCGCACGCTTGATCACGCCGAAGGCCCGATTGAGCCATGGGCACAGGACTTCACCAACTGGATGGTTGATAAGGTCAAAACCCACGATATCAACGCCCTGCTTGATTACCGTGCACAGGCACCGCACGCGATCAAGGCCCACCCCGAAGACGATCATCTGATGCCGTTTTACGTCGCCCTTGGCGCTGCCACGGACGGTTACACACCTGACCTGATCCATGACAGCTATGAATTTGGCAACCTTGCCATGACCGCCCTTCGCTTCTACGATCAGGACAACGCCAAAACCGCGGCCTGACCAGACGCCAAAACCAAAGTCCAGTCCGGCGGCGCAAACCGGACGGGATGCCATGCTGTCACAAGACCAAACCACCCTTGAAATTCGCACCAATGGTCAGGGCCTGATTGAAATCACCGATATGGTTCAATCCTGGATCGGGCAAACCGGCATCGCCACGGGTCAGGTGACGGTGTTTGTCCGCCATACCTCGGCCAGCCTGACGATACAGGAAAATGCCGATCCGGATGTGCGTCTTGATCTTGAAACGTTTTTTGCCCAACTGGTGCAGGAAAACCCAAGCCTCTATCGCCACACCTGCGAAGGGCCCGACGACATGCCCGCCCACATCAAATCAAGCCTGACCGATGTGTCGCTAACCATTCCGGTCGCTGATGGCTTTGCCATGCTGGGCACATGGCAGGGGATTTATCTGTTTGAGCATCGCCGCGCCACGCATCGGCGGAACGTCGTGCTGCATCTGATCGGCGAATAAGTAATGTGATAACCGTCTTATGAAAAACATCTACGGCACAAAAATTCAGAGTCACCAAAGATCAGCTACCATGCTTGGCAATATCACTAATAAACTGCGGTATCTCATCATAGGACTCATACCATATGATATTTACTCCGAGCTCCTTCATAAGCTCTTCATTTAACGTATGATGGCGTTCCAGAAATTTCTCCGCAGCATCTACGTTATTGATAGCTTTTGCACGTTCTCCATTTTTTACTTCAAAACAAAATTCATCAGAGGAAAGACGTTTCATAAATGAAAAATGCTTACTGTGCTCAATATTCTTTGAAGAAATGTCTAAAAGTCTACGTAAATTTGGATCAGTCATTGATAAACCGATCATAAGACAATTACTTTCTCGGAATGAATTTAATTGCACAAGGTTTGACCAATGGTAAGGTTCTGAATAAATTTGATGATACCCTTCCTCTGAGAACACAAGTGTAGAATTCTCAAGTCCATTATAATCCGCCTGCTCTTCGGGCAAAAACCCATGAACATGGTATAATGGAAGCTCATCCGGATCATATCTTTCATTATCTGTATATATTGACCGATGTAAGATATCATTATTCTTTAGCTGACGTTCTAATAGATCATCAAAATTATAAGTAACAACAGATTTAACCTTTGCTCCAGTCCTCCGAGGGAGACACATTGAAGCAATTGATTTAATCAAGTTAGATTCTACGGGAAAAGCCCCATCTCTTAACTTATAGAGATTTTTTGTTACAGCGGAGATGAAATCCTTTGATTCCCCCTCCCTTTTTGAAAGCCCTTTTCGTAAATATCGTGCAGCCATTAATGCGGATGGCTCATCGATATTGTTAAGTCTGGTAACAAGATCACTAATGTCTGAGTCATCAATGGCTATATCGTCGTCAAATTCCTGCGTGAGGTAGCTCACAAAAAGAGAGTTGAGGAGCGTATTCCAGTCTGGCATCCCAGCACTACTGGATACACCAGCTCCAAGAAATAAAGAAAACTGTCCTTTATCATAAAACGTTTTCAACTTGGAAATTATCTCATCTCTTTCCACCTTCCAGTCTTTGCTATCCTTATTCATCGCAGAATTTATTCGGAGTGAGAATAAATTCTGCGCAATCTTTTCTGAATAATTCTTATGTTTACTTGCTATTTTATTAAGGTCTTCCGGCCCCCACAACTCAACATTGAAAGGAACAGATCTAGATCCGAAGGAATTTATTATTTTGTGTTTAATTCTATCTGGAATTCTTTTGGCAGAAACTATGAGTAAATTCTGAAATCTCAATAGCTCGTAGGCTTCCAAGTATCGAGTAATCGTTTTATCTAGAAAACTAGATACTGATATACCTATTGTATTGAATTTAATCTCGAGAACGGTTGAACCTAAGAATTTATCGAACCCCTGTGGTGCCAGAGCGTCAATATCAAGCACTTTCGCATTAGATGCCTCAAATGTTTTGCCCTGCTTTTCGATGTGCCGACTCATTAAATTCATGACAAACGTTTCGAATGCGTAATAACTTCTAGGGCCTTGGTTATCGATACTCTCTACAATTTCATCAACTAACACTGACCTTCCCCCAAGCACCGGAACTGAAAAACAACTTATGTGGGCACAATGGCATTATGGGCGATTACATATGCAATAAACAAACAATTATTATTAAAGCCAATTTATCCGACAGCCGTTCTGAATTTATGTTTTTAACGCTTACCAGCGCCACGACATCGCTGGACAGCCTTTCTAAGCCTACCAAAACGAATGAATAACTTCGCCTCAACCCGCAAGAACCGGCTCACAGATCCAAAGCCCCGCCACCTGCGCCTCAAGCAATTCACGCAAGGTCGCGCACATGTCTTCGCAATCAAAACTTTGCAGGCTGATATGCTGATGAATGGTGAATAAAAACAGCGCCATGATCGTCTTGCGAATCACGTTTACCGGGATGTCGGGGTTAAGTTCCCCGTCAAGTTGCGCATCCTCAATCAGGGCTGTGATCGCACACAAAAGCCCGCTTCCCTGCATCATGTCCTGCACCGCCCCTTTGCGCGGCGTAAACACAACCTGCTGCAAGATTACCTGCCAAAGCCCCGGCTGAAAGGCAATCTGGGCAAAGCGGTAAGACGCAATATGCATCAGCTTGTCGACAAAGCACCAATCGGGCTCCATCGTATGAAGCCCCCGTTCAATCGCCTCGGCCAGATGCTCGCCAAGGCTGGCGACAACCAGTTCTTCCTTGCTCGGAAAATGGCTGAAAATGGTCCCCTCGGCGACCCCGGCCTGCGCGGCAATGGCGCGGGTGGAGGCCTTTTCAAAACCGAACTGGTTAAAACAGCTCCGCGCCGCCTCAAGAATTTTCTGGCGGGTTTCTGCGCGCTGCTTGATCCGGGAATTCATCGGCCACCTCGATTAAATGAGCAAACTCACTGAGCTCACTCAACTAACCGGGATCGCCCGCATCTGTCAAGGATCGATGTTACTGCACCTTTACACCAGCATCGACTTGCGGCTCTGCGCCCATATCTGTGCTGAGGTCCGCGCCCAGATCCACACGATAAATGCTGTCTTCACAACCGCCAAATATATCAAGCTTTGGCTGATAGACTTTGGTTTGAACCCGCATCACGCCCAGCACGGTGGAAAACAGATTGTCATGTGAAAAGCTGCCGGTTCGGGCTGCTGTATCAAGACAATCGGGTTGGATATTGCGCGACGCGGCAAATCCCGGTGACATCCATGTAAACATCGGCACATGGGTCTGCTCATCGGGGGCAAACACATAAGGCGCGCCATGCAGATACATGCCACTTTCCCCCAATGATTCCCCGTGGTCTGACACATACAGCAACACGGTATTGAACCGATCCTGATACCCCGCCAATTGCTTGATCAGTTTCGCAATCACAAAATCGGTATAGCGGATTGTATTGTCATAGGTATTGATCAGTTCTTCCTGCGTGCAATTCTCGATATCGCTGCGCTGGCAATCGGGCGTAAAGAACCGATGTTCATCAGGATACCGTTTGAAATAAGTCGGCCCGTGGCTGCCCATCACATGAAACGCCACCAACCGGTCGCCCGAAAGACGGGCAACTTCCTGATCGAGCCCCTCAAGCATCACCTCGTCAAGGCAACTGCTATTCGCGCAATAATCAGGGAAATCATCGGGGTTAATGTCAACATGGTTGGTGCGGTCACACACCCCCTTGCATCCCTCGTCATTTTCCTTCCACAGCACAGATACCCCTGCCTTGGCCAGAACATCCATCAGGCTTTCGCTATGACGCGCGACGTCACCATCGTAATTGTCATGCCCCATGGTCGAAAACATGCAGGGCACCGATACCGCCGTTGCCGTCCCGCACGACCGCACATTTTGAAAGGCAAGAACACCGGGAATTTTGCCGGTAAATGCCGATGTCGGCCGCCCATACCCATTGGCCTGTACACTTTGCGCCCGGGCTGTTTCCCCGATCACCAGAAACATCAATGTCGGCTTGCCATTGGCGACCTTAACAACCTGATGGGCATCATCGCCCACGGTGCGAAACGCCATCGACGATGAAATATACCGCCGTTTGGTATATTGAATGGCCCCGGTAAAGTAATTCACCGGCGAAACTTCCTTGCCCAGGACCTTGTGATTGCGCCCGACCGATGCGTAATCCTTGAAATAAAGCCCGGCAAGCCCACCCAAAAATACAAACGGGATCAACATCATCGCAACCCGCTGCACAACCCCACGCACAATCGTCGCTGGATAGCGGATCGGCATCAAAATCAGGATTACAACCGGCACAAGGCCGCTTACAACAAACCACAGGACCGACTGCATATTCAGATATGAAAATGCCTCGGTGGTGTTGGTTTCGACAATATTTTCAATCATGCTGCGGTCAAACACGATGCCGTATTTCACCATGGCATAATTTGAAAGTGCACCGGTGATCAGCAAAAGTGCAAAAAACGGCTTGAGCAGATATTTAAACGAAAATGGCGTGAAAAGAATAAGCGACCCAAACAGCAACACAAACGGCGCACTAATCGCAAAGCCAAGGTCATAATCAATAAGCCCGCCCAGAATACTGTAAAAATGCTCCAGCACTTTCCAGTTCAGGCCCAGCGCAAAATAAAGCGCCATCGCAACAATCACCCACCGGTAATCGATGCCAGCCCACCCTGACGATACTTTACCTTTATCTTGGGATGAGGACCTGAAGGGTAAACCGAATGGCACATTGGATCGGGACATGGATACTCGCAAAATCTGGCGGACGACATGCCCCGCGCGGACGTGGAGCAACCGGCTCATCGAACCGACCCCAAATCTTTATCGTCCCAACCTGACAGTAACCTGAACCCGCCCCACCAAACCAACCTGCCCGAAAAGCCAAAAGGCGGCGTCACATCTGACACCGCCTTTTGCATTGTTTCGATAAAGTCTGTTGTCTGGCTTGCCTGTGATGGCCCCTATTGGGCAGCCGTCGCGCGCAACCGCCGACCCGCCCGCATGCCCAAAATGCTATGCACAACAAGGGTCACAATCACCACGGCCCCACAGATCAATGTCGTGTTGCTTGGCACTTCATGGATCACCACCCACACCAGAAACGATCCAAGGATCGCTTCATTGAGCATAATAAGCCCGACTTCGGCGGCCGGAATTTTGCGCGCCCCTGCTGAAATAAACAGGAAAGATACCGGCAACACCCAAAAACCCAGCATCAAAAGCCACACCCAGTCAAGCCCATAGACCTCGGTCGGGTGCGCGCCGGGAACCATGGCAAGGGTCGACATACAGGCACCAAACAGCATCGCCTTGACCGCATCAATTTCCGCACGCGCGCCAAGGACATTGAAAAACCCTGCCATGCAGAAGGCCGCACATAGCGCCAAAAGGTCGCCAAGCGCATTCTCCCCGCCAAATCCAGCACCGACAATCCCAATCAGGGCGACGACGACCACCACCGATGCCACCCATGTGCGCATTGGCTGGGCGCGTTTAAACACAAACACCCCCATCAACCCGGCCAGAAGCGGGGTTGCCGAAATGATCACCAAGGTATTGGCCGCATCTGTATTGCGCACCGACAGGATGAAAAACGCACAAGTGCCGCCATAAAACATCCCGGTCAGAAGTTCGTACTTGCCCGGCAATACCGATGCAACGATGCTATCGCCGCGCCGTGCGCCCCGCCAAAGCGCGATCAACAACAGCGCCGTTGTCAAAAAGGCCAGCCGCCAGAATGTCGCTGTGATGTCGTCGGCCTTGATCAGACGGATCAACATCGCATCCGGCGAAATAATCAGAACCCCCAACAGGGCCAACCACCCGCCATGCAAATTATTCAACCGATCCCCAAATGACATGAATGCCGCCTTTTTTACGTGAGTGTTTTTGCCAGAACCGACATTCGGAACGCATAATATTCAGCATACAGTTGTGGAGGGCTTTGGCATCGATGGCAAATTCAAATTTCTCAATAATCTGAAAACCCTGCTCAGCCCTCCTCATCGGCCAAACACCGCACCGGACAAAAGAAACTGTTTTGTTCGCACGCCAAGATCGCTAAGTTTGCCGCAACATTCTTCGTCCCCACAGTAAAGAAGGACCCATCCTCATGGCTGGAAAAATTGACGCCCACCTTGCCGACCTTGGCATCACCCTACCCGCCGCCACCGCCCCGGTTGCCAATTACGTGCCCTATGTTATTGCGGGCAACCTTGTCCATATCTCGGGTCAGATCACCATGGAAAATGGCGAACTGAAGTTTGTCGGCAAACTCGGTAAGGATTATCAGGTCGAAGACGGCCAAAAAGCCGCCCGCCTCTGTGCGCTGAACTTGGTCGCACAGCTGAAATCCGCGATTGGTGATCTTGATAAAGTCACCCGCGTTGTCAAACTCAACGCCTTTGTCAATTCCGACCCGGCCTTCACCGATCAACCCAAAGTCGTCAATGGCGCGTCCGACACCATGGTCGAAATCTTTGGCGATGCTGGCAAACATGCCCGTTCTGCGGTTGGTGTTGCGTCCCTGCCGCTTGGTGTGGCAGTCGAAATCGACGGAATTTTCGAAGTCGCCAACTAAGACCATTTGCCACAGAACGTCAAAAAGCCGGGCATCTGCCCGGCTTTAGACGGCTGATACATAACGGCCGTAGCGTTCCTGACTATGCTCAAGATGGGTGCGCATCGCCGCCCGTGCGCCAGAAACATCGCCGTCAACGATCGCGCGATAGATATGTTCATGTTCCACCTGAACGGCCTTTAAAAAGGACAAGTCCTCAGGGATGTCCGGCGCAAGAACGTGAAGCTTGGAGTGCGGGATAATCTGTGCGCCGATATGTTCTTCGATCTGAAGGAAGTAGGGATTGTGTGACGCCCGCGCGATCGCAAGATGAAAATTGTAATCGGGCAGCACAAATTCCTTGGCATCAAGCGCATTTGCGGTCAGTTCATCGAACCTGCTCTTGAGTTCCTTAAGATCATTGTCATCACGGCGTGCCGCGGCAAATTCTGCGGCTTCCATTTCAATGGCCTTGCGGAACTCGATCATGTGCAAAACGGCTTTAAGATCAAGCGGATCAAATGGTTCTAGTCGCTTACCGGTCTGATTGGTCACAAATGCGCCAACGCCCTGACGGGTGATGAGAATACCATCCGCACGCAGCCCGGAAATTGCTTCGCGCACAACCGTCCGGCTGACCTCATATGTCTGCATCAGCTCGTTTTCCGACGGCAGCTTGTCACCAGGTGCAAACGTGCCGTTTGCAATCTGTTCGCGAAGTTCGGCGACAAGTTGCGCGGAAAGACTTTTTCTCGGTTCAAGTTTTGCAGTCATGCCCTGTTCTTTGTTGTTTGCGCCTGCATTCACGGAGAAGCTTTAGCTTATCATACGAGTATGGCGCAAGCCTCGTTCCATTGACCTGCCTGGAAATCGCGCCAACAACAATCGTCTTTTCCCAGCTTGTACGACAACATGATGTGTGATAGGAAAGTTTCAATAATAAAAACGAAAAATTCATTATCATTGGAGGAGGCATCCATGTCATCACAACTGAAACGACTGAAAAAAACTGCTATCTGCACCATCACAGCATTCGCTTTGCCGCTGCTTGCAGGGGGGGCAAAGGCAGAAAACCTTAAGTGGGCGCACGTCTATGAAGAATCGACGCCCTATCATGAGTGGGCCGAATGGGCGGCTGATGAAATCAACACGCGAACCGATGGTCGCTACACGATCGAAGTTTATCCTGCTGCCTCACTTGGCAAGGAAAGCGAGATCAACGAATCCCTGAGCTTGGGCACTGTCGACATCATCTATACCGGGTCGACCTTTGTTGGCCGCGTGTATGGCCCACTGGCAATTCCAAGCGGCCCTTTCATGCTGCGCGACTTTGATCACTTCAATGCCTATGCCAATAGCGACCTGTTCCGCGACATGGGCGCTGAATACAAGAAAGAAGCTGCCCACGAGATTGTCTCGCTAACCTATTATGGCCGCCGCATGGTCACCTCCAACAAGATGATCAAAACTCCCGCCGACATGAAAGGCATGAAGCTGCGCGTACCACCGGCCCCCCTGTTCCAGATGTTTGCGG
The DNA here is from genome assembly GCF_000751115.1 of Thalassospira sp. GB04J01. Taxonomy (NCBI): domain Bacteria; kingdom Pseudomonadati; phylum Pseudomonadota; class Alphaproteobacteria; order Rhodospirillales; family Thalassospiraceae; genus Thalassospira; species Thalassospira sp. GB04J01. Next base: position 88,146 of record NZ_CCDX020000015.1, on the reverse strand, counting down.
AATCGGTCGGTGCCAACGCGACACCGATTGCATTCTCTGAAGTCTACCTCGCCCTCTCGCAGGGGGCTGTGGATGGTCAGGAAAACCCGCTGCCCACCATCAAATTCAAAAAATTCCACGAGGTCCAAAAATACATCTCTCTGACCGGACACATCATTGACAGCCTTGTGACCGTCGTTGCCGGTCAACGTTGGGACGCGATGTCAGATGCCGACAAAGAGATATTCTCTACCGTCCTCAAGGAAGCAGCAGCAGGTGCTGGCAGCGACATTCTGAAATCTGAAAATGAACTTGCGGACTGGTTCCGCGGTGAGGGCGTCGAGGTAATCGAAGACGTTGATCGCGAAGCCTTCCGCTCGGCAGCCATGAAAGTACACAACGGAAAGTACGCATCTTGGCCACAAGACATTTATGACCGTTTCCAGGCCATCAAATAACGGCGAGTCCTCCCGGGCGCAGGGGTCGGCCAGACACGGGTCGGCCCCTTGCCTTTCCCTGATCACCGGTTTGTAAGCCTTTTCTTCGGACATGAATTGCATGAAAGACATACCCGAACAGCTCGAACATGACGTGGCGGAAGCCGACATGTTTATCGAGGACGTCGAACAATCGTTCGACTGGCGCGACACCCCCGTCGAAGGCTGGATTTGCGTTCCCATCTTCTGGACTCTGGCGAGCGTCGTATTCTGGCAGTTCTTCACACGCTATGCGCTCGACAGCTCCGCCGTCTGGACCGAGGAAGTCGCCCGACAACTTTTGATCCTGCTGACTTTCTTTGGTGCGGCCTATGCGCTCAGAACGCGCGCCCATATTTCCATCAATTTCTTTGTCATGCTGCTCCCTCGCAAGACCAAACGCTATGTCGGCGAGGCCGCGGCACTTCTACAAGTGGCGTTCTATGGATACAGCGTTTTTCTGACCATACAGATCGCGAACGCGACCCAGCACCAAACGCTCATGTCGATCGATCTCTCAAAATCCTACGTTTACTACACCGTTGCACTTGCGCTTGTCGTGATGACGGTGCGCGCGCTGATGAACGCCTGGGCACTCATTAGGCCTTCCCAAAACACGGAGGTCGGACAATGATCGCCATTCTCTTCATTTCCACACTGTTGCTTATGTTGATGGGCGCCCCCGTCGCCGTTGCACTTGGCGGCGGTTCACTGATTTTCGTTATGATCAGCGGTCAGGTTCCCGACCTCGTCGTGTTGCACAGAATGGTGGGCGGCGTTGACAGCTTCCCATTGCTGGCTGTGCCATTCTTCATTCTTGCTGGCAACCTGATGAATTCGTCAGGAATCACCAACCGGATATTCGAATTTGCCAAGGCCGTTGTTGGCTGGTTGCCCGGTGGGCTCGGCCATGTCAACGTAGGCGCCAGCGTGGTGTTTGCGGGCATGTCTGGTGCTGCTGTTGCCGATGCAGGCGGACTGGGCTCGATCGAGATCAAGGCGATGAAAGACGCCGGATATGATACCGAATTTTCCGTCGGCATCACCGCTGCATCCTCGACCATCGGACCCATCATTCCGCCGTCCCTGCCGATGGTGATCTATGGTGTGCTGGCCTCCGCCTCTATCGGCAAGCTGTTTGCGGCGGGCTTCGTACCGGGCCTTCTGATGGCGCTTTCGCTGATGGTCATGATCGCTGTCATCGCGCGCAAACGCCGTTACCCTGTTGACGCCGCATTTCGCATCAGCAATCTGACAGTCCGGACCAAGGAGGCCTTCCTGTCGCTAATGACCCCGGTCATCGTTGCTGGTGGAATTATCACAGGGATTCTCACACCGACAGAGGCCGCCATTGCGGCAACCGCATATGCCCTGTTTCTCGGACTGATTGTTTACCAGTCCCTGAACCTTAAGCGGTTGCTATGGGTTTCTCTGCGCTCGATTGAAACCACCGCCGTGGTTCTGTTCGTCGTTGCGGCCGCCTCCATCTTCGCCTGGATTCTCACCAGCAACAATGTCGCGGTCGAGCTATCAAATTACCTGCTCGAACTGACAGACAGCAAAGCGATGCTGACACTGATCATCCTTGCGCTTTTGCTCGTTGTCGGGTGCTTTATGGAAACAATCGCAGCCATGATCATCCTTGTACCGGTGCTGTTGCCCGTGGCGGTGCAATTTGGGTTCGACCCGATCCATTTCGGCGTGATCATGGTCCTGACGCTGATGATCAGCTTGCTGACACCACCCGTGGGTGTTGTGCTTTACGTCCTTTCGAGCATCTCCGGCCTTACGTTCGAGCGTTGCGTCGCGGCAACCATGCCATTTCTGGTGCCGTTGATCGCAGTCCTTCTGCTCGTCGCTTTTGTGCCTCAGATCTCGCTATGGCTGCCTAATCTGGTCTTCCAGTGACATCGAACCCCATGAATTAATCCCCCATGAATTAATCAAGGAGAAGAACTTTGCATATCTATCGTTCAAATCACCCTGACGATGTCGCCAAGCTCGATACCGAGGCCTTACGCGAACGGTTCCTGATCGACAACGTGTTTAAAAGCAGCGCGATCAACGTTTTCTATGTTCAGGATGACCGGATGATCGTTGGGGGTGCTGCGCCGGTCGATACACCGCTGCATTTTAACGATGCCTCTATCGAGGTCCAGGACGGCACCATCTCAAGGCGCGAATTTGGCGTCATCAACCTTGGCGGCCCCGGCACCATCCAGTTCGGCACCACCAGGTTCGACATGAAACAGCGAGACGGGCTTTATATCGGCGCAGGACAGAACGACATCACCTTCGAAAGCACCGACCCGAAAGACCCGGCAAGGTATTACATTGTCTCGACCCCCGCACATCAGGTCCATAACCCGACGCACATCCCGTTTGAAAACACGCGCCGCATTGATCTCGGGGACGCCTCAAAGGCCAACGTGCGCACCATACATCAATACGTGCACCCCGAAATCTGCAACTCGGCTCAACTGCTCATGGGAATGACGCTTTTGGCTGACGGCAGCAACTGGAACACCATGCCCTGTCACACACATGACCGCAGGATGGAAGTCTATTTCTATTTTGACATGCCCACCGACGAACGCATCTTCCATTTCATGGGCGAACCGCACGAAACCCGTCATCTGGTCGTCGCACCCGAGCAATGCGTGATTGCGCCCAGTTGGTCAATCCATTGCGGTGTCGGCACGGCATCCTATGGTTTTATCTGGTCCATGGCTGGCGAGAATCAGGTATTCGAAGACATGGACCACATCGCAACCACCAATTTGAAATAGGATCCCATGTTCGATCTTTCAGGAAAAACTGCCATCATCACCGGCGCCGGGCGTGGTCTGGGTCTCGCCATGGCACAGGCCCTTTCGGCGGCTGGCGCGGATATTTTGGGCGTACAACGCTCGCCGATGGACGACTGCAAGAACGCGGTCGAGGCAAATGGCCGTCGTTTCGTGGGAATGCAGGCAGACATCAGCGCGGATGACGCGCCACAGGCCATCATTGATCATGCCGTGGCCACGTTTGGCGGTCTCGACATTCTGATCAACAATGCCGGGATCATCCGCCGTGCCGACACGCTGGAACTGGACCGCAAGGACTGGGACGATGTCATCGACATCAACCTCTCCGCCGCACTCTGGCTCAGTCAGGCCGCAGCCCGTTACTGGGTTCGCGAAAACCGCAGCGGCAAGATCATCAACACGGCGTCCATGCTTTCCTTTCAGGGCGGCATTCGCGTCGCCGGTTATACAGCCGCCAAAAGTGGCCTGCTGGGACTGACACGCCTTTTGGCCAACGAATGGGCCGCAAAGGGCATCAACGTCAACGCCATCGCGCCCGGCTATTTCCGGACCGACAACACCCAGAGCCTGCAAGACGACCCCAAACGCAATGCCGAAATCCTCGCCCGCATCCCCGCAGGCCGATGGGGCGAGCCCGAAGACCTTGGAGGAACCGCCGTATTCCTCGCCTCGCGAGCAGCCGACTATGTACACGGAACGGTCGTTGCCGTTGATGGTGGGTGGTTGGCCCGATAAACAGAAACACCTGTACCTGTCCGCGGACGCATGAATGGCCGGGCTCCCCTTCCGCCCGGCTTTTTTTGTCCCCGACAAAAACCCGCTTGACCCCAACCGTGGTTGAGGTCTGATAAATCGCGCATCACATCCCAAAAAGGAAAACCAACGATGCGCATTTTTATCACCGGCGGCACCGGCCTGATTGGATCGGCGATTGTTAAAAACCTGATCGCCCATGATCATCACGTCATCGCCCTTGCCCGGTCCGATATCAGCAAGAACAAACTGATCACAGCCGGGGCAACACCAATCCCCGGTGACATCACGCGTCCCGAAAAATGGTGCGCGGATTTACCAGATATCGACGCGGCCATTCACACCGCCTGTGATTTTTCCGATGCCATGGCGCAAATGGATGAAACATTGCTGGATCACTTGATCCCGGCGCTTACACGTCTAAAGCAACATCACTCCGGTCCGGTGCGCTTTATCTATACCGGCGGCAACTGGATGTACCCCCAAACCAACGCACTCCCGACATCACCCGGCGTGACCGCCGTTAATGAAACCACCCCCTTTGATCCCTTGCCGGAATTTCTATGGGGGTTAACCGGCATCAAACGGGTTCTGTCGGCCGCCAATCTTGCGGGCATCGTTATTCACCCGTCCTGCGTTTACGACACCGGGGATAAGGGTCAAAGTGGAATACTTGCGCGCGACATCGAAACCGCACAAACCGACAACCGCGTCACCCTTGTCGGCGGCGATCATATCTATCAACCCATGGTCCATGCCGATGATATCGCAGACCTTTACCGTCTGGCCCTTGAACAGGCCAAACCCGGCGAAAGCTATATCGGATCGGCGATCAATGATGTCTCAACCCGTGAGGTCGCCGAACTGATCGCCACACATTTCGGATCGGAAAACTGTCAGATTGACACCATCAGCACGGCTGACGCCATGGCACGCTTTGGCAACTGGGCCCGCGGCCTTGCCCATAATCAAAAGCTTAGCAGTGCCAAGGCCATGCAAGACCTTGGCTGGTCACCCCGCCATACCGATTTTGCCGCCGACATGGCACGTCATGCAAAAACCATTGCTAAATTAGGGCCTAACTCTCGCTGCTGATCGCCTTAAGGCCCACAACGCCGCCAATAATCATCAGAAGGAAAACACCCTTCATCACGGTCATGGGTTCCTTGAAAAACACCAAACCAATCACCGCAATCGCTGCGGTGCCAAGCCCGGCCCAAACCGCATAGGCCGTGCCAATCGGAATAACGCGGAGCGTCAGCGACAACACCCAGAAACTCAAACCATAGACACCAAGGGTCAGGACCGAAAACCGCCAATCGGTAAATCCGTTGGAGAATTTAAGCGACACTGTCCCGACAACTTCAAGACCAATCGCAATAAACAGATAAACCCAGGCAATCATGACAAATATCCTATGGTGGCATACGCGCAAAAACACGCGCATCGCGGGGCGAACCTTGCCAAAATGGCTGATACAGCCCCATGACGCAATCCCCGCATCCGCATATCCACTGCCCGTCACAGGCATAATGCCCGCGCCCGATGTTCATCCCCGTGTTCATCCCCGTGCTCATGCCCCGCACTGCACACAATCCGCAGACGATCTGCATCAATCCAATTGCCCAAATCACGGCGTATAACCACCACCACGTAAACCATTGCGTCCATCGGGCCAAACGGGCACATTGCCCCAAATGACAGCATACGCGCACGGCAATTGACGAGGAATGACGACAATGATCAAAACCGATATTCTGATCGCAGGCGGCGGCATCGCTGGCATGAGTGCAGCAGCACGGCTGGCGGCCGACGGACATTCGGTCATCATTGTCGATCCGGCCCCCGCCGACATTGGCGAAGGCACCGATTTACGCACCACCGCCTTTTTGGAACCGGGCATCGCCACCCTGAAAAAGGCCGGTGTCTGGGATGCCATCAAACCGACGGGGGCCGAGCTTCGCGTCATGCGCATTGTTGATGCCGGCGGCGAAACCCGCACCCCGCGCGAAACCGCCGACTTTGACGGCGCTGAAACCACACAAGGCTTCTTTGGCTGGAACGTCTCAAACAAGGCCGCCCGTGTCGCCCTGATGGCAAAGCTCGCTAAACTTGAGAACGTCGATTTTCGCTTTGCCACCACCGTCACCGGCTTTACCGGCACCGCACGGGCGGGCGTCATCGAACTGTCTGACGGCGAAACGGTCGAGGCCAAATTGGTCATTGCCGCGGATGGGCGCAATTCATCGCTCCGTGAGATGGCGGGCATAAAGCATAAACGCTGGGCCTATGATCAAAGTGCGATGGTGTTTGTCGTCACCCACGACCAACCGCACGATAACATCTCAACCGAAATTCATCGCACCGGCGGACCGCTGACCCTCGTGCCGATGCCCGATCTGAATGGCAAGCCATGTTCTTCGGTGGTCTGGATGGTCCCGGCCAAGCGTGCCGCTGACCTCAATGCGCTCAGCGACGAAGCACTCTCCGCCGAAATCACCCAAGACACCATGAACCTGTTTGGCCCCCTTACCGTCGCCAGCCCGCGCGCGGTCTGGCCGATGATTTCACAAGTCCCCGCCCGCCTGATATCTGCGCGCCTGGCGCTTATTGCTGAGGCCGCCCACGTTGTCCCGCCCATCGGCGCGCAAGGGTTAAACATGAGCCTGCATGACATCGAAACGCTGGCCGAATTAATCGCCCGCGCCAAACACAATAATGAGGACATCGGCGCGACCAGCCTGCTGAAATCCTACGAACGCAAACAGTTGCCCAAAACGCTGGCTCGTGTCGGGGGCATTGACCTGCTCAACCGTGCCTCAATGTTTGAACCCAAAACTCTGCGCGACCTGCGCTATGCGGGCCTGACCGCGATCAACCGCATCGGCCCGCTTCGCAAACTGGCCATCAAGGTCGGGGTTGGGAAATAACCCACGCGCCGCGCCGTCACTTTCCATCCATAATTTGCCCGTATAGATTGATCTCATCACATTCAAAACGGATCGGAATTGTCATGCGTCTTGTTGTTGCTGCCACCGCCCTTAGCCTTTCACTTGCCACCCTTTCGGGCTGCACGGGGAAAACCGGGGAATATGCCGGTCAGGGGGCTGGACTTGGCGCGATTTCCGGCGCGGTCGGCGGCTTTGTCACCGCTGCGATCTTTGGTGGCAACCCGGCCGAGGCCGCGGCACGATCTGCCGTTTATGGTGGGGCTGCGGGTGCCACCGCCGGGGCCATTTCTGGCGCCTCAGCAGATGCCGCAACCCGTGAAAGCTTCGAAGCCGCGCAAAAAGAAAAACGCGACAGGATTCAGGCCAAGATCGGCGATGATGCCTTTGCCGGGCTGACCGCACTTGCCAAATGCGATCACGCAACCGCCCTTGGCAAGGCTGATATCGCCCAACAGTCCGCCACCCCGGACTTCGCCCTTGCCGGTCTGTGGCTTGAAGCCCTGACCTATTCCGATCAGGGACAAGAAAGTCAGGCCCGCACGCTGTATCCCGAAATCGTCGCAAAAGACGCCAAAATCAGTGACGACACCGCCGCCGAACAACGCCGCCGCGAACTGGCCGATGGTCTTTCGGAAATTCGCGGCGAATATGACCTGCCCAAAGTCTGCCCGGCACCATAACTCGCCTGCCAGACAGAAAATGGGGGCGGGCCATTCACGCCCTGCCCCCACTTAACTCTGATGCAACCAAAGCTCCGCCATAAAGCCGTCCGGTTTGCCGGGGCGTGGGGACTGCAGGGTGAGTTTGCCGCCGGTGTTGCGCATGATGGTTTCAACAATCGAAAGCCCCAATCCCGCCCCGCGCGCCTTGGTGTGCGATCGTTTGAACCGTGCGGTAAGCTCCGTCATGTCCTTGGGGTCGACAACATCGCCGTCATTGGACACCGTAATCACGTTGCTGCCAACAACCTCGATCGCCACCGGCTGGCTGTCATCGCCATGTTTAAGCGCATTTTCAATCAGGTTGCGCATACAAATCGCAAAGGCATCGACATCAATATTGGCGTTGAGCGCCGCGGCATTTTTGCCATCCCACCGGATGCGCCCCGCCCCGTCTGACACCCGTTCAAGGTCATCAATCACAAGCCCCAATGTTGTGCCAAGCTTCTGATTTTTTCCCGTCGGGCTCGTCCCCACCCCGGCCTCGGCACGGGCAAGCTGAAGCAGCTTTTCAGACAACCTTGACAGGCGTTTTAACGATTCTTCGGTCTGCTGCGCGCGTTTAAGCCCCGGATGATCGCGGGGAAGCTCCAGCAAAAGCCGCTGCGTCTGTGCCAACGCGGCCGCAATGGGCGTGCGCAGTTCATGCGCACTGTGCGCGGTAAAGGTCCGCTCGGCACGTAATGCCGCATCAAGCTTTTCCATCAACCGGTTGACGGCCGTGATCATGGTGTGGATTTCATCAGGCGCGTCATCTTGCTCAATCGGCGAAAGGTTGCCTTCGCTGCGCGCCTCAATATCATCGCGCACGCGGCGCACCGGTTGCAACCCTTGGCGCACGGCAAAAATAATTCCGATGATCACGGCGGGAATAAGCAAAATGATCGGCAGGAACTGCGCACTGACACTCGCGATCAATGCCTCATGCCGGTGATTGAGCGATTCCGCAACCTGAATAACCCGCGTGCCGTCATGCACCACGGCGGAATAAATGCGAAAATCATCGTCGGTATGGAACCCTTCAAGCAAGGGTGCTGAAAACGGCTCTTCCTCCGCATTGGCCGACCGCAGCAAAAGCCGCCCGGACACATCGCGCACCTGATACATCAGGTAATCAGTGCCAATTTCATCCTCGCCTTCGCCGCGATCACCGGTTCTGATTTCGCCCGGTTCGGGGCTTTTGACCACCACCGTTTGGCTGTCGCTGCCATTATGGATCAGGTAATCATCAATCAATGGCGCATAACGATAGGCCGATTTGACAAGGCTGCTGTCAAACACCTCCTGCATTTCATGATACATGGTGAAATCGGCAAGCAACGATCCCGCGATCCAGAAAACACCAACCATCACCGTCAGGCGTTTGGTCAGGGCAAACTGCAGGCTTTTGGTCGAAAACATCGTCATCCCCCCACCCGATAGCCAACACCGCGCACGGTTTTAATTACATCCTTGCCAATCTTACGCCGCAGGCGACTAACATAGACCTCAACCGTATTGCTTTCGATCTCCGCACCAAATTCATACAGCGCTTCTTCAAGCTGACGTTTGGAGAGTGTCTGTCCGGGGTGACGCACCATCTGATCGAGCAACGCCCATTCGCGCGATGTCACATCGATCTGCGCGCCATTGATCATCACCACCCGCCCGGCAAGGTCAACTTCCACCCCACCGGCAAGTGCGACAAACGGGTTGGGATTGCCGCTATAGCGCCGTGCCACCGCCGATAACCGTGCCGACAACTCATTTAAATCAAACGGCTTGACCAGATAATCATCCGCCCCGGCATTCAGCCCCTCGATCCGGTCAGAAATCTGATCCTGTGCGGTCAGGATAATGCACGGCATGGCCGATCCGTTACGGCGCAAGGTCCGCAACAAATCAATCCCGCGCCCATCGGGCAGGTTAAGGTCCAGCAACAGCACATCATAATTGGTGCCGCGGATCATAATTTCCGCATCCTGGATGCTTTCGGTGTGATCCACCGCTTCGCCAGCGGCCAGTAAATGGTCGCGGACCGCCTCGGCCAGCATGACCTCGTCTTCCACCAAAAGAATGCGCAAAAACCTGTCCTCGCCTGCGTGATGCCCATGTGACCGGCCTGAGTATCGCCCTTTCCTGACAACAGCCTGAACACCCGCGATTTCGCTCTTCAGGTAGCTGTCAGGAAACGCTGCCATATTCTGGCACATCGAATGTACGTGGCTTTAACCCGCTTTGTCTTTGACCTTTATGAAGGAACTGCGCTGTGAAAAGAACTGTTTTCCCAACTCCTGCATCTAAAACTGTCCTGTCAAAATCAACCCTGTCGGCGGCTGTGGCCTTTACCGTTCTGGCCGCCGGTTCCCTTGGTGTTCTGTCCACCCCGGCCCACGCCAGCGATGACATGTGCAACGTACCGAAAGCCGATTGGAAAACCAAAGAAGCGCTAACTGAAAAACTCACCGCCGAAGGCTGGGACGTGCGCAAAGTCAAAACCGAAGACGGCTGCTTTGAAGTTTACGCCATAGATGCCAACGGCAAAAAGATCGAAGCCTATTTCAACCCAAACACCTTTGAAGCCGTCAAAATCAAAAAAGAAGACTAGGGTCTGGCTCCCGGTTCTGCTGCCCCTCTTTAAGTTGGCCTTTTTTTAGCCAAGGACAGCTTAAAGGCGTTTTGGCGGGCATGCTCAATGCGTCAGGTCCCCACCGACACATCGCCCGCCAAAACCACCCGCGAAGCGCCCAAATCTAACGCCCCAAGAAGGAACCCACATCATGTCATCGGTAAAAGTCTGGGACCCATTTGTCCGCCTATTTCATTGGGGCCTGGCCGCAAGTTTCATCATCGCCTGGATCACGGCGGACGACTGGGACACCCTGCATCACTGGGCGGGCTATGCCGCCGCCGCCCTGATTGGCATGCGTCTTGTCTGGGGATTAATCGGCTCGCGCTATGCCCGCTTTACCCAGTTTATCAAAAGCCCGGCGACCACCATCGGCTATATTGGCGATATCCTCCGGGGCCGCGAACGCCGCTATATCGGTCATAACCCGGCGGGCGCTGCGATGGTAATGTTGCTGATCCTTGCCATGCTGGGCTGTGCCTTTACCGGCTGGCTTTACACCACCGATGCCTTTTGGGGCGCAGAATGGGTCGAGGAAACCCACGAAATTCTCGCCAATGGTTTGCTGATCCTCGTTCTGGTGCACATCGGCGGCGTGTTGCTAGCAAGCCTGCGCCATCATGAAAATCTGGTGCGTGCGATGATCACCGGCAAAAAACGCCGCGCGCTTTCCGACGACATCGGCTAACGCCAACACGATCCTTTTGCCAACCTTCCTCAACACCTGTCCCAAACTTGCAACCGCGCCCTCACAGGGTCGGTTGCATTTTTCTGACCGCACTTTAGGGGCAGGACCTAAATCACCCGTGCCGGGTTCCCCACCACCGTCACCCCGGCGGGGACATCCTTTGTCACCACCGAACCCGCGCCGATGATGGTATTCTCGCCAATCGTGATCCCGGGCAGGATAATCGCCGCCCCGCCGATCCAGACGTTTTTGCCAATCGTGACGGGCATGGCGCGTTCAAGGTTCTGCTGACGAAGTGCCGGGTCCTTATGATGATCGGCACAGTAAATCTGCACATTGGGGCCCAGCATCGCGTAATCGCCAATCGTCACCGGCGCACTATCAAGAACAACACATCCGGCATTGAGAAACACCGCCTTGCCAAGCGTGATATTCACCCCGTATGCGCAATGAAACGGCGCTTCGATCCGCGCATCCTCGGCACAGGCGGCAAACAGCGCGCGCAACTTTTCCCCGATATTTCCGCGCACATCAGGCGGGGTTGTGCTGTGCTCAAACGCCGCCGCACGCGCCGCGGCGCGCAAGGCTTCAAGCGCTGGGTCAAGGCAGGAATACCAATCCCCGGACTTCATTTTTTCTAACGCACTCAAAGGCATGGTGATCCGTGGTGTTGTTTGGGGTCAGAACCTTAAGACATCAACACGTTACGTCGGATTGCACGCCTGCGCAATCACCACCGCATCGCACCCAAACAGGTTGCGGAGCACCATGCTTTGCTGCGCTAATGCTGCGCTATTTGCCCGTCACATGCGCAAGATCCCCGGCATGGCGCGCCAACCCGTCACACGCCCGTGCCCATGATGTGTCACCATCATAAAGGGCGGATCGCAGATAGGCCCACGTCATCCGCTGCGTAATCGCAAGGCGATCCGGGTCCTCATCATCGGTTTCCTTGGCATCATACCCGGCAATCCCGCCAAGCCCATGCTTGCCCCCGACAAGGGTCAGCAAGGCATCACTGCCCGGCGCATGGTAAAACGGATCGGTATGCCATGCCGCCCCGCGTGTGGTCAGATGCGGGTTCACATCACTGTCCCCCGCCACCACCAAAGTCCGGGTGGTCAAATGGGCAAAGTCGGGATTAAGTGCCGTGTAATTTTCCCGCGCATGGGGGCTTAAACTATCCCCGCCGTTCCCCGGTGCGGCCAATAACACACCGGCTTTAATGCGCGGTTCAATGAGGTTCACATCCTGCGCATCCGGGTCTTTTACGTCGGTCAATCGCGCACCGAGCAACATGCCGACCGTCTGCCCGCCAAGCGAATGCCCAACCGCCGCCACCCGACCATGGTCAAGCCGCCCGTCAAGCACCGGGCTTGCCGCCTCGATGTCTTTCAAGTGATCAAGGATCAGCTTGAAGTCCTCCACCCGCGACCGCCAGAAAAACGGCGCACCCGGCGCATCCATGTCAAACCCGGCAACCTTCGAATTGCCATGCGTTGGCTGGATCACAACAAAACCATGCTCGGCATAAAAATTGGCCAGCGGCCCGTACCCGTCCTTTGACGGGATATAAAGCGACGGCCCATGCCCGTGTGACAACAAAATAATCGGCAAATTCCGACCCTGCATCGGGGCGGTAATCCGCATTTCAATCGGCTTGGGCCGGGCGGGTGCCGCCAGCATCACCGGGGTGATCGAAATGGTTGAAACCGGCTCATCAACCGGAATGTGCCGCGCCGCATTGATCAACTTGTTCATGCTCGGTCTCCTTAAATTTGGTTGGCGAAGCTACAGATTTCGCCTATACATTGTGAAACGGAACAATGATCCGCAAAACAAATGGAACATCGTTCCGCTTAAGCAAACCAAATACGGAACATTGTTCCGTTTATCAAGTGCAAATGTGAACGGGTGATTTCCGTATCACAGCAAAAGACCGATTTTAGGGTTGGAAAACAACGCGATGGCCAAAGAAACCACGACCGAAAAAAAAGTCGCCACCGCCACAAACACCCCTCACGCCACGCGCACCACCCGTGCGGATGCCCTGCGCAACGAAGACGCGCTTCTCGAAGCCGCCAAGGTGGTTTTTGCCAACGTCGGGGTTGATGCACCGGTGCGTGAAATTGCCGCCCAGGCCGGGGTGGGTGTCGGAACGCTATATCGCCGCTTTCCCACCCGCAGCGACCTTGTCGTCGGGGTATTCAAACGCGAAGTCGATGCCTGCGCGGCCGAGGCCCCCAAACTCGCCAACGCCCACCCACCGGGCGAGGCACTATCACGCTGGCTCAAACGCTATTGCCAGTTCATTGTCACCAAAAAGGGATTGGCATCCGCCCTGCATTCGGGCGATCCGGCCTTTGACGCCCTGCCCGCCTATTTCCGAAGCAACTTTGAACCGGCCCTGACCGATCTGCTTCGCACCGCCGCCAAGGCGGGCGAAGCCCGGCACGATGTGGACGCCTATGACCTGCTGCGCGCGATTGGCAACCTTGCCAGCACGGGTGGCAAGGACGGCCCCGATGGCATGGAACATACCTATCGCATGCTTGATCTGATGATTGACGGATTGCGCTTTGGCACGTCGCGCTAAGCGCTCTCGCCTATCTTACCCGTAATCTGGCGCAAACAGATCAAGATCAAGCGTCGGCTTCACCCCGATGTCGCGGCGATGCTTTTTCAAAAATGCACTCGCCGCATCGCGCCCGGTATCGCGCAACTTGGTCATAAAGCTCCATTGCGCATTCATTTTTGACGATTGATCAAATTCAAGCATCGCCTCGCTGGCGATACAATGCATCCGCATTGCACCCCACTTGCTGGCTTCGCACGCATGATCGGGTGCATCGTTGCGCAGGATCGAAATCAACCGCAGCTCCTTCATCAAACTGCTGTTAAACGACACTTCATTGAGCCGGTTGGAAATATCGCGTGACGTTTTGGGAACGCCGGGTCGCTTGACCGGATTGATCTGTACGAGAACCGTATCATCCGATCCGCATTCGCGCACCAGCGGCCCCAAACTGGGGTTGCCGCTATAGCCCCCATCCCAATAGGGCACGCCATCAATCTCGATCGCCTTGTAAATCGTGGGCAAACAGGCCGATGCCAACAACACATCGACAGTGATATCGGGATTGCGAAACACCCGACCCTGCCCGGTTTCGACATTGGTCGCGGTGACAAACAATTTCGCCGGACTGTGATTAAGCGCGGCAAAATCCACAACCCCCTCAAGGATCGCGGTCAATGGATTATCGCCAAGCGGATTAAGGTCATAGGGCGAAAACATCTTCGCACTCATATCCATCCACATATAGGCAAATGAGTTTTCAAGCGACCAGTTGCCAAACAGGATATCCATCGGGCTGCGTTGAAGCGGGCTGAACCGGGCCGCTTCCGACACATTTTCCCAAAAGGTCTCAAGGTCTTCACGCGCCGACTTATGCCCACCCTTGGCCAGACCCGACGCCATCACAGCCGCATTCATCGCACCCGCTGACGTCCCTGAAATCGCCTCAATGACGATTTCCTCATCCTCAAGCAACCGGTCCAGAACACCCCACGTAAACGCCCCGTGCGACCCGCCGCCCTGAAGGGCAAGACTGATGTTCTTTTGCGGCTTCTTGCCCGCGGCAGTTTTCTTCGCCGCCCCGGATTTCTTCACAGCTTCGCTCATGCCAACTCCTGCGTCACATCATCCTGCCATCATGCGGGCAGCACCCACCCCTGATGATATGTCGCATAATCTCGGATTTACCAGACGTGATGGTTTTAAAGCACTGCCAAGCGATCAAGACGATAGACCGGCAGTCCCACGCAAAGCCTGTGCCCACGAAGGCGCGGCACGCGAACCTCACACCACCCGCTCCACCTTGGATGCCCGCCTGCGCCCTCCCCGTCACCCCCGCGAAGGCGGGGGTCCATCACGCCATATGCACCACAATGCACATGCCCTTGACGTCCAAGGACCACAGCCACAAACTATAACGATACAATATACACCGACGGGAGAATCCCTATGACCCGGACATCCGTCTTCTCAAACAACGGCACTCAAGCGGTGCGCCTGCCAAAAGACGCAGCATTTCCAGATGGCACCAAATCGGTCGAGGTCATTGCGGTCGGCACGACACGGGTCATCTCGCCCACCGATCAGACTTGGGAGAACTTCTTTGAAGGATATACCGTCAGCGGAGATTTCATGAGCGATCAGTAATATCAAAGCAGTGCGAAACCGGTCCTACTAATTTTTAAATGTAGTATTACAATAAGGGTGAGACAGTTGCCCATTGTCTGCCACTCCCAGTCCCCCATCTTGCTTTCTGTGGATATGATCAATGTGCATCGAATTGACATGAGCATATCCGCCACATAACGCACACCTTGAAGCACCTTCTAGAGCAGAAGTTAAAAATACCTCAGACTTAGTGTCTCGGCTAAAATCGGGCTTAGAAGTTCGATCTCCCCGATAGTCCATATTTAAATAACTATACTCATTAGACAATAACCCAATTAAACTGTCGTAATCTTCTTTTCGTTTTATTGCGTCGTACATAAAACGATAGACATCTTTAAGCTGTCTAAACCCTTTTAGTGAACTTCCATACTTAACAGTAACCTGGTTAGTTATATGCTTATTCATAACTAAAAATTCTTCGAACACCTTACGATTTTTCGTAAAATTCTCATACTCTCTCTCAACTTCAAATTCCTTTATTAAATCAACCCATGCTAAAAATGCAGTAGGTTGATAGCGGCCTTTTTCGCTGTAAAAATAAACAGCAGGATGCAGTCCCAAAGAAGAAGCGTGGGTTGTTGTCATCCTTCGAATGATTTTGTTTGTACGTTTGAGAAATTTGACAGTCAGAGATCCGTCTACATCATCATCCACGGTAGAATTCGAACCAATATAATTATTAGCCAACCTAACAAGGTCAAAGACAAGTGGCAAAGAACGTGTTGAGTAACCTTTTCCCGCCAGTGGCAAGTCTAATGTTTTTATCGGATTTTTAACAGTCGGACTAAACATCGCACTGTTTACTTCAAGCGAAAGATTTTCAATTTCTGACTTTATCTCGTCTGAAAATTTAGCCCAATATTTGTGACCTCTTCCTGATCGCACAATAGCTCGAGAAGCCATTGCTTGCGGTTTCCGTCTAGATTTCAGAAGAGAAAGTTCGGTATCGCTTATGGGCGTCGCTTTTTGGTTTATTGTGAAGAATGACTGCTCTGCCTTTTCTGGAGGACCTTTAACCCACTGAACCTGCAAAGACAGGAACCCAAGTTTTTGGGCAGTAGCCAAAATATCAGCCCCCGCCTGTTCCGGTGACATAATAGCACTACGATAATTTGCGTAAGACAACACGTCCTTGTTTACGAGACGCCTAGCTTGCTCTGCTACTTGTTTTTGTTCTTCCTCCACTGCGTGGTTGAAGAACGATTGAGAGATAAATCCATCACCATAGTCATCATTAACCCACGCGATAAGCGCACTTAATCTATGCGCACCGTCAATCACGAAAGTGTATTGCCCAGAGTTCCACAATATGATGGAGGGAATCAAATCCCCTTCTAGAAAACTTTTGATAAAGTCTTTTACTTTTTCTTTTTTCCAATCGGATGTCTCACGTTGAAAATCGGGCTTCCTTAACGAGGAATAAAAGAAGCTCTGCCCTTTTTCCAAGTCCCTCAAAGTAATCGTATCTGTTAAATTGTTTGTTTTCTGATCGTCACCAGCAACCAAAAAATCTTCTCTCGGAATCAAGGCATCCAAATTAACCGAAGACACTAAACTTCTCCCAGAACCAAATTAAATTTACATTTTCTAATTTAGTGGAACCTTCAAGCAAATAACAACTAATAATTGAGAAATCCCAAACAGAAAATCCCTAAAAAAGACATCTGGAGCAAAAATGAAGTCATTACCATTTCCCAATCACCCCCACTCAATCGCCGCCGGTAAATCCAGCTTCGGCGCCTGATCCATCACCATCGCCAGGAAAATCCGCGCAATTGGCGACAGGCTTTTGCTCTGGCGCGTAATCACGCCAATCGGGCGGTGGCGTGTGGGGTGGCTCAGTGGCACGAAGGTCAGTTTGGCCTCTGCCGTTTGGTCCGACACTCCGGTTGCGATGCGCGCGGCCAGTTCCGGCAGCACCGTGATCCCCACCCCTTCGGCGACCATCGCGGCTAGGGTTATGGTGTTGGATGTTTCGACCACCGGGCGCAATCCCGCCACCAGATCGGCGGCTGCATTTATCGCCGTGTCGGCCCCCGGCTTTGCCGCCGATTTTGCCGCCGATGACCCGCTTTTGGCCGCCTCTGCCATGGCCCGTTCGGCCCGCGCGGCACTGTCCATCACCGCCTGTGCCGCCCCGATGCCAAGGGCGGCGGCCTTTGCCACCGATGCACTGACCGGCATGGTCGGCAAGATGGCCGGTGTGGTTGATGTGGTGGATGTGGTGGCCCCAAATCCCTGATCGGCCATCATCGCGCGTGTGCCTGATTCCGGGCCAAGCCCGACAAACGGCTGATCAATAAGGTCCGACCACGCGATTTCCGATTGCCCGGCAAATTCATGATCGGCCCGGCACAACACGCCAAACCGGTCGGAAAACAGCGGACTGAACGCGATATCGGGCAAATCCTGCCATTCCCCGGCGATGCCAAAATCAACCGCCCCATTGGCCACCGCCTCATGCACTTCCCCGGCATTCATTTCATCAAGCCGCAAACGCGCATCGGGATGTGCTGCGACAAAATGGCGGATCACACCGGGTAGAATGCGGGTTAAAACCGACGGGGCCGCCGCAATGCGGATTTTCCCGCCAATCCCGCGCGACAGCGCATCAAGATCGCCAAGCGCCTCTTCAAAATCGCCCAGCAACCGCCGCGCAATCGGCAAAAACCGCTCCCCGGTCACGGTGAGCGACACATGCCGCGTCGTGCGATCAAAAAGGGCCGCCCCCGTCACATCCTCAAACTGGCGAATGGTCGCAGTAATCGCGGGCGAGCCGAGCCCAAGGGCGGCGGCCGCCGCACTAAACGATCCCTGCTCAGCGACCGCAACAAACACGCGCATGTGACGAATATTGAGTGATGACAGCATGGTTTTCGATGTCCGTTCCTGTAAATGTCGCCTGCCCAAAAAGACCATAGCGCCCAATCCCCATCCGGGCAAAAGGCTTCTTGCGTGTTTTACATCGCCAAACGCTACTTTAGAGGGCATTCTGGTGGGGCACTTCACGTTCGGGCAACTGAGAATGAAATCAAGAGCATGACAGAAGAAGCCAAACCGAAGCCACTATTCCTGACGGGCGAAAAAGCCCTGGACCTATGGCGTCAAGGGCGGGATGCATGGAACAGAAAGATTGATCGACAAAAGGTCGAGATAATCAGTTTTACCAACGTAGATTTCGCGGCTGAGAGGTATTTTTCACCGCAACTATCTTTCGCAGGTTATCATTTCGGCAACGGCGATGTAAAATTCTCTGGAGTTACCTTCGGTGATGGCGAGATAGATTTTTCTAAGGCCACTTTCGGCGACGGAGAAATAGACTTTTCTGGGGTCACTTTCGGTAAGGGCAAAGTAAACTTCTCAAATGCTACGTTTGGTAAGGGCGACGTGAACTTCACTCGAGCCAATTTCGGTATTGGCGACGTGAACTTCACTCGAACCAGTTTCGGTAATGGCGACCTGAACTTTTCAAGAGCTACTTTCAGCGGCGGAAAAGTGATATTCTCGCGGGCTACTCTTCGCGACGGAGAAGTGAATTTTTCAAATGCCACTTTCGACGACTGCACCATATTTTTAAATGAGACGAAGTTCTCACAATTGAGGTTTCGCCCGAAGGCCATCAAATCGAGCCATATTAGAGCTAATGGCCTTTCCATCAAAAATCTCGCTGTTCTTTTCATTCCTCTCTCCGCTGAGAGATTGGAGTTTTTTGACCTACACGGTGCATCATTTGATGGGCCGCTTATTGTTTCCGGCAATTTGGACATAGTTCCCGATCTTCGAGACACCAAATTTTCCCACCAAGTTGAGCTAAGTCGGCTCAGCGTCAAACTGCGGCGCGCTTGGCAAGGATTTAGTTGGCTCCCAAAACTCTATCGCGTGACGGAAGACCCAACAGACTCCTCGCGGTTAAGACGCCTTAAAGAGATTGCCGAAACCAACAAGGATCATCAAGCCGCTTTGCGGTTTTCCGCCGATGAAAACAGAGCGCGGCGTTGGATTGAAACATCGTGGTTTGGATCGGTTCTGGACATGGCCTTTAGTGCTTGCAGCAATTACGGCCAAAGCATCCTGCGGCCCTTTGTCGCGCTATTCCTACTCACCGCTGCCAGCATCGGCCTTTATAAAAAACTGGCTGTGACAGCAGACGTCGAATGGTGGACAGGACTAGGTTGGGGCCAGTCACTCCTCTTATCCATCAGCAACAGCCTGCCCTTCCTGCCGCAATCGCGCGAATTGCGCAAAACCGCTCAAGACGCACTCTATTCCAACGACCCCAGCTTTTGGGTCGATGCCCTCATGATCGGACAAGGCGTTTTCAGTTTCGCTTTCCTGTTCCTGATTGGTCTGGGTCTGCGCAACCGTTTCCGTCTGTAGGGCAAAATACCCCCATCAAACGTACTCCCCGATATCGAAGGATGCGACGAAATCGCGGTTCGGCGCGCATAGCCGCCAGTTGCGACGGCGTGACGGTTGCGAAAATTACGTCAGCAAATCAACATGATGCGCGCCGCCATTGTCCTGCGCCCACCACATCATCGCCTCATGATAGGCGGGCATATTTGGAAGATCGTTTGAATTCCCGCCTGCGGCACTGAGCTGCCCCCAGGCTTGCATCAGTTTTTCAACAACCGGCATCCCCATCCCGACATCTTCTCTGCCGCCGTGCACGAAATAGGATTTCTGCACCTCGGAACGGTCCACCACCCAGTCAAACGTGGCCTTTTCGTCGTCACTTGCCGCATCGTAAAAATCAATGACGTCACGATACCCTTGGGCGGGATCATCGGGGTTGGCATCCATGATATCGGAAATTCTGTTGTTAAATTCTGTTTTGGCGGCCGAAACCTCCGCATCGGAAAAAAGGCCCCCTGCATTGCTCTTAACCGCAAAAAGCATCTGACGATCAAGATCCGGGAACCCAACCGCGTCCCATTGATCCGCCGTCGTGCCAGACGTCCCGGTGATGCCAAGCTTGGCATACCCCGCATCAATCTTGTCGCGCGCCATCATCGCCGCACTGGCAAGGGTTCCCGGTGCGGGTGCTGCTGCCGCAGTTTCCTTGGACACGGCCTGTTGTGACGAAACAGCAGCATTTCCCGCCGTCTGTGATGCCGACTGCCTTTGCCCCGCATTCGAAGACAAAGCGGCATATCTGTTCGCCATAAAACCGGAAATAGACGTCATGATCGCCCCTTGCGCACATTAGGCTTCCACAATAAAAGGAGAGAAAATCTTATTACACACAACCTTAACAGGCAATTTGTTTCTACCTATACGTGTTTACGATACAGGGACCTCTAACGCGCGACGCTCCCCCCAAAGAAGAAAAGGGGCACCTGATAAAACCACGGCGAAATACGCTCCCCGATGTCATAAAAAAACCCGCCCGTTGGCACACAGAAAGACGACATAAGAAGACAACGCTCAAATCTATAGAAGACAACGCTCAAATCTATTTGTATGAGGATTGAATTTATCGTAGTTTTCCGCCGTTGAGGTCCGGAACCTCGGGCCTTTTGGCCTTCAAAAGGCTTGCAACGCCATTGGTGGGTCCGCCAATCATCAGACTATTGCAATAATCGCCCGTCACCCCGATTTCCGCGAAAAGTCCGGATGGGGCATCGCGGGGCTGTTTTTTCGGGTCGATTATTCACTAAAAATGAATAATCAGTCAGAATTTTCGATTTGTGTATTTAATCATCCTCCGGTCAAATAGGGTAAAAGCACCCCAAACAACCGATCAATTCGGATGAGAGAGACCCCAATGCCTGCTTCGCCCGCCCGCAGCTTTACCCGCTTTAACCGCCTGCCGGTTCTGACCCCGGATCGGTCACTGGATCACCTGACGCTCAGTTTCCTTAAGGCACTGGAATCAGAAGGTAAATTCACCGGCGAAATCCATGCAGACTTCCCGACCCGCCTGATCAATGCCACCGACAACAGTGTGTATCAGGTGATGCCGACCGCGGTGTTGCAGCCAAAATCGCGCGATGACATCAATATCGTCATGGAAATGGCCGGGCGCGAAGAATTTAACGAGGTCAAAATCACCCCGCGCGGTGGTGGCACAGGCACCAATGGCCAGTCGCTCAACAACACCATCACCCTTGATACATCCAAACATCTCAATAAGATACGGGATTTTGACGCGGATGCTGGACTGGTGAAAGTCGAGCCGGGCGTGGTGCTTGATCAGCTTAATGCGTGGCTCAAACCCCACGGTTTTTTCTTCCCCCCTGCGGTCTCCACCGCCAGCCGTGCGACCATCGGCGGCATGATCGGATCGGACAGTTCGGGCAAAGGATCGCGGATTTACGGCAAAACCAGCCACTATATCCATGACATGACCACGGTTCTGGTTGATGGCACGGATTTCAAGACATCGGCCCTAAGTGCTTCTGATGCCAAGGAAATCATGGCGCGTTCCGATCGCACCGGGGCGTTGTATCGCATGGTCCATGACGAGATTTTCCCACGTCGCGACCAGATCAAGGCGACTTTTCCTGAAATGAACCGCGGGCTTACCGGCTATAACCTTAAAGAAGCCGTTTCCGATCAAGGGGATATGAACTTAAGCTTCCTGATCGCCGGGGCCGAAGGCAGCCTTGGCATGGTCAAGGACATCACGCTGCGCGTCATCCCGTTGCCCAAGCATAAAGCTGTCTCTGTCGTCCGCTACGCCAGCTTTGACGCGGCTTTGCGCCATGTTGGCACGTTGGTGCAATTTGATCCTGTTGCGATTGAAAGCATCGATGACAAGGTCATGAAGCTGGCCGAGCAGGATGAAAGCTGGCACATGCTGGGAAAACTGCTCGGCACAGATACCAGCACGGTGCAGACGCGCGGCTTCAATGTTGTTGAATTCATTGGTGAAACGGCGGATGAAGTTGCCGCCAAACAGGCCGAACTGGCCGCACACCTTGCCGCCAATCCGACGACTGAACATGCCCCGATTGGCTGGGTTCAGGCCACCGATCCGGCTCAAATTGCCGCCATCTGGTCGATCCGGGCCAAATCTGTTGGGTTGCTTGGCAATCTTGAGGGCAAACGCCGTGCGACCCCGTTTGTCGAAGATACTGCTGTGCCCCCCGAAAATCTGGCTGATTTTATCGCAGAATTCCGCGCTTTGCTGGATGCCGAGGGGCTTGATTACGGCATGTTTGGCCATGTCGATGTTGGCTGCCTGCATGTGCGCCCGTTGCTTGATATGTGCGATGAAGAAGACGAAGCGCGGTTGCGGCGCGTGTCGGATGCGGTTGCCGATTTGACCAAGCGTTATAACGGCCTGATCTGGGGCGAACATGGCAAGGGATTTCGCGGTGAATATTCGCCGATTTATTTCGGGCCTGAGCTTTATGATTGCCTGCGTCGCATCAAGGAAGCCTTTGATCCGGAAGGACAACTCAACCCTGGCAAGATCGCATCACCCTATTGCAAAAACATCCCGATTACTGCGATTGATGAAGCCCCGATGCGCGGCCAGTATGACCGCCAGATCGAAGAAAAACTCCGCGATGAATACCTTAATGCCACGCGCTGCAACGGCAATGGCGCGTGCTTTAACTGGGATTTGATGGACCCGATGTGCCCGTCCTATAAGGTCACGCGCAACCGCATCCATTCGCCCAAGGGCCGGGCTGGCATGATGCGCGAATGGATCCGCCAGATTTCGGTCGGCACCGATCCGATGAACCAGGATTTGGCGGTGATCAATGCGCGCGATTTTTCCCATGATGTCTATGAGGCGATGGCCGGTTGCCTGTCGTGCAAGGCGTGCGCGGGGCAATGCCCGGTCAAGGTTGATATCCCGGAAATGAAATCGCGGTTTTTAGAAGCCTATCACACCCGCTACAAACGCCCGGTCAA
This sequence comes from Thalassospira sp. GB04J01, assembly GCF_000751115.1. Classification (NCBI taxonomy): domain Bacteria; kingdom Pseudomonadati; phylum Pseudomonadota; class Alphaproteobacteria; order Rhodospirillales; family Thalassospiraceae; genus Thalassospira; species Thalassospira sp. GB04J01. Next base: position 65,050 of record NZ_CCDX020000015.1, on the reverse strand, counting down.
GGATTACGTGATCGCCAGTCTGGAGACGCTTGCCCCGCTTTTGACGGTCGCGCCGGGCCTGTTTAACGCCCTGCAATCGATCCCGCCGATGCCATGGATTTTCAAACGCTTGATCGGCCTGACCGACTTGCCAAAGCTTGATCGCAAAGGCCTTAAATCGGCTTTGCGCAAACGCGGGATTGCCCGGTTCAAACAGGCCGATCTGGATGTACTCACGCCCGCGCAAAAGGCCAAAGCCGTCATCATCGTGCAGGATTGTTTCACCACCCATTACGATACCGACGTGCTGCTCGCCCATATCGACCTTCTGCAAACCCTTGGATATCAAGTCTTTGTGCCACCCTACCGCGCCAATGGCAAGGCGATGCACGTCAAAGGGTTCCTGAAAGAATTCGACTATCTGGCCCAGCAAAACGACATCGTGCTTGGCAAAATCGCCCAATCGGGCGTTGCCATGGTCGGGCTTGAGGCCAGCGTCACCCTGACCTACCGACAGGAATATGCACAGCGCCTTTCTGATCGCCCGGACTACCAAGTGCATCTGTTCCATGAATGGTTATCGACCGAAATCGCCGAGGGCCGCCTGAACCCGCCCAAAATGGATAACGGCGTTAACATTGATACCCCGGCAAGCCTGTTTCCCCATTGCACGGAAAAAACGTCGCTTCCCGATACCGGTATCAAATGGCAAAATATCTTTGCCGCCTTTGGCCTCACGCTTACCACCGAAAAGACCGGCTGCTGCGGCATGGCGGGCGTTTACGGCCACGAAACCCGCCATCAGGAAACATCACGCGAACTCTATGACATGAGCTGGAAAAAGAAGGTAGATGCATTGAGCACGGACAACATGCTCGTCACCGGCTTCTCATGCCGCTGTCAGGTCAAACGCTACGAAGGCGCAAAACCACAGCATCCGGTGGAGTATCTGACCAAGCTGATCGCGTAAAAAGCCTTGAACTTCTCATATTGAGAATTTTAAACTTGCCCAAATATTCTCAATATGAGAATATTTGGGATAAGCATAGGGAGGGCACGCGTGCAGGTCAGATATGAACCCAAAGCAATCCGCGATATGCGGTCCCTGCCGGTCAAGGTTCGTGCCCAGATCGATGCCAAGATAGAAAGCTATGCCACCTCCCCGGGCTCTTTGCGCAACAATGTTAAACGTCTGCAAGGGTCTGAATACTACCGGCTTCGGGTCGGGAATTATCGGGTGATTTTCAGCATCGAAAACAGTCAGGTGACCATCATGGTTGTTCAACGTATTCGCCATAGGAAAGAAGCTTATGACTGATCAGACATCAACCGAATTTGTTCCGATTAAGGAATATCAAGCACTTGCAGAGATGGTTGAAGATTTGCGCGACATCATTGCCGCCAAGGACGCCAAAAGCGGCCACGCACTTCCTGCTGAATTTGCCCGGCGTATTTTCATGGAAATCGATCATCCTGTGACGGTCTGGCGCGATTATCGCGGCATGACACAACGTGCTCTGTCGGAAAAATCCGGCGTTGCCAGCGGCTATCTGTCAGAAATCGAAAGCGGGAAAAAAAAGGGATCGCTTGATGTCTGGCGCAAGCTTGCCAAGGCACTCGATACAAGCATTGACGCGTTAGTGAACTGAACATCACAAAAACGGCAGCATCTTTCCAATATGATCCCCAAAGGCGTTGATGGTTGGGCTTTGGGGGACTTCGCCTGTCGCGACTTTAAGACCCAGTTTGGGCAAAGACGGCAGCGGGGATTTCAGGATGAACAGGTCACTTGGCACAGCCTTTTGCATCATCACACTGATGGCAAGGCCCGAACGGGCCACGGCGATCAGGCCAGCTAGGCTGTTGCTGGCATAGGATATTTTATAGGGCATGCGGGCCGCATCCATCGCATCGCAGGCGGCCTTGTGGTCGAGTGCGTTTGAGGCGGCAAGGGCGAGCGGAATGGGGGTAGTTGGGCCATGTGCGCCCACGCCGAAATCATGCAGTTCCAGTGTTGGCTTGCTGCCGACCCAGGCCAGTTGTTCGGTCCGCGCGATGTCTTTGAGCGTTTCCGTCTCGGCAACGGGCGTGGAAACCAGCGCCATATCGATCTGACGCGCATGGAGCAATCGGTGCAGGTCCGGTGTCGGGGCCGAGACGACCTTGATTTCGATGTCGGGGTAGATGGTCCCGAAGCTTTTGAGCAAGGCCGGGAAAAAGGCGATCAGGTAATCTTCGGGGCAGCCAAAGGTGATGGCACCGCGCAGGCCGTGATCGGAAAAGGCCGAAAGGGCCTCGTCCTGTAGCTTTAAAATCCGTTCGGCATAGCCCAAAAACCGTTCGCCATGTCCGGTCAAGGCAACCCCGCTGCCGCTTCGGTGAAACAGGCTGTGGCCAAGGGTTTCTTCAAGGCGCTGGATTTGCATGGTCACGGTCGATTGGGTGCGCCCGACCTGAATGGCGGTCGCGCTGAGTGTGCCGGAATGGGCCGCACGGACAAAGGTGGTCAGCAGTTTGAGGTCAAGGGGCGTTTGCATGGTTAGCGTTTCTGACTATCAATTTTTCCAATACCAGAATGCCATAACTATCAATTTTACGCAGGAATCACCAGCCGATAAGATCGGCTGTATTGAACGCAACATGCATTTTGCCGGGAGCCCCCAATGTCAAACAACACCGATCCGAAATTCTGGAAAGCAGCACAAAACCACCTGATCCGCTATGGCAGCCCGTTTGATCCGGCGATTATCGAGCGTGCCAAGGGATCGTTTGTGTATGACGCCGATGGGCGGGCAATCCTTGATTTCACATCCGGGCAGATGAGTGCCGTTTTGGGCCACGGGCATCCGCGCATTGTTGAAACCGTGCAAAGACAGGTTGAAACCGTTGCGCATCTGTTTAGCAGCATGCTGACCCGCCCGGTGGTGGATCTGGCGCAACGGCTGGCGGAATTGGCACCGGGATTGGAAAAGGTGTTGTTGCTCTCGACCGGTGCAGAAAGCAATGAGGCCGCCATTCGCATGGCCAAGCTTGTTACCGGCAAGCATGAGGTCGTGGCATTTTCCAAAAGCTGGCACGGGATGACCGGGGTCGCGGCATCGGCAACCTATAGTGCCGGGCGTAAGGGATATGGCCCGGCCGCGGTTGGGTCCTTTGCCATCCCCGCCCCAAATGCATTTCGCCCGCGGTTTAAGCATGCCGATGGGTCGCTTGATTGGCAGACGGAGCTTGATGATGCGTTTGAGCTGGTGGACAACCAGTCGACCGGCAATCTTGCCGCCTTTGTCGCCGAGCCGATTTTATCAAGTGGCGGGATTTTGGAGCTGCCCAAGGGGTATCTGGCCGCCCTTAAGAAGAAATGTGAAGAACGCGGGATGCTTTTGATTTTGGATGAAGCGCAAACCGGGATTGGCCGCACCGGCCATATGTTTGCGTTTCAACGCGACGGGGTGACACCCGATATCCTGACATTGTCAAAGACCATCGGGGCGGGTTTGCCGTTATCGGCTGTGATGACCACGCCGGCCATCGAAGAAGCCGCCCATGAAAAGGGCTTTTTGTTTTACACCACCCATGTGTCCGATCCCCTGCCCGCGGCTGTCGGTTTGACGGTTCTTGATGTTGTGCGCGATGAAAATCTGGTCGCGCGGGCCGGTCAGATGGGGGCGCAGCTTTTTGACGGGCTATCGCAGTTAAAAGACCAGTATGACTGTGTAGGGGATGTGCGCGGGCGCGGGTTGCTTTTGGGGATGGAAATCATCAAGCCAACCGGCAACCGCGAACCCGATCATGACATGGGTGCGGCAATCATGGCCGAGGCGTTTAAACGCGGGCTTAGCATGAATATCGTCAAGATGCCGGGCATGGGTGGAGTGTTCCGCATTGCCCCGCCGCTTACGATCAGTGCCGAGGAACTTGATCAGGGTGTCTCGATCATTGGGGACGCGATCAAGGCCGTTTCCAGGGTCTGAACCCAATTGGATGCTTGAAATGGGTTCAGAGCCTAGCCGTGCCGCAACTTGAAGAACAGGATGGTGCCCGCCAAAAGGATGGTCACGGCATTGGAAATGATCACCGGCCAGTCACCGCGCAGCAAGCCATAAACCAGCCACAGCAGAACGCCGCTGCACAGCACGAGAAACATCACAAGCGAGATATCGGCGGTTGATCGGGTGCGCCATGTCCGGATGACCTGAGGCAGGAAGGCAATCGTGGTCAGCGTACCGGCAAGCATTCCAAGTGCGGTTTCAAACGTCAGCAGCATGTGGGGCCTCCTGCCGGGGACGGGTTGGGCCATGGTCTCGCCCGTGGTGTTCATGGATATCGGAAACACTGAATGCATTCAACACGACTGGTCGAAAACTGCAAGCCCGATTAAATCCCCGATGGAATGTACCGTGCCAGCCAACATTGACAGCACCGCTCAATTAAAGGGATCATCGGGTGTTATGATTTGCAAAGGAACCTCCGATGATCCGTCATATTGTCTTGATCAAATTCAAATCCGGCATTGACCAAAATGTCATCGACAGCCTGTTTGATGCGCTGGCCGACCTTGGCCGGGAAATAGCCGGAATGCGGGGCTTTGACGGCGGCGTTTCGGTCAGCCCGGAAAACCTTGAGCAAGGGTTTCGTCACGGGTTTTGCATTGATTTTGATGATGCCACCGCGCGTGATGCCTATTTGGTACACCCCACCCATCAGGCCCTTGGTGCGGAACTGGTCAAGGCCGCCGAGGGCGAGATTTCAGGGCTGATGGTGTTTGATTTGGCGATGTGATCTTTCACGCCCCGGATCCGTCGTTTTTGCGTTTCGCCCAATGACCGCTGCGTCGAATTAACAACACGATTGTTCAAGATCAAAGACTGCTTTTCACCCGCCACCTAGGATCATTCCATAAATTGTTGCGTTGCATCGTAAAGTGAACTCTGGTCAGATTGCGCGACCATTGGTTGTTTTACTGTTGCATTGCCCCTGTCTTTGGAGAGCGGAATGAAAAGCCTGCGTGGTGTGTTGATCGTCCTTGTCGTGATCGTTGTCGCTGCTGGTGGCGGTTACACCTACTGGCAATCACAACAATCCGAGCTTCCGGGGTATATCGCGTCTGGCAACGGCCGGGTTGAGGCTGAGGAAATTCGGGTGGCAACCAAATATGCCGGGCGGGTGGATGCGGTTTTGGTCGATGAGGGCGACAGCGTCACGGCCGGTCAGGTATTGGCGCGCATGGATACCGCCGAGCTTATGGCCAGCAAGGCCAAGGCCGCCGCCGAGGTCGCCAGTGCCAAGCAGGGCATTGCAGAAGCCAAGGCCGAAATTGTTCAACGCGAAAGCGAGCTTTCGTTTAGCGAGCAGCAATTGACCCGTGCCAATGAGCTTGTCAAAAACAACAATATTTCGCGCGAACAGGTCGACCAGCGCCGGGCCAACCGGGATGTCGCACGGGCGGCACTGAGCGCATCCCAATCGCGGCTGACCAGTGCCGAACGCAATGTAGAGGCCGCCGAGGCAGAACAACGCCGCATTCAGGTTCAGATTGATGATTCTGTCCTGCGCGCCCCACGTGACGGGCGCGTTCAATATCGCCTTGCCGAACCGGGCGAGGTTTTGGCAGGCGGCGGCCCGGTCATCACGATGATTGATCTGACCGATGTTTATATGAATGTGTTTTTACCCACCCGTCAGGCTGGATTGGCCTTTGTCGGCAATGAAGCGCGTATTGTGCTGGATGCCGCGCCGGAATTTGTCATCCCGGCCAAGGTATCGTTCGTTGCCGATGATGCCCAATTCACCCCGCGCGAGGTCGAAACAAAATCAGAACGCGATAAATTGATGTTTCGCGTCACGGTGCGTATTGATCGTGCATTGCTTGCCGAACACATCAAACGGGTAAAAACCGGCCTGCCCGGTGAAACCTATATCATGTTGGCCGACCACAATGACTGGCCACAAGACTTGATGCCAAATCTGCCCGATGACGCCACCTTACGCCGGAGCCTGCAGGAATGAACCATTCTACCGGTTCAAAGGTGCCCCTGGCCGTGCGGCTGTGCGATGTCAGCCATCGCTATGGCAAGGTTCGCGCAGTTGATCAGATCAGCCTTGAGATCCCCGCCGGGCAAACCGTCGGCTTTATCGGCCCGGACGGGGTGGGAAAATCCACTGCCCTTGCGTTGATTTCCGGGGCGCGGAAAGTACAGGACGGGGTGGTTGAAACCCTTGGCGGGTCGATGACCGACGATACGCACCGCAACAGTGTTTTGCCCAAAATTGCCTATATGCCGCAGGGGCTTGGCAAGAACCTGTATATGGATCTGACGGTCCGTGAGAACCTTGAATTTTTTGGCCGTTTGTTTGGGCAGGGCAAACGCGAACGCGATGCACGGATCACCCGGCTGGTCAAGGCCACCGGCCTGTCGCTGTTTACCGAGCGCCCGGCAAGCAAGCTGTCGGGCGGGATGAAACAGAAACTCGGCCTGTGTTGTGCGTTGATCCATGATCCGGAAATCCTGATTTTGGATGAACCGACAACAGGGGTCGATCCGTTATCACGCCGACAGTTCTGGCAGCTGATTGATACCATCCAGACATCCCAAACCAAGATGACGGTTCTGGTGGCAACCGCCTATATGGATGAAGCCGCACGGTTTGATCATTTGGTGGCGATGAATGATGGGAAGATCCTTGCAACCGGGACCGCCGAGGCTTTGTTGTCGCAAACCGAAACCGACAACCTTGAAGCCGCCTTTGTTGCACTGTTACCCAAAGACCAGCGGCGTGGACATCACGCGTTACAAATCCCGCCGCGCACGGTTCATGGGGATGTACCAGCCATCGTTGCGGAAAACCTGACCCAGCGGTTCGGCACATTTACCGCCGTGGACAATGTCAGCTTTCGCATTGAAAAAGGCGAGATTTTCGGGTTTCTCGGCTCCAACGGGTGTGGCAAGACCACCACCATGAAAATGCTGACCGGGCTTTTGGCCGCAACCGAGGGCACGGCAGAACTGTTTGGCAAACCGGTGGACGGGCAGGATATCGAGTTGCGCCGGCGGGTTGGTTATATGAGCCAAGCTTTTTCGTTATATTCTGAACTGACGGTTTTGCAGAACCTTGAACTGCATGCGCGGCTGTTTCATTTGCCCGCCAAAGACATCAACCCGCGCATAGATGCTTTATCTGAACGGTTTGGATTAATCCAATATCATGCGGAATTGGCCGAACAGCTTCCGCTTGGTGTGCGACAGCGCCTGTCATTGGCGGTCGCCATCATTCACAGCCCGGAAATCCTGATCTTGGATGAACCGACATCGGGCGTTGACCCGGTGGCGCGCGACGGGTTCTGGGAATTATTGGTCGAGCTTTCGCGCGATCAGGGGGTGACGATTTTTATCTCCACCCATTTCATGAATGAAGCCGAACGGTGTGATCGCATTTCCTTGATGCATGCCGGTAAGGTTTTAGTCAGTGACACCCCTGCTGCGATCACCGAACAACGGGGCTGCGACACACTGGAAGAAGCCTTTATTAGCCATCTGGAAGAAGCCAGTGGAGAGGGCGGCGAGAATGATACGGATAGCGATCCCCGTTCCACCCTGTCGGCAGATGAAACAAGCGTGGAAGACTGGCAGCCTGCCACGGCATCGTTGTTTAGTTTTCGGCGATTGTGGGCCTATTCCCTGCGTGAAACCATGGAGCTTGTGCGCGATCCGATCCGGTTGATGTTTGCCCTGATCGGGACCGCGATCCTGATGCCGGTATTTGGCTATGGGATTACGTTTGATGTTGAAAACCTGACCTATGCGGTGCTTGATCGTGACCAGACACCGGAAAGCCGGACCTATATCGAAAATCTGGCCGGATCGCGGTATTTCGAAGAACAGCCGCCCCTGATCAGCAATCACGATCTTGAGGCACGGTTGCTGTCGGGCGACATTGCGCTGGCAATTGAGATTCCACCGGGATTTGGCCGCGATGTCGGCCGCGGGGCCAGCCCGGAAATTGCCGCAACCATTGATGGCACCATGCCGTTTCGTGCCGAAACCATCCATGGGTATGTCGAAGGTATTCACAATCGATACCTTACCGAACATAGCAAACGCGACGTGGGAAACGCCAATCAGGCCCAGCCGATGCAGATTGAAGCGCGGTACCGATATAATCAGGACTTTAAAAGCATCTTTTCGATGGTGCCATCAGTGATTGCGCTTCTTTTGATGTTTATCCCTGCGGTTTTGATGGCCGTCGGGGTGGTGCGTGAAAAGGAACTGGGATCGATCACCAATCTTTATGTCACACCGGTATCGCGGCTTGAATTCCTGTTGGGCAAGCAATTGCCTTATGTCGGGTTGGGAATGGTCAATTTTGTCTTGATGACCGCGATGGCACTGTTCTGGTTTGGGGTCCCTATCCGGGGCAATGAATTTACCCTGTTGCTGGGGGCTGTGTTGTTTGTATTTGCCACCACCGGGTTAGGGCTTTTGATTTCATCGTTCACCAGCACCCAGATCGCCGCCCTTTTTGGCACAGCAATTATCACCATGGTGCCATCGGTGATGTTTTCCGGGATGATGCAACCTGTGTCATCGCTTGAAGGCGCGCCAGAGGTTTTGTCGGTCATTATTCCGACATCGCATTTCATGTCGATCAGTGTCGGCACCTTCACCAAGGGGCTCGGCTTTGCCGCGCTGTACCCCGAACTGCTGCATCTTGCGCTATTTTTCCCGGTTCTGACCGTGCTTTCGATGCTGCTTCTTAAAAAGCAGGAGGCGTAAGGCATGCTAGGCAGAAAGATCAGCAATATTTACCGCCTTGGCATCAAGGAGCTTTATAGCCTCAAGCGCGATGTGGTTTTGATCATCCTGATATTCTGGGCGTTTACCTTTGCGATTTATAACGCCGCCACCGGGTTCTCGCATGATTTGCACAACGCCTCGATCGCTATTGCCGATCAAGATGGATCGGCCTTGTCGCTTCGGATTTCCGATGCATTCCTTGCGCCCTTTTTCCAGAATCCGGTCCGGATCGCCGAACGTGACATTGACGCGGCCATGGACAGTGGTGCCTTTACCTTTGTTCTGGTGATCCCGCCCGATTTTGAAAAGGACGTGGTCGCCGGACACAAGCCCGAAGTGCAGTTGAACATTGATGCCACCGCAATGATGCAGGCCGGTATCGGCCAGGGCTATGTCAGCAATATCGTCGCGCAGGAAGTTACAACATGGCTTGGCGGCAAGTCATCCTATGCCGGGGCCAAAAATCAGGATACTGCGGCCAAGATCGTTACGCGCTATGCCTATAACCAGAACGCGACAAGCTCATGGTTTACCAGCACAATGGAAATCATCAATGCGATCACGATGCTGTCGATCATTTTGTCGGGGGCAGCGCTTATTCGCGAACGAGAACATGGCACGATTGAACATTTGCTGGTGATGCCGCTTGATCCGTTTGAAATCATGATGGCGAAGGTCTGGGCCAATGGGCTGGTAATTTTGATCGCCAGCATGGTGTCACTGATTTTTGTGGTCGAACTGATCCTTGGCGTGCCGGTGATTGGCTCCAAATTGCTGTTTATGGCCGGGGTCACGCTATATCTGTTTTTTGCCACTGCCCTTGGCATTTTTCTGGCAACCTTGACCCGCTCCATGCCGCAATTCGGGTTGCTGTTTATTTTGGTGGTATTGCCACTTCGGATGCTGTCGGGCGGCAGCACGCCAATTGAAAGCATGCCGGAGACGCTTCAGAGCATCATGGAGTTCTCGCCCTCGACGCATTTCGTGAAATATGCTCAGGCGATCCTGTTTCGCGGCGCCGGAATTGACGTGGTGTGGCCGGAATTCCTATTGGTGTTTGCTATCGCCACCGGGTTCTTTGCGTTTAGTGCGATGCGTTTTCGCAAAAGCATCGCCAAGATGCGTTAAAGAGCTTTGTATTTCGGGCTCCAAGTTAACGTCGATCACTTTGGCGTTCGTTTTTGAAGAAATATCCCAAGAACATATAAAAAGCGCAGCATTTCAGTCCCAAAGAACCAAAATGCTGCGCAAAATGTGATGTCTTGATCAGGCCGTCAAAGATGACTTTTGACGCGTCAAATATTTGCCATAGCCCTTTTCACCCGAAAGTTTACCGTCTTTGACGACGGTTTTACCGCGCACCATTGTGTGAACCGGCCAACCGGTTACTTCCAGTCCCTCATATGGGGTGTAATCACAGCCCTGTGCGAGCAAGTCATTGGTGATGGTAACGTTCTTTTCCGGGTCCCAAAGCGCGATATCGGCATCCGAGCCAATCGCAATCGTGCCCTTTTGCGGATACATGCCATACAGCTTGGCATGGTTGGTCGCGGTCAGGGCAACAAAGCGGTTGAGGTCAATGCGGCCTTTTTTAACCCCTTCGGAAAACAGGATCGGCAGGCGGGTTGCCACACCGGGAATGCCATTGGGAATCCAGCGGAAGCTTTTCTTACCCTTTTCAATCAGCTTGCCCTCGGGGTCGTCAAAGCGAAACGGGCAGTGATCGGATGAAAACAGATCAAACACACCACGTTGCAAACCATCCCAACAGGCATCCTGACTGGCCTTATCGCGCGGCGGTGGGGAACAGACAAATTTCGCGCCCTCCATCTCGTTCTGATCAAGATCGTCCGCCGTCAGCATCAGATATTGCGGGCAGGTTTCGCCAATGACCTTGCTGCCGCGCACACGGGCCCGTTCGATTTCTTCCATCGCCTCGCGGTTCGAAACATGGACAATCACAATCGGGGTATCGACAATTTCGGCCAGCGACAGCGCACGGTGCGTGGCTTCGCGTTCGGCGGCAATCGGGCGGGTTGTCGCGTGGGACTTGGCGGAAAATTCGCCATTGGCTTCGTGCTGCCCGATCAGGAACCGAATGGCGTCTTCGTTTTCACAATGGACCATGACAAGCGCGCCCGTATTTTTGGCCGCATCAAGCGTGTTGAGGATTTCATCATCGCGTAGACGCAGGTTTTCATAGGTCATGAAAACCTTGAACGAGGTGTAGCCATCCTCGACCAATGCCGGGAGTTCTTGGCCCAGCACAGCCGGGGTTGGGTCAGTGACGATCATATGGAATGCCACATCAATGTGACATTCCCCGTCTGCCTTGTCGTGATAGACCTTAAGCGAGTGACGCAGGCTGTCGCCCTTTTCCTGCATGCAGAAGCTCAGGATCGAGGTATTGCCACCCATCGCGGCGGAGCGGGTGCCACTTTCAAAATCATCGGCCATGACGATGCCGTCGCCAGATGGCTGGGCAATATGGACGTGGCTGTCGATCCCGCCGGGCATGACATAAAGCCCGGTGGCATCGATGATGTCGGCACTGTCGGTCAGGTCGTTGGCCAGTGCCGCAATTTTACCACCGATGATGCCGACATCGGCAACGAAGGTGTCGCTGGCGGTGACAATGGTGCCGTTTTTGATAATGCGGTCAAACTGCATGTTATCCCCCTTTGCCGCCTTGGCCCTACGCACCAAGTTGGGCGGATGTATCGTTAAACATCTGATCCAACGCGGCGGTCAGTTTATCGACTTCTTCAATCGTATTGTAATGCACCATCGCAACACGCACCAAACCACCATTGTCGGTGACTTCAAGATATTCAGCCAGACGGCGCGAATGGAAATCCCCAAAGCGGATGGCGATTTTTGACTGATCGATATAGCGGCAGACCTTATCGGCATCCAGCCCATCAAAGCGGAAGCTGATCGTCGGAATGCGCGTGCCGTCTTTGTTGTCGGCATGCCCAACGATGGTGCAGTTATTGCGCCCGCGCAAATAGGTCAAAAGACGGTCGCACAGGGCATTTTCCTGCTGCGTAATCGCATCAAAGGCCGCCACGATTTTGGCCCGGACTGAACCGGTTTCACCGGCCATTTCGCCAAGCGTTTGCAGGTAATCGACAATGCCGCAGGTGGCATAGGCCAGTTCATAGTTCGGATTGCCCGGCTCCAGCTTGCCCGGGACTTTATCCTTGCCATAGAAATAGTGATACAGCGTGTCGAGTTCGAGCAGACAGTCATATTTGCCGTACATCATCGCGTAATGCGGACCATAGGTCTTATACAAGCTAAAGACATAGTAATCGGCATCAAAGGCCTGCACATCAATTGCGCGGTGCGGGGCATAGGCCACCGCATCCACACACAGACGCGCCCCGCGTGCGTGGACAAAATCGGCAATTTCGCGGATCGGGTTGATCGAGCCCAGAATGTTGGACACATGGGTGACACAGACAAGCTTGGTCCGGTCCGTCATCAGCGGTTCAAGATCTGCCAGATCAAGCTTCATCTGATCGCGATCAAGTGGCCAGAACTTGATCTTGATCCCGGCATCCTGCAGGCGATCCCATGGGCCAATGTTGGATTCATGGTCGGCAATGGTGACAATGATTTCATCGCCCTTGGAAAGCTGACTGGTCATGGCCTTTGCCAGATTTTGCAACAACGCCGTGGTCGAACTGCCAAAGACGATTTCTTCGGGGCGGCTGGCATTGACCAGATGCATCGCATTGGTGCGTGCTTCTAGCAGGGCGGCGGCGGCACTTTGTGACACGTCGTAAGATCCGCCAATCTGCACGTTCTTTTCATACAAAAACGTATTGATGCGATCGACAGCAGATTTCAGGATTTGCGAGCCACCGGCATTGTCAAAAAACGTCCATCCGTTCGACAAGGCGGGAAACTGGCTGCGGACAAAGTCCATATCAAGCGACTTGGTTGGGGCCATTGGGGCATTCCTCCGAAAAGCGTCTCATTTTGTTTTTAATGGTCAAGAACGGCGTGCAGGAAACTCCGCGTGCGCTCTTCCTTGGGATTGTCAAAAATTTCTGCAGGCGGGCCGGCTTCGATCACGTTGCCGCCATCCATAAAGATCACGCGGTCGGCGACCTGACGGGCAAAGCCCATTTCATGGGTAACGATGACCATTGTGACCCCGGTTCCAGCCAGCTTTTTCATCACATCAAGCACCTCACCGACCATTTCCGGGTCAAGGGCGGATGTTGGTTCGTCAAACAAAAGAACCTTGGGCTCCATCGCCAGCGCCCGGGCAATCGCCACGCGCTGCTGCTGCCCGCCAGACAGGTTTTCGGGGTATTTGTCAGCCTGCTCGGAAATGCCAACACGGTCGAGCAACACACGCGCCCGTGCTTCGGCATCCTTGACGCTGCTGTGGCGGACCCGCATCGGGGCCAGCATCACATTGCGCAGCACCGTCATATGGGGAAACAGATTGAACGACTGAAACACCATACCGACTTCGGCGCGAACAGCAGCCAGGGCCCTGCCCGGCACCACAGCAATCCCGTCCACCGCGATTTCACTTTCATCATCGAAGGCTTCGAGACGGTTGATGCAGCGGATCAGGGTGGATTTTCCCGACCCGGACGGGCCGATGACGCAGACAACTTCGCCCTGGGCAATTTCAAGGTCGATGCCGTGCAAAACCTGAAAATCGCCATAGGACTTTTTAAGATTATGAATATTAATCTGAGCAGACATTAGCGCCCCCTGCTGTAGCGTTTTTCAAGCCGGGCAACGACATAGACCATCGGCCACAGCAGGATCAGGTAAATGAGTGCCGCCCCGATAAGTGGCGTCGGGTTGGCCGACAAGGCCTGTGCCTGTGTTGCCTGTTTAAGCAAATCGGGCATGGCGACAACCGACGCCAATGCGGTGTCTTTCATGACATTGATGCAATTGTTGGTCAGCGGCGGAATGACAATGCGGATGGCTTGGGGCAGGATCACATCAACCATCGTGTGACGGTTGGAAAGACCAAGTGCGGCGGAGGCTTCGAACTGACCATGGGGAATGGCTTCGATGCCCGCGCGGAAAATTTCAGCCGTGTAGGCCGCAGACACCAGCGTTAAAGCGGTCACGGCGGATAAGAAGGGCGACAAGCGAATGCCGACAAACGGCAGCGCGTAATAGACAACAATCAGCAACACCAAAAGCGGGATCGAGCGGAAGATATCGATATAGCCGCGCACAAGCACCTGAACTATGGTCGGGGCATAGAGGCGCGTAATGGCCAGAAAAAGACCACCGATGAGGCCACAGATGATGCTTGTGATGCCAATTTGAACCGTCACCAACAGGCCGCTTAGAAGCTGCGGCAAACTGTTCAGCAGGACGGGCATGTTAAAAAAGGTTGAAAATAAATCCATAACACCACCGATAAAATATGCGCCGACGGTGAACGGCTATTCACCGTCGGCATAAGTCTGAAGGATCAAGGCGCGGCGATTATTTAATCGACGGCATGTCCATCACAGCAACGGTTGAGGTGGTGTCTTCGGGTTTTGCGCCGAACCAGCTTTCATGCAAGCCAGCGATAAAGCCTTCTTTTTTAAGGTCGGTGAGGATCGCGTTTACTTCGGTTGCCAGCGGGGCATCCTTGTTAAACATGATCGAGTATTTTTCACCGGTGGTGATACGTTCGACCACTTTAAGGTTCGGCTTGTCTTTGACGTAATACAGCAAGGCTGGAATGTCGCTGATGTAGCCGTCGATGCGACCGGCAACCAGATCAAGCATTGCTGGTGACAGGCCTTCGTAGCGGCGAATTTCACCAAGGGAGTATTCGCCCGTGTGTTCGCCCGCCCACATGTCACCGGTCGAGCCGGTATCCACACCAACGACCTTGCCGTTCATATCGCCCAAACCGGAAATGCCGCTTTCGGTGGTGGCGGTCAGTGACTGGTCACTGTCGTAATAGGGCTGTGCAAAGGTGACAGACTCAAGACGTTTGTCGGTGATGGTGATCGACGATACCGCCATATCAATCCGGCCCGACTGAACAGCCGGGAACAGACCGTTGAACGGAATGTTGACGAATTCAACCGATTTGCCCAGACGTTTGGCGATTTCGTTGACGAGGTCAACTTCGAAACCAACGACATTGCCATTGGCATCCTGGAATTCCCACGGAACGTTGCCGATGTTTGCCCCAACCGTCAGGTCAGCTGCGTTTGCGGACGACAGCGACGAGAGTGCGAGCACCCCACCAACGACTGAAGACGTCAGAAAAGTAAGAAATTTCATGATGATTTCCTTGTGTTTTTAGCCATCCCTGAATAGTACTGGTCTAACTGGTCAGACCAGTCCGACCAAACAAACATATTTGAATGTGCCATGCAAGATTGTTTGTGCAAAAATGAGTCATATGCGCTTTTATGGCGTTAATTGGATAAAAAATAAGCAACGAGGAATAGCAGGAATGTTCAACCGTACACTTCTGCCGCAAACGGTAGCGCGCCAAATTCAGGAAATGATCCAGAACGGATCCCTGAAACCCGGGGACAAAATTCCGTCCCAACGCGAGTTCGCCCAGAAGTTCGGCATTTCACGTGCGTCGCTTCGCGAGGCCCTGCTGACCCTTGAGACGCTCGGCATGATCAAGACCGAGGCCGGGCGCGGCACATTCGTCACCGACCCCAACAGCCGCACACCAGGCGACATGGCACCGTGGCGTTATTCCGAAAGCCATACGGTGTTTGACGTGTTTCAGACCCGCATGATCCTTGAAGGTGAAATTGCCGCCCTTGCGTGCCATCGCCTTACGGCCGGGCAGCTTGAACATATGGCAGATGCGACCGATCAGATGGAAAAAGGCTGGGCCGCACAGGATTTGATTGCCAACGTCGATGCGGATCTGGAATTTCACAACACGATTGTTCAGGCATGTAGCAACAGCATGCTGCGCGACCTTTATAAAACCGTGCGCGATCAGATCACCGAAACCCAGCGCCAACCAATCCCGATCACCGACCCGGAACGGATGCGCGCATCCATCGGCGAACATCGGCGCATCATCAAGGCCCTGTCGGATGGGGATGCCAATGCAGCACGCGAAGAGATGCAAAACCACATCCGAAACACCGCACGCTGCGCAGGTCTTAAGGCATAACCCCCTTAAGACATCGTCGCAGGAAATTTGCCCCAGACACACAAAACCCCGCGCGGTGAACCGGCGGGGCGGGAATGGTGGGCCTAACAAGACTCGAACTTGTGACCTCTCGCATGTCAAGCGAACGCTCTAACCAACTGAGCTATAGGCCCGTAAATTGTGTGAAAGATGGTGGGCCTAACAAGACTCGAACTTGTGACCTCTCGCATGTCAAGCGAACGCTCTAACCAACTGAGCTATAGGCCCGCAAATCCATCTTTCGAAAGACCGCTCCATCTCGTAAGAAGAAGTGGCCCTGCCGTTTGCGTCGGCGAGGCGGTATTTAGCCCAAGGCAGACAAAGGCGCAACCCCAGAAATGGGTTTTTGACAAAAATTCTTCATCAATTGCCAGCCAATTCCCATATGCTATAGATCAGATTGTGAGAGATCGGAGTCGGGATATAACCAAACCGCCATCAGGGATGGATGATACCAAGACAATGAACCAGTTGCCTTCGGAAATGGCCACAACCGGCCCCGCCACCGTTATTCTTCCAGCACGGCAAACCCTGCCCGTGGTCTTTGCATCACCGCATTCGGGACGCCAGTATCCGCAAGACCTGATTGCCAGCGCGCGGATCGGATCGTTTGAGCTGCGCGCGTCCGAAGACGCCTTTGTCGATCAGCTGTTTGCCGCTGCCCCGCAACTGGGCGCGCCCTTGCTGTGTGCAACGTTCCCACGCGCCTATGTCGATGTTAATCGCGGCGCGATGGAGCTGGATCCACGCATGTTTGACGGTGAGTTGCCCGCCGATGCCGAAACCCATTCCATGCGCGCCCTGTCAGGCCTGGGATCAATCCCGCGCGTGGTCAGCGGCGGGGTTGAGATTTATAAATCCCGCCTGCCCGTCACCGAGGCATTTGATCGCATTGACACCTATTACCGGCCATATCATCGCGCCCTGCAAAATTTGATCAAGGCGACGCGTGACGCATTTGGCTACTGCATCCTGATTGATTGCCATTCGATGCCCGGTGATTCTGTCGATAGTGCCAAAAACCGCGTTGATCTGGTGCTTGGCGATTGCTATGGAAGTTCCTGCCACCCGTCATTGACGCGGTTTGTGGATGATTGCGTGCGCAATCTGGGCTTTATCCCGGCGCACAATGATCCATATGCCGGGGGCTATTGCACACGCCATTACGGCCACCCGGAGACCAATGTGCACAGCCTTCAGATCGAGCTTGCCCGATCGCTTTATATGGATGAAGCAACGATCACGCCGCATCGCGGATTTGATACCTTGCGCGAACAAATGACCCATCTGATTTCAAGCTTCCACGATCTTGACGGGAACCCGTTTTAATGACCAGCCCCGCCCATACTGATGCCAGTGTTCCCTTAATCGACCTGATCATCCGGGATGCCGAACCCGAAGATTTCGCGCGCATTACCGAAATTTATGGCCACCATGTTTTGCATGGCCTGGCATCGTTTGAAGAACGCGCACCAGAAATCGCCGAACTGACGTCGCGCTGGCAGCATGTGCGTGAACGCGGCCTGCCCTATCTGGTGGCCGAGATTGATGGCCGGGTTGAGGGGTTTGCCTATGCCGGGGCTTATCGGACCCGCCCGGCATACCGGTTTACCGTCGAAGACACGATCTATATCGCGCCTGACGTGGTTGGTAAGGGAGCGGGCCGCGCGCTTCTGGCAGAGCTTTTGACGCGCTGCACGGCCCTTGGCTATCGCCAGATGGTGGCGGTGATTGGCGATTCTGCCAATGTTGCCTCGATCGGGCTGCACGCGCGGCTTGGCTTTCGCGTTGCCGGAACTTTGCAGTCGGCCGGTTTTAAACTGGGTCGCTGGGTCGATAGCGTGATCATGCAGCGCGGGCTGGGGGATGGCGATGGCAATTTCCCAGACGGCAATCCAGAGCGCGAGAAGTGAGTATAGCCGCAATCGCGACACAGATCACGCATCAGCGGCTGTACATATCTGGTGCCCCACTCTGAACTGAGGTCGGAATCATATCGTCGCACAATTCCCTATCTGATGGCTTGCGCCAACTTGGCAGCCACAAGGCATTGCCGATTGCAGTCATCGTGATTGCAGCGGTAGGCTTTTATGACATGGATTTTCTGACCAACACCAAAGACTGGCGCGAAGATCTGGCCTGTGCGGCCTATTACGAGATCAATCCCACCGCCGCGACCGAGACGAACAATGCAGAAATCTGGATCAAGCGCGCTGTTGCCAATGCATCAGAAAAGCCCAGCCCGGAAAGCGAGGCCGCCATTCGCATCAAATTGCGTTATATGATCAAGGAATTGCGCGATCCGGCCCTGTCAGAAGCAGATCAGAACACTCAAATTGGCGCGCTCAAGGATAGCTGCAGCTAATTTCGACCGGCAATTGATTTGCACCGCACCATTTCGCGCAAACCGAAAACAGCGATATGCTCAGACGATGAGTATATGCCCAAATTTGGCTAAATGGCTGAATTTAGACAAAAAAAAGGCCGCCTATGAAAGCGGCCCAAGTCTAGGGAGGAAACGTCCAAGAAACGAGCGAACAAGTCGCTCGCCGGAATGCACTGCGTCCTACCGCAGCGCACAAATGGAGATTACCCATTTGCCCGACAGGACGCAATAGCTTTTTGACTATTTTTTTATCAAAATTATTCCTGCACCTTTTTTCATCACAATTTCACAGAACTGACACTGTTTCGTGCTGATTTCAGGCGGGTCTGGGTTAAATTTTGATCACCTGCGGACTCCATACACGGGCCCCACCGCCTGCCCCACTGTGCTTTGAATGCGAATCGCGCGATAAAATTTGGCTGTTCTGCAGCGATTCCACATTGAAATCATCGCAAACGAATCATTTTGGGCCAAAATTTCCACAAAAGAAGCATTCACCACCCGGCGATCCCCAAAGCAGCACTCCCCGGCATTTTACAAATGCAGGGAGAACGGTCCGCGGATCGGAGAGGGTGAAGACACATGCACACAGAGGTTTCGTGTCGCTGCAGGCCATCATCAACGGGCATTTACGAAACGGCACACTGGCAACATCATCGCCCCAGAGCGCCAGCGCTACGGTCTAGTAGCATCGGGCGTGGCGACGTGACGGTCAATGGCACCCTCTGGTCGACAGGCATCAAGTTTGATTTTGGATGACAACAGGGAAAGGATCGTCGCGGGCGGTGACGCCCACAGTACCAGACATTAGTTGATTGTCTGATTGGCGGTCTTGCTGTCTGCGCGGCTTGATTTGTGAGCCGTGGCAGCAATCGCGGCGGCGTCGGCCGGGCGTTTACGGCCCGACATGCTTTCGGCAATCATGTCATCATGATCGCGGCGCTTTTTGGCGTCATACATCCGCTGATCAGCAAGATCGATCAGGTTCTGCGGGATTGAAATGGCGTCTTCAATGCGCTCTGACAGGCCGACACTGGCGCATTGTGTCTGACCACCTTGCAGGCTGGCAAGCCCCGGCGCCATGACACGTGCAAGAACCTCATTTGCCTGCGCCATTGGAAGTTCCGGCAGAAGCACAAGGAACTCTTCACCGCCCCAGCGCACCACAAGATCCGAACTGCGGAAGCGATCAACAAGGTTATTGCCGACTTCTGCCAAAATCCGGTCACCGTAATCATGGCCATGGCGGTCGTTGATTTGCTTAAAATCATCAAGGTCGATGAAGGCCATTGTATAGGGCGCATTTTTGCGCATCGAACTGTCGAAGGTAACCCGGATCATTTCCATGCCAAACGCACGGGTAAAGCAGCCCGTCAAAGGATCAATCGCCACCTCCTGCGCGGCAACAATCGTACGATAAAGCTGCACCAAAGAAGACAGGATTGCCAAGGGCAGCAAGACAGCCAGGATCATCTCAAGCGCAACAAACCCCGTCGCAAGCGATGCCTGTGCACCAATCACCAGCAACACCATGATCGGGGACGACAGTATCGCGGCCTCGACCAAGGTCAGCGGCATGATGGCAATCATCAACACCAGCCCCAGCAACAGGAAGCTGTGTGCGGAAAACATGCGCTGTGTGGCCAGCAGGTCATGCGCGCCAAAACCACACAAAAGACAGGCCGCAATCACCAGCATCAACATCGGAAGATACGGGAAATGCCGACGCCAGCGCGCACTAACCGCGCGGTTGACCAGAACCATAATTGCGATACCAACAACAAGAAGACGCATGATGGAGGTTTGCGACAGCCACATCTGACTGTCGTACGCACCATCCCAGAACGGGACGACGGCAAGCAGCACACACATAAATACGGCGGCAAAACGGGCTGTAAGCTGGATCGACTCCTTACGCCGCAGATGCAGGATTTCTGCATGCCGAGGTGTATAGAAAAAGTCTTTGCAGCGACAACGCAGAACCCCTACGCGGCGCTTAGCATCTATGGCTGAACCAGACAGCACGCAAAACAGCTCCAACATCAAAAATTGCAGGAGCCAATTGCTCCGTAGAACTGCCTATGATCGTTCCCTTATTTAACCACAGATACAACTATCCATAAGAAGGGTATGTATACATTGCGCCAGTTTTGCGACAACAGTTCAGGTGAAAATCATCAAATAGTATATTGATAAATAAATGTATTTTCCTGAAACCGGAAAAGTTAATCAAAGAAAAATAATTTAACTTTTTATAAAGTTCAAGCGATTCGGCGTGGCCTGAGCCCACCCTGAGATACAAAAAGTGCGGCATGCCATAACAACATGCCGCACAGATGATTCTTTTGATCAGTAAAAGCCCACTTCCAGACACTTTGGGCACGTGTTGTTTATCGAAATACGTGCCCCAAAGAAGCTAGCCCCAAAGCGCCCGATCAGGCAGTCCCATCACGCCATTGTCAAACGTCAGACCGTGTTCACGGTCCTTGGCCATCCAGATCGGACCATCCAGATCGACAATGCGCGATTTTGCGCCAATAATCATGGCCGGTGCCATCGCAAGCGATGTGCCGACCATGCACCCGGTCATCAGTTGCAAACCGGCTTTGGTTGCGGCCTCGGCCAGCTCAAGCGCACCGGTAAGACCACCGGTTTTGTCGAGCTTGATATTGATCATATCATAAAGATTGGCCAGACGCGGGATGTCGGCAATCGTATGAACCGACTCATCGGCACAGAGCAAAACCGGACAATCAATCGTCATCAAGCCATCGTCTTGCCCGGCAGGCAGGGGCTGTTCGATCATTTCCACACCCAGCGCATCAAGTTCCTCGCCAATGTCGGCAAGAAGCTCAATCGACCATGCCTCGTTGGCATCGACAATGATCCGTGCCTTTGGCGCACCTTCGCGGACCGCACGCACCGATTCGAGCACGTTTTCGCCGTTGAGCTTGACCTTTAGCAAGGGTGCATGCGCAATCTTACGCGCGGCTTCACGCATTTTATCGGGCGTATCGATGCTGAGCGTTTCGGCCGTGACCAGACCTTCTGGCGCGTCACATTCTGCCAGTTCCCAAGCACGACGGCCATATCGCTTGGCCTCAAGATCCCAATAGGCACAGTCAACAGCATTGCGCGCCGCCCCGGCCTTCATGGCATCCTGAAGTTCCTTGCGCGTCATGCCGCGTGACAGGGCGTCTTCCTGTGCCTTGATGTCGGCGATGACACCTTCAACGGTTTCGTCGTACCGGGCATAGGGAACGCATTCCCCATACCCGGTGTGTTCGCCGTCCGTCAGGGTCACCTTGACCACATGTGCCTCGGTCCGTGCCCCGCGCGAGATTTTAAAAACCTGTGCGAGGGGGAAGACTTCAGAAATCACACTGAGTTGGGGCAAGATTAAATCTCCTGGAGCTTATCGACGATCGACGCGACACCAATACGAACCGGGTCAACGGCCGGCAGGCCAAACTCGGCTTCGATATCGGCCAGAAGCTTGGTGGCGGCGGCCTCATCGAGCGACTTGGTATTGATGGCAAAACCAACAACAACGCAATCGGGATTGGTCAGTTTTGCGTGCTGCAAGTTGACTTCCAGACAGGTTTTCAGATCTGGCAATTTATAGCCCGGAAGACCACGCATGTGCGTGCGGGTCGGTTCATGGCAAATCACAAGCGCATCTGGCTGCGAACCATGGATCAGGCCCATGGTGACGCCTGAGAAGGAGGCGTGGAACAGGCTGCCCTGCCCTTCGATGACGTCCCAGTGATCCGGGTCGTTTGCCGGTGCAATGGTTTCAACAGCACCCGAGATAAAGTCAGAAATCACGGCATCAACCGAGATACCTTCGCCAACAATGAAAATACCGGTCTGGCCGGTGGCGCGGAAGTCAGACTTCATGCCGCGTTTTTTCATTTCTGCATCAATGGCAAGGGTGGTGTACATTTTACCGACCGAACAATCGGTTCCCACAGCAAGAACGCGCTTTCCGGACCGTTTTTCACCATTTCCGACGGGAACTTTGCCGTCAAAATGGCGCACATCAAACAAGCGGACCCCCTTGGCAGCGGCCGCTTCGACCAACTCGGGAATCGTGCTTAGGCGGGTATGCAGGCCGTTGGCAATGTCCATGCCCGCATCAATTGCGGCCAAAAGCGTTTCCATCCATGCCGGGCCAATGATCCCGCCGCGGTTGGCAACGCCAAGCACAAGCGTTTTAACGCCGGCGGCTTTTGCCTCGGCAATCGTCATTTCCGTCAGGCCCAGATCGGCCTTGCAGCCCGGCAGGCTGAGCTGCCCAATGCACCATTCCGGGCGCCATTGCTTGATCCCGAGTGCGGTTTTTGCCGCCAGTTCATCGGGCGCGTCACCAAGAAACATAAGATAGGGATGATCGATTTTCATAATACCTCCTTGACCAGCATCCAAACGGTGCCCTTATAATCTGTGGTAACTATAGCGCAATATGGTGGACCCGTTCCAGAGATATGAATTGATATCTTCGACGATACACCCGATATTTCGACTATAATTCGACTATGAAAAGCAAAAACAAAATAAAATACAAAACTCTTTGAAGACCATCACTCTTTCTTGTGAATTTTGTCGGGAATGGCCCGAAAAACGCAAGAAAATGCAATTTTGAAGGACTGGCGTGAAAGCGCCCGACTACATATGAGCACCGATCTCACGAAGTGGCTATCTGAGCGAAAAATCGAAGAAGTCGAATGCATTGTACCGGACATGTCAGGGGTGGCCCGGGGCAAGGTTTTGCCGACACAGAAGTTTCTGCGCGGGCTGGAGGCCAAAAGCCTTGCCATTCCAGAGGCAATTTTCTGCCTGACTGTGACAGGCGGCTACCCGGAAGAAACCGACGCATTCCTTGATCCGGCTGAAAAAGACGTGGTCATGGTGCCCGATCCGGAGACGATTCGCGTCGTGCCGTGGTACGAAGAGCCCACCGCCCAGATCATCTGCGATTGTTATCACTTCTCGGGCGAGGAGGTTTCAATCTCGCCACGTGGTGTGCTCAAACGTGTTCTCAAGGCCTTTGAAGAACGCGGCATGAAACCGATCATCGCCCCGGAGCTTGAATTTTATCTGGTGGCGAAAAACACCGATCCGGACAACCCGCTTGAGCCGCCAATTGGCCGATCAGGCCGCCCGGAACGGGCATCGAATGCGTTCGGGATTGATGCGATCAACGAGTTCGATCCGCTGATTGAAGACCTGTATGACTATTGCGAAGCAATGAATATCGATGCCGATACCATGAGCCACGAATCGGGTCCGGCCCAGCTTGAAATGAACTTCAATCATGGGGCGCCGCTCGAACTGGCCGATCAGGCGTTCCTGTTCAAGCGCACTTTGCGTGAAACAGCGCTTAAGCACGGCGTCTATGGCACCTTCATGGCCAAACCGATGGGCAACCAGCCGGGCAGTTCGATGCATATTCATCAAAGCTTGCTCGACATCACCAGCGGCAAGAACCTGTTTGCCGATGATGACGGCGAAAATTCGAAGATGTTCCTGAACTATATCGGGGGTCTGCAGCGCTATTTGCCTGCGGCCATGCCACTTTTGGCCCCGAACATGAACAGTTATCGCCGTTTGCAGCCATGGTCGGACGCGCCGATCAACATGCATTGGTCGCTTGATAACCGCACGGTTGGCCTGCGCCAGCCCAACGGCCCGCCTGCTGCCCGCCGTATTGAAAACCGGCTTCCGGGTGCGGATGCCAATCCGTATCTGGCGGTGGCGGCATCGCTTGCCTGTGGACTTTTGGGTATTATCGAAGAAATCGATCCGACGTCCCCGATCGAAGGATCGGGCTATGATCGGGCGCATTCCCTGCCCCGCCATATCCACGAAGCATTGGCAAAATTCCATCGCTGCAAGCCGCTTAAAGAGCTGCTGGGTGAGGAATTCTCAACCGCGGTTATTGCGGTCAAAGAAGCCGAGTGGGACGCCTATCAGACCGTGATCAGCGCATGGGAACGCGAGCATCTTTTGCTCAACGTTTAAAATCGATGATCGAATTTTGCGCCGGGAGATCGCGCCCGGCGCAAGATTCTTGCATTGCGTATGCCTAAATTTTCACTTGATGCGAAAAATGCACAATTTTCCATCTTGTGTTTGACAATATCCTGATCCATTCAAAGGATATTAGAAGTGTCCCTCGGTCTTGGGGAAACCAAACAACAAGACCATTAAATTTTCAAACGCTGCCACATGGGAGGCTCAGCGAAATGAAATCTCTTCTTAAAACCTCAAGCATGATTGTGCTTGCAACAGCCGTCTCCGGCTTTGCCTTTGGCGCATCCGCACAGGAAGTTCTCAACATCTATAACTGGTCTGATTATATCGGCGAGGAAACCGTTGCGAATTTCGAAAAGGAATATGGCGTCAAGGTCAACTATGACGTTTATGACAGCAACCAGTTGGTTGAAGCCAAGCTGCTTGCGGGTAACTCCGGCTATGACATCGTGGTTCCGACCCTTGCAGATGCAGAACGCCTGATCCGGGCCAAGCTGTTCCAGCCACTTGATAAATCGAAGCTGTCGAACTATGGCAACCTTGATCCGGTCATCCTGCAGCAGCAGGCAAAATACGACCCGGACAACACCTATGCCGTGCCATATTTCTGGGGCACCAACGGCTTTGGCTATAACGTTGCCAAGGTCAAGGAAGTCCTTGGTGATGATGCACCGGTTGATAGCTGGGCTATGATTTTTGATCCGAAATATGCCGAGCCACTGTCGAAATGTGGCCTGTCGCTTCTGGATGATCCGGGCGAGATCGCGCCGCTGGTGAACTTCTATCTTGGCAATGTGCCGGAAGGCGAGCCGACCAAGGAATCAATCGAAAGCTCCTTTGCGCAGCTTGATAAAATCCGTCCTTATGTGACCTATTTCCATAGCTCGCAGTACATCAACGACCTTGCAAACGGGAATACCTGCATTTCTGTTGGCTGGTCGGGCGATGTCGGTATGGCGGCCCTGCGTGCAGAAGAAGCCGGCAATGGCAACGAGATCAAGTATGTCATTCCAAAGGAAGGTACGCTGATCTGGTTTGATGCGATGATGATCCCGGAAGATGCACCGAACCCGGATCTGGCACACAAATTTATCGACTATGTGCTGCGTGCCGATGTCGAGGCTGAAATCGCAAACTACGTTGCCTATGCAACCCCGAACCTTGCAGCAATGGAGATGGTTGACCCGTCCCTTCTGGAAGATCAGGGCATCTATCCGCCGCAGGAAGTAAAAGAACGTCTGCGTTCCAAGGTCGAGCCGGATTCTCGTCTTCTACGGACCAGGACCCGCATGTGGACCAAGCTTAAAACCGGTCAGTAAGGCATCTTTGCCAATTACGATCTAACCTACCGGACGAGCAAGGGCGCGATTGCAATCGCGCCCTTTTGCTTTGCAGCATTCCACGGTTTCCCTGTCCGAGCCACCATATCGCGGACTCGCGATCACACCATCAATTCCACCCTGAATTCTCGAAGTCACACATCACTCCCACAATCGAATAATGCATATTTTCTGAACACCCAAAGGCCATTTTCTGCCGTTTATAGCGGCAGAAACCGATTGTTGTTCAAAATATCGCACACCCCTCTTTACAGATTGAAGAATTGCTTCATCCTGTTATCAGAACGGACCGACATCTTGGCGCAGGCGCAACAATCAATGATTGCGCAGCAGGTCATCAGGGACTGTCGCCCAATGAAATCGGTTCATCGTGACATTGATCAAGGGGAGAATGCTGGTGCCAGAGGTGGTTTTGGATCGTGCACATGAAGACGTGCACAAGACGCAACCTTGGAACAATCCAGACGCGGTTCCCTATATCCGCTTTGAGAGTGTGACCAAGAAGTTCGGCGACTTTTACGCCGTTGATGATGTCTCCCTTGATATTTATCGCCACGAACTATTCGCACTTTTGGGCGGTTCGGGCTGTGGGAAAACAACCTTGCTGCGAATGCTGGCCGGGTTTGAAGAACCAACATCGGGCAAGATTTATATTGATGGTGTCGATATGGCCGGTGTTCCAGCCTATGAACGCCCGACTAATATGATGTTCCAGTCCTATGCCCTGTTCCCGCATATGAATGTCGAACAGAATGTTGCCTTTGGCCTGCATCAGGATGGTTTGCCGAAATCGGAAATCCGAACCCTTGTTTCAGACATGCTTGCCCTTGTGCAGATGACCAAGTTTGCCAAGCGCAAACCCCATCAGCTTTCAGGCGGGCAGCGCCAGCGCGTGGCATTGGCCCGCTCGCTTGTGAAGAACCCCAAGGTGCTGTTGCTTGACGAACCGCTGGGCGCGCTTGATAAAAAACTGCGCGAACAGACCCAATTCGAACTGGTCAATATTCAGGAAAAAATCGGCACCACCTTTGTCATGGTGACCCATGACCAAGAAGAAGCCATGACCATGGCATCGCGCATTGCCGTGATGAATGAAGGTGTGATCAACCAGATCGGCACTCCGTTTGAACTTTATGAATATCCCAACAGCCGCTATACCGCGAACTTCCTTGGTCAGGTTAATCTGGTCGAGGGCGTTTTGATTGATGATGATGAAAAATATGCCGTCATCAAATCGGACGAAGGTGGTTGCGAAATCTATATCGATCACGCGGTTCAGGGCCACCGCGGCATGACCTTCTGGGCCGCCCTTCGCCCCGAACGTCTGCGCCTGACCAAAGAACCACCAGAAGATACCAAATATAACTGCGTATCGGGCAAGGTTGAGGAAATCGGCTATCTGGGGGGTATTTCGACCTATCACGTGCGCCTTGCTAGTGGCAAACGCATCAAGGTCACCGAACCCAACTCCACACGCCAGATTGAACCCCGCTATACGTGGGAAGACCCGGTTTGGGTATCGTGGGAGGCCGGGGCTGCTTCGGTTCTGAACAAATGACCAGTGACACACCAGAGAAGTCTCTTAGCTTAAAGCAACGATTTGACCGCTGGATGATCAAGCACGGTCGCGTGCTGGTGATCGGCATTCCTTATGTCTGGCTGTTTCTATTTTTCCTTGTGCCGTTCCTGATCGTTCTCAAGATCAGCTTTGCCATGGCGGAATATGCCCAGCCGCCCTATAGCTCGCTGTTTGACTGGATCGAAGAAGGCGTGACTGTCACGCTGAATTTCGGGAACTATCTGTTTCTGCTGTCTGATAGCCTCTATGCTACGGCCTATCTCAATTCGATCCGGATTGCGGCCATTTCGACCGTCATCACGCTTCTGATCGGCTATCCGATGGCGTATGGCATTGCCCGTGCGCGCGGGTCGGTTCGCAGTATTCTTTTGATGCTGGTGATCTTGCCGTTCTGGACCAGTTTTCTGATCCGTGTTTATGCGTGGATCGGCATTCTGGACCGCGAAGGATTGATCAACGCGTTCCTTCTGTGGACGGGTATCATCACGGAACCCTTGATCATGCGCCAGACAGAGGGGGCTGTTTTTGTCGGGATTGTGTACACCTATTTGCCGTTCATGATCCTGCCACTTTATTCCACACTGGAAAAAATGGATGTGAGCCTGATTGAGGCCGCACTTGATCTTGGCTGCAAGCCATGGAAGGCCTTCCTTAAGGTCACCCTGCCCTTGTCGATGCCGGGCGTTTTGGCTGGATCACTTTTGGTGTTTATTCCGTCGGTTGGTGAATTCGTCATCCCGGAACTTCTGGGGGGACCCAATACATTGATGATCGGGCGAACGCTTTGGAACGAATTCTTTGCCAACCGTGACTGGCCGATTGCATCGGCTGTGGCGATTGCCATGCTGGTGTTCCTTGTCGTGCCGATCATGTGGTTCCAGCATATCCAGACCAAGCAGGAGGAGCGCCAGTCATGAGCGGTAAAAGATCTACCTTCCTGTTGTCCGCACTGGTGTTTGGTTTTGCCTTTCTCTATGTGCCGATCCTGCTGGTGATGATTTATTCGTTTAACGAGGGCAAACTCGTCACCGTCTGGACCGGATTTTCGACCAAATGGTATGTGTCACTGTTTTCCAATGACGGCATGATTGATGCCGCATGGAACAGCCTGCGCATTGGGGTGATGTCGGCGACACTCGCCTTGGCCCTTGGCACGCCTGCCGGGCTTGTTATGTCGCGGTTCGGCCGGTTTAAAGGCCGTACGCTGTTTTCAGGCATGATTGCCGCACCATTGGTCATGCCCGAAGTCATCACCGGCCTTTCGTTGCTGTTGCTGTTTGTGACGCTTGAGCAAATGGTTGGATGGCCTGCAGGACGTGGTATTTCGACGATCACGATTGCCCATACAACATTCTGTGCCGCCTATGTCGCGGTTGTTGTGCAATCGCGCCTGTCGGGCATGGATACATCGGTCGAAGAAGCGGCCATGGATCTTGGCGCAAAACCAGCAAAGATCTTCTTTGTCATTACCTTGCCGATGATCCTGCCTGCCCTTTTGGCCGGGTGGCTTTTGTCGTTCACCCTGTCACTTGATGATCTTGTGATTGCAAGCTTTGTCGCCGGGCCGGGATCGACCACCCTTCCGATGAAAGTCTTCTCATCGGTAAGGCTTGGGGTCTCGCCGGAAATCAACGCGCTGGCGACCCTGATCATTTTGGCGGTATCGGCGATGATCCTGATTTCCAGCCTGCTGATCCTGCGGTCGGAGCGCAACCGCAGTCGGGCGTCCTCGACTGAGGAAACCTAAGGCGCGGCCTCCAAAAGACCGTGACAAACCCAATAAAAAAGCAGCGCCCGTTATGTCGGGCGCTGCTTTCGTTTTAGGGGTATTTTTGTACTATCGCGACGTTACTTGACGGTCATGCCTTCGCTGGCGCGACGCATCATTTCACGGCATTTCATGCCCGGTGCAACAACCCGCCAATAGCTCACAACCGCTTCTTCTGCGGCCTCGGCAAAATCAATGATCAGGTTGTTGAGCGCATTTTGTTCCATCAGCTTCTTGACCCGGTCGGGCAACTGCGACATTTGCCACAGGCCAATGACCAGCGCATAGGATGAGCGCATCAGCTTATTGGCTTCATCTGGTGTGATTTCATAAAGCTCGGCCAAGGCATCGGCGGTACGTTTGACCATGGATGCCAGAAAACGCCGCTGACCGACGACCATTTCATCATCAGAACCCGATTCCAGAACACCTTGTGACAATGACGCCAGATACAGGAATTTCTCGTTCTTCACGAGATAGTCGACAAACTGTCGTGCAACCCGCGTTGAGTCCCGGTCTTCGGGACGCCGCAAGGCTTCCTGATCAATGATATCAAGATTGTTCTCAAACCAGCCTTTCTGAAAGTGCCGAAGCACTTCAAGAAACAGCGATTCCTTGCTTGAGAAGTAAAGATACAGCGTACCTTTAGCGAGGTTTGCCTTACGCGCAACCTCGGCTGCGGACGGCAAGGTGCCGTCGCCTTCAAGATAAAGTTCGCGCGCGGCATCTAGGATATCCGCACGACGCTGCAATTTCTGTTCGTGGCTACGCGCCCGAACAAGATTTTCTTGTTCCATAAAATGTCTTCCCCCAACATTTTTCCCCTGACACATATTATTGCATATTAATTCACCTCAAAGTCAAATCACGTGACCCGATTAAATAGACAAAATTTATGAAACATTGGCAAAACAATCGCTTCGCCCCTATGGCTGCACTAAAAATAAATGAATAAAGGTCATATAACATCAACCATAACGATCAAACCTGAACAAATTCACTATATCTGTCCATTTCCGTTCCGAGTCGCCCCGACAAAAGGTATCTTTGCCTAACCTTTTGAGTGAGTGCGCCCCTCATGAAAGAGCGATAAAACAAACTTGGGGGAAATAAACATCTGAAAAATCAGAGAACTTTCACGACAGCTTGAAAGACACCCAATTAGAGACCGAGGGGCATATGAGCACAGAAAACACCGAGCCGCGAAATGACGACCCAAACAAACTTCTATCTGAAAATTCGACATCAGAACCCACCGCGAACATTTACGATGATGTCACTTCGCAGAATACTGCCAGTTCACAAGATCATCCGGTTTACATGGAAGGACCGACCACATCGGGAACTGGTGGCAATGAGCCTCCCCATACAGGCCAACCGTGGGGCAACGGACCGTCAGACGGCGCACCATCGCATGGACAACCCGGTGACATCTCATATTTCGGACGCTGGCAAGACGTCTTGAAGTTGTGTTGCTGGAACACGTTATGGACCATACTGACACTGGGCATTTTCCGGTTTTGGGCCAAAACACGCATGCGGCGCTATATCTGGAGCAATATCGTCATTGACGGTGACGCCCTTGAATATACCGGGCGCGGGTTGGAACTGTTCCTTGGCTTTGTCATTGTGACGCTCATTTTGGTGCCGGTTATTCTGGCCTTTAATTTCATCGGATCGATGTTGCCGGCACATCTGATGATGTTGCCGATGATTTTTACTTATATTGCAGTTGCGTTCCTGTTCTTTGTCGCAACCTATCGCGCTACACGGTATCGCTACAGCCGGACATTCTGGCGTGGCATTCGTGCACGTCTTAGTGGATCAGCATTCAAATATGCCCTGATCGGGTTTGGCACCTCAATCGTAACACTTTTGTCGCTCGGTCTTCTTGCGCCGCTTGGCTTCATTGCCACCACCCGTTATCAAACCGACAACACATGGATCGGTGATACGCAGGCGCGCTTCAATGGCACGTTCGGTGCTGCTTTCAAACGCTGGTTCAAAAGCTGGGCAATATTGGTTCTGGTCGTTGGCAGCGTCCTTGCCCTAAGTGCTGTTGCCTCCGGACCTAGCATGATCTGGCTTCCGATTGCGGCAGGAGTGATCGCCTATTTTGGGGTCGCTTTTGTTTTTCTGAATTATAATGTCTGGCTTTTCCGGTATCAGGCCGATTGCACAGAAATGGGCGCCATCCGGTTTTCAAGTAATCTGCAGACGTCGCAATACATCAAGATCATCTTGCGCTTTTTGGGGTTATCTTTGCTTCTGTTGATTGTTGCGGGACTTTTGATGCTTGTCTTTGGCGGATTTGCGGCATTTTCCGCTTTCAATCCAGGGAATGCCGGTAGTCCACAACAGATTGCCTCGGTGTTTATTCCAATCGTGATCGTCATGCTTTTGATCGGCCCGCTGCTTAGCATTGTCGGGTTTACCTTTATGATCCATTCAATGTTGGCCGCCGACATTTCATCCCTCGCGTATCAGGGAGAGATTACCGACCTTCATGCCAACGCCGAGGCCCAGAACATCCCACGCACTGGCGAAGGATTGGCAGAGGCGTTTGATCTTGGTGGAATTTAGTGGATGGAACATGAACTTTAACGTCACCGCCCGTTACTTTGACGGGAAGACATCCGCAGCCCAAAACGTCACGGTCATCATTGATGACCGTGACGTCCTGATTGCCGATCCTGACGGCGAGATTTGCAAAATCGCCCGTCAGGATTTGCTTTTATGCGAGAAACCCGAAACCAACCGCCCGCTACGCCTGCGTCGCGCCCACGATAACGGCATGAGAATTGTGTTTGATGCACAAGACGCCAGTTCGGTTGCCGACGCACTCCGACATGGTTCGCCGGCAGTTGCCGTAGACGAGGCATCGCGCAAGTCTATGACGCGCCTGATTTCTGGCATTGTTGGTTTTACCGTATTGGTGGGGCTTACCATCTGGCTTGGTGTGCCGGTGGCGGTAAACATTGTGGCGGATCATTATCCACGGCAGTCGGAAATCGCTCTTGGCAAGGCGGGGCGTGAGCAAATCCTGTTTGCACTAGAACAGCTTGAGGACGACTTTGCGGTCTGCACTCCCAAAAACGCGGCACATAGGGCGGTGCAACAAATCGTTGCCCAACTCAGCAGCAGCAAGCCATTTGAGTATGACTACGACGTCACCTTTGTGCGGAGCAAGATTCCCAATGCGCTTGCGCTCCCCGGTGGTCAAATTCTGGTGTTTTCCGGTCTTCTCGACATTATGGAAAGTCCCGAAGCCTTTACCGGAGTTCTGGCCCATGAAATCGGGCACAGCGAAAAGCACCATGGCCTGCGCAACATGTTTTCCAATATCGCGGTCACCCAGTTGATCCGTCTGATCAGTGGTGGTTCGGCGACGGTCCCGGCGGAATTTATCCTGCAACAGGGATATACCCGTGACATGGAACGCGAAGCTGATCAGTTCGCACTTGAGACCATGGAGCGCGCCAACATCCGCATGACAGATACCGCGGTCCTGTTTGGCAAGCTCAACAAAACTCTGAAAGATGGTGCACACGGGCTCGACTTACCCGAGATGTTTAGTTCCCACCCGGATATGGAAGCGCGTATCGCACAATTTGAAAATGCCCCCTCAACAGGGGCCGTTGATATCAGCGACCAAGGCTGGCAGGCTCTTAAATCAGCTTGTGACGAATGATCAGACAGGCAGTTCGGTGGTGCGTTTGACTTCGCGCAGGGTGATGATGGTTTGAACCCGCTCAACACCAGGAAGCTGGGTGAGGACTTCGCTGTGGATGCGCTCGTAGTCGCTGGTGTCGCTATAGACCACATGCACGAGATAGTCGCTTTGCCCGGCCAGCAAGTAGCACTCGACAACTTCGGGTACCTTCTGGACTTCTTTTTCAAAAGTTTCCAGAGCTTCGCGGGTTTGGCGAGTGATGGAAATATTGACGAACGCGTTGCCCGGTTTACCGATGCGGGCCGGATTGAGCAACATCGTATAATGATCAATGAACCCGGCTTCTTCGAGAAGGCGCACACGGCGCAGACATGCCGATGCTGACAGGTTCACTTTTTCGGCCAGTTCGGCATTGCTGATGCGCCCGTCTCGCTGCAGCAGGCGCAGGATCATGCGATCACGTTCATCAATCTGCATTTCGAATATTCCCCCGACAACACGGTTGTTCTTTAAAATTATCTAGCAATTATACCACCAAACTCACCATGAATTGAAGATTAATTGCCCAATTTTTAGGGTATCATGCACAAATAATAAAAAGGAAGGCGCAAAGCCTGACCCAAATAGCGCAATGCGCTAGGGGCACCGCCGGACATGCCAGCGGAAAGCCCAAGTGTCACCACATTCGTCGGGAGAGAACGCAATGCTTATTGGTGTTCCAAAGGAAATCAAAAACCATGAATACCGCGTGGGATTAACCCCGGTCTCGGTCCGGGAAATCACCACGCATGGACATAAGGTTATCGTTGAAACTGGTGCCGGTGATGGTATCGGGTGCAGCGACGCAGACTATATTGCCGCCGGTGCGCAAATCATCGGGACGGCATCAGAAATCTTTGCCACCGCCGAGATGGTGGTCAAGGTCAAAGAACCGCAAGAAGTCGAATATGAACAGCTGCGCGATGGGCAGCTTTTGTTTACCTATCTGCATCTGGCACCGGACCCGGACCAGACCGCCGGATTGGTGAAATCGGGTGTCACTGCGATTGCCTATGAAACCGTAACCGACCGCAATGGCGGCCTCCCCCTTCTGGCCCCGATGTCAGAAGTGGCCGGACGCATGGCGCCACAGGTTGGTGCAGCTGCCCTGCAAAAAGCCAATGGTGGGCGTGGCATGTTGCTGGGTGGCGTGCCCGGTGTGGCCCCGGCCAAGGTGGTTGTGATCGGTGGCGGTGTTGTCGGCACTAATGCCGCACGCATTGCGGCGGGCATGGGGGCGGATGTGACGATCCTTGATCGCAACATCAAACGCCTGACCTATCTTGATGATTTGTTTGGCCCGCGCATCAAAACCCAATATGCCACGATTGATGATACCGAGGCGCTGGTTTATGAGGCCGACATGGTGGTTGGCGCGGTCCTGATCCCCGGTGCCGCCGCACCAAAACTGATCCACCGCGATCAGTTGTCAAAAATGAAACCGGGCTCTGTCATTGTTGACGTCGCGATTGATCAGGGGGGCTGTTTTGAAACATCCAAAGCCACCACCCATGCCGATCCGACCTATATCGTTGATGATGTCGTACATTACTGTGTTGCCAATATGCCGGGTGCTGTGGCGCGCACATCGACGTTCGCCCTAAACAACGCCACCCTGCCCTTTACGCTGGCCCTTGCCAACAAGGGATGGAAACAGGCCTGTCAGGATGACCCGCATTTGGCCGCCGGGTTGAACGTCCATGCCGGTCAGGTGACCTATCAGGCGGTTGCCGATGCGTTGGGATACAAACACCTGCCATTGGAAAGCGCGCTTTCCTGATCACAAATATCCATTAACCAACAAAGCGGGGCACCAATGGTGCCCCGCTTTGCTTTTACGTCCCTAAGATGGGCCGAAACTTTATCTCAGATCAAAATTCGACCTGTGTCACGTCACGGACAGCACCCTGATCAGCGCTGGTTGCCATGGCGGCATAGGCGCGAAGGGCGGTTGTGACTTTACGTTTACGCAGTTTGGCCGGACGCCATGCTTCGGGGCCTTTGGCCTCCATCGCCTTGCGACGTGCGGCAAGCACCGCATCATCGACCGCGATTTTGATCGTGCGGTTCGGAATGTCGATTTCAATGGTATCGCCCGGCTCGACCAGTGCAATGTCCCCACCAGCGGCTGCTTCGGGGGAAACGTGACCAATCGACAGCCCCGACGTCCCGCCCGAAAAACGACCATCGGTAATCAGCGCGCACGCCTTGCCCAAGCCCATGGATTTCAGATAGCTGGTCGGATAGAGCATTTCCTGCATGCCCGGACCGCCTTTGGGGCCTTCGTAGCGGATGACGACAACGTCGCCTTCCTTGACCTCACCACCAAGAACCTTGGCGACGGCTTCATCCTGACTTTCGCAGATCACGGCCGGGCCGGTGAATTTCAGAATGCTTTCATCCACGCCACCAGTCTTAACGACGCAACCATTGACCGCCATATTGCCAAACAGAACGGCCAGCCCACCATCCTGACTGTAGGCGTGCTCAACGTCACGAATGCAACCTTCTTTTTCATCAAGGTCCAAGTCATCCCAATAACGTTCCTGGCTGAACGCTGTCTGAGACGGCACGCCACCGGGCATAGCACGGAAGAACTTGTGAACGGCGTCATTCGTCGTGCGCTTGATGTCCCATTTTTCAATGGCATCGGCCATGGTTTTGGCATGAACCGTCGAAACGTCGGTATGGAGCAAACCACCGCGTTCAAGTTCACCTAAAATACGCATGATGCCACCGGCACGATGGACGTCTTCCATATGGAACATCGGGTGGTTCGGGGCGACTTTGGAAAGATACGGAATCTTGCGCGACAGACGATCCATGTCAGACATGGTGAAATCGACCTCGGCTTCCTTGGCAATCGCTAGAAGGTGAAGCACGGTATTGGTCGAGCCGCCCATCGCAATATCAAGCGCCATGGCATTTTCGAACGCCTCGAACGTTGCGATGCCGCGCGGGGTCGCACCGATGTCTTCTTCTTCGTAATAACGTCGGGCAAGCTTGACCGACGTGCGGGCCGCCTCAAGGAACAGTTCCTTACGTGCACCATGTGTTGCCAGCACCGAGCCATTACCCGGAAGAGCCAAACCAAGTGCCTCGGCCAGACAGTTCATCGAGTTGGCGGTAAACATGCCCGAGCACGACCCGCAGGTCGGGCAGGCAGATCGTTCAACAACGCCAAGCTGTTCGTCCGAGACATTCGGATCAGCGGCCTCGACCATGGCATCGACAAGGTCAAGGTGGCGTTCTTTACCTTCGATGGTAACCTTGCCGGCCTCCATCGGGCCACCCGATACAAACACGGCGGGAACGTTAAGACGCATTGCCGCCATCAACATACCGGGCGTGATCTTGTCACAGTTGGAAATGCAAACCATGGCATCGGCGCAATGGGCATTGACCATATATTCAACGGAATCAGCAATGATTTCGCGTGATGGCAAGCTATAAAGCATGCCGTCATGGCCCATCGCGATGCCATCATCAACGGCAATGGTATTGAATTCCTTGGCAACACCGCCAGCGGCCTCAATCTCACGCGCGACCATCTGACCGAGGTCTTTGAGGTGCACGTGACCGGGCA
Organism: Thalassospira sp. GB04J01; assembly: GCF_000751115.1. NCBI lineage: Bacteria > Pseudomonadati > Pseudomonadota > Alphaproteobacteria > Rhodospirillales > Thalassospiraceae > Thalassospira > Thalassospira sp. GB04J01. The sequence goes on along the minus strand of NZ_CCDX020000015.1, from coordinate 28,713 downwards.
CAAACTGGGTGAAGCTGTTGACGACCGCGATGATTGGCTTGTCGAAATCTTCGTCTTTCATACCAGTGGCGCGCCAAAGGCCGCGCGCACCAGCCATATTGCGGCCATGTGTTGTTGTACGGGACCTATATTCAGGCATGGAAGGAACCTCTCTTATTCGCGGATTGCATTTTCGTGATATGGGTGCGTTCTAGCACAGTCTTCGCGCATTTTGACAGTTTTTTGCCCGAAAATTTCGCCATATTCCATCATATGGCACGATTGATACCCAAGTGCCAGACCACCAGCCATATCATTCATCAGAACGGACGTGCATTTAATGTGCGGATACCAGAGGCGTAGCCACCGGCAAAACCTATCCTAAAGACCCTAAATACTATCCTATTAGATAGGCGACCTCTGCGCCATCACACCATATCTTAGTAGGTGATTATCGCCGCCAGGCGATTCTCCCACTCCCATTCTCGCCCCGGGCCGGTTCACGGTTCGGGGCTTTTTTTTGCCCTAAATCCAAGAACCTCGGTCGCACAGCTTAAAACTCAATACTTTAAAGGCGATCCGGAACCATTTAATGTTTATACCATTACAGAGCCGTAGTGCGTGAGCGCCTACTCTCTCACATAGATTATTTTACGATCAAAGCAAGGCGGAGCAGCCCCCACCCATGTCCGACCAACTCAAGACACTGTTGCGACGCGGACTGAGTGCGCATGAAGGCAATCGCGCCGACGAAGCAGAAGAAATCTATCGGCAGGTTCTTGATATCGCGCCAGGTAACCCAGAGGCCGAACACCTTCTGGCGACACTTCTGACAAGTGTCGGACGGTACGGTGAAGCACTTGATCTGTTTGAAAGCTGTCTTGGGCGGTTTGGTGCCAATCCGGCAGCGCGGTGCAATTATGCCATCGCACTAGAAAGTGCCGGACAGCTTGAAAAGGCGATTGATCAGTTCAAACAGGCCATCAGCTATCACGGTGATTTCCCCACCGCCCTTTATCATCTGGCCCGTCTGGAATTACCGCGCGGCCATCTTGGCCAGTCGGTTGATCTTTTGGGGCGGTTGCTGGGGCTTCAGCCAGATCATTTTGAAGGGCTTCTTTTGTTTGGCGAGGCGCTACATGCGCTTGGTCAGGAGGAAGCGGCGTTAAAGTCGCTTGACCACGCCGCCGAGGCCGCAGGCATTACGCCGATCATGATTGCCCGTGTCGGGGCAATGTTATTGCGGCTTGGCTATCCAAAACCGGCACAGAACCTTTATCAACGCGCCCTTAGCATTGATGCGAAGTTTGTTCCGGGTCTGCGCGGGTTGGGGCAGGCACTTGCCCATCAGGGACAATATGCCAAGGCGATTGCCCTTCTTAGAACCGCACGGCAATTGACCAAGGATACCGTCGATATTGACCTTGTGCTGGCCGATATCATGCTGAAATGTGGTGATTTACCCGAAACCATCGCAATCCTTGAGGCGGTTCTTAAAAAGCATCCCGACAATGTTAATGCTGATAGCATTCTTTTGCGGTCACTGGCCAAACAGTCGACCACGGATGGCGTAACCTTAAGCAAGGCGGTGAAAAACTGGGCCAAACATCACATGCCCATCGCAGCCCAGCCTGAATTCACCAACAGCAAGCAAACCGATAAACGATTGCGCATCGGCTGGATTTCGCCGTTCTTTTGTGATCATCCGTCGTTTAAGCTTCTGGGGGCACTTGCACGGCATTTAAACCGTAACGACGTTGAGCTGTTTTTATATTCAGCAACACCACGCCCCGATCAGGTAACCCATGCGTGGCAAGTAATGGCCGATGGATGGCGCGAGGTATATGGCCAGGACCCGATGCATATCGCCAACCGCATTCGTAAGGATAAGATCGATATCCTGATTGATCTGTGCGGCCCGCATCCAGCCCAACCGATTGAGGTTTTCGCGCTGCACAGTGCGCCGGTACAGGCCAGCATGGCGGCAAACAGCACCGGCATGCCCCAGATGGATTATCTGATCGGACATAAGGAACTGTTTAGCGGCAAACTTGCGGCAAACAAATTGCTTTCTGAACAGCCACAAGTCTTGTCATTCGGGCCGTACCTGCCCGGTGAGTTTGATGACACTATACCGGTGTCGCCCCTGCCCGCGGCGTTTGGCGATGTGATCCGGTTTGGCTGTATTGACCGGCTTTCTCATATCAGTGACGAGACGCTGATGTGCTTTGCGCGGATCCTTAACAAGGTCAAAAACAGCCGCATTGTTGTTCAGGACGAAGTCCTTGAAGATGCCTATGCGGCCAAGACGTTTCTGGATCGTGCACGGCAGGCCGGGATCAAACGCGACAAGCTTGATCTTGCCGGGCGCATTGAACAGCAAGACCGTGCCACCCTTTATGCCCAGATTGATGTTGGATTGGCACCATTCCCGGCCATCTGCCTTGAAAACCATTTCGAGATGCTGTGGCACGGGGTTCCGTTTGTGTCGCTGGCCGGTGAGTTGACCGGATCGCGGATGGGTCTCGGCCTTTTGAGCGATATCGGGCTTGGTGCGCTTTGTGCACATACGCAAAAGGGCTATGTCGATAAATGCATCATGCTGACAGCAGACCTTTCTGCACTTGGCAGCATTCGTGAAAACATGCGCGAGCGCCTGCAAAACAGCAAAGCCCTGCATGCACCCGCTGTTGCGCGCGAATTTGAAGATGCCTGTCGCGAGATGTGGCAGAACTGGTGCATCAAGCAACCGTAAGATCGACGGACTTAACGGCCAATGACGGATGTGATAATATAATCAACGGCAGCCGCAAGATCATCGACGACCACATCGGCCTTGGTCGCATCGGGAAGTGCTGATTCCTTCGCGCCGTGCCCGGTGCGCACCATAATGGTTCGCGTGCCCGCCGCATGTCCGGCACGCAGATCATTGATCCGGTCACCGACCATGACGCTATCGGTCAGGGAAATTGCAAACTCCGCCGCAGCCGCCAAAAGCATGCCGGGTTTTGGTTTGCGACAGGTGCTTTCGCGGCGGTATTCACCGTCACCGTCCTTATGAAACGGGCAATAGTAAATGCCCTGCAAGGCGGCATGTTCGCGCGCAAGCATGGCAATCATTTCCTGATGGATATCGCAAAGCTGATCTTCGGTAAGGAAGCTACGCGCAACACCCGACTGGTTTGTCACGACAATAACCGGAATACCGGCATCATTGAGACGCGCAATGGCGCGCGCCGAGCCGGGAATAAGTTTCAGGTCTTCAATCCGCGACAGGTAGTGAACTTCTTCGTTGATCACCCCATCACGATCCAAAAACACCGCCGGTAGCAGATTGCGCTGGTCGCGAAAACGCGGAGCCGGATCAATGAAGTGACGTTTGACGGGTTCTGTTGGCGTATCGTTCATGCAAGACCTGTTGATTATGCGCGTTTAACAACAATGCCGTATCCGTAGGGCCAAAGACAAGCGTGGCGACATGCAAACTGCGACTTTATGCACATACCTAAAAATTGGTATTACCATTATTTTCTTGCAGAATTACTGCGTCACATGACAATTTGGGCGCAAATCGCTTTCTTGGGGACCGTTTGATCAATGTTTGCCGATATTTTTGCCATTTTGGCACCTGTTTTCATCACCACCGGGCTTGGCTATTTCTGGGCCCGTGCTGGCAAGCATTTTGACACCAATCTGGTCACATCGATTGTCACATATTTTGCGACACCTTGCCTGACCTTTGCCGCCCTTGCGACGGTGGAGCTTGGTGGTGACACCCTGATCTCGATGGGGACCGCCGCACTTGCTGCCAACGTCATTTTCGCCCTGATCGGTTGGCCGATCCTTAAGGTGTTTAAACTTTCGCCGCGCACCTATTTGCAGTCGTTGACCTGGCCAAATGTTGGCAATGTCGGCTTGCCGCTTTGCATGCTGGCATATGGCCCCGAAGGACTGGCATTATCGGTTGCGTTTTTTGCCACTTACGTCGTGATCCAGTTAACGATCGGGGTGGCGTTTGTATCGGGCAGTTTTTCGCTTCGGTCTTTGGCCAAAATGCCGATTATCCCGGCAACCCTGATCGCGACGGGCTTTCTTGCCACCGATACCACCGTTCCCGACTGGCTTTACAATACCACCAACCTGATTGGTCAGCTGACCATCCCGTTGATGTTGTTTACCCTTGGCGTGTCGCTGGCGAAACTGCGCCCGGTCAGCCTGGCGCGTAGCACAGCATTAAGTGCTTTGCGTCTGGGTATGGGGTTTGGCGTTGGTCTTGGATTGTCCGAAGTCATGGGGCTTACCGGGGTCGAACGCGGCGTTGTGATTTTGCAATGTTCGATGCCGGTTGCAGTGTTCTGCTATCTGTTTGCCCAGCTATATAACCGCGACCCCGAAGAAGTCGCCGGTGTTGTCATCAGCTCAAGCTTCCTTGCGGCCATCGCCCTGCCCGCCTTGCTTTGGTATGTGCTTTAAGGGATCTTATTGCAGTGTCAGGCGATAATCGCCGGTAACGCCTTTATCGTCTTCCTGCGCATAAAATCCGATTGCGCAATCGTAGCGACCTTTTTTAAGGTCGGGGTCGTCGTGCTCGACAGCCAGATTGTGGATATGGGCACGACAGGCTTCAAGATCGGCAAATTGCGCATCTGAAACCAGGACATTGTTTGGCTTTGATGTATCGGGCACGTAAACAGCCGTCACCTTTTCCCACGGTGCGGCATCATCGGTCCAGATAATGTCGGCAATGTAGCGTTCCGGACTGCCATAAGTTGCCGCGGCCAAGATCGCAATCCCGCCAGCAAGAACAGCACGGCGGATCATTGTTTTATTCATGGTTATCCTTATAGACCATAGCAGCCGATAATCCGGCGACATTCCAACCTAATACAGCGAAGTCACTTTTGCGAAATTCTGCACCGGATTCAAGGTGATATTCGTCAAGTTGCGGTGGCGATTGTGTGGTTTCGCATAGCATCGCATGGATCTGCCCACGATGATGGGTTTGATGAACAAACAGATGTGACAAAACCGCTGAAATGCTTTCACTGACCATCACATCGTCGGGTCTAACGAGGGTTACGTCGCGCACCACATCCTTGTCATCGAGTTTTTCACAAAATGCCATCAGTCTGACATCGGCATTGCGCTGAGCCGCGCCAAACGTCTCGATGGTGATATACGGCATCTGGTTGGCAAAACAATCCTGCCCGCGCCCACCTTTGATCAGGGCATCCAGATAATACCAATCGACAATCAGGCTGTGATTAAGGGTTTGCAAGATTGATGGCATGAGAGACGCACGGCGTGCACGAAGTTCTGTGGTGGTGAGTTTTTGACATGCCCCCAACAGGCGATGATTAGACCAGGCGTTGTTACGGGCCTGGTGGAAAAACGACGTTCCCGGCATACCACGACATCCTAGATTGGCGCGTCCTGCCGCGTTTTTATCCGGTGACAGGGTGCGCGTGGTTTAGCGGACCGTTTCCTTTGCCGTAATTCGGGGCGGTGCGGATGGCTTCGCGAACATAAGCCCGTGCACGCGCCACCGCGTCACTCAGCCCCATGTCCTGTGCCAGCCCGGTTGCAATCGAACTTGCAAGCGAGCAGCCCGTACCATGATTATTTTCAGACGGGATGCGATCACCTTCGAACCCTTCGATGTCCCCGTCGCGACGCCAAAGAATATCAACAATCTTATCACCCTCGGCGTGACCACCTTTGATCAACACCGCCTCTGCGCCCAACTCTCCGATTTTGTGCGCTGCAGCAATCATATCACCTTCGCTGGAAATATTCATGCCCGATAGCACTTCTGCCTCGGGAATATTCGGGGTCAGGACCGTTGCAAGGGGTATCATATGGGTTATCAAGGCTTCGACCGCGTCTTCATTCAGTAGCCGCGACCCGCTTTGTGAAATCATCACAGGGTCAATTACTACAGGTATTCCATCACACTTTGACTTGATGAATTCCGCCACAGCTTCGATCACGGGCACACTATGGAGCATCCCGGTTTTAATCGCGTCCGCACCAATATCATCAAGTGTTACGGTTGCCTGATATACGATCATTTCAGGCGAAATCCCCAAAACATCAAAGACTCCGGTGGTATTTTGCACCGTAAGGGCGGTGATTGCGGTTGCAGCATAGCCACCAAGGGCGGTAACCGATTTGATATCGGCCTGAATACCTGCCCCGCCGGAACAATCAGAACCGGCAATAATCAAGACGCGACCCTTCATGATCGTCCTCCTTAACGCCCTAAAACCCACGTAAGTATCTTCACGAAACCATCCAGAAATCAGCCCGCAACAGCGGTGATTTCAGCAACGATGCTATCAACGATCTGTTCGACCTTTATGGCGTCATCGCCTTCGGCCATGACGCGGATCAGCGGTTCAGTTCCTGATTTTCGGATCAAAACACGCCCATCGCCATTAAAGGCCTTTTCAGCCGAAGAAATTGCATCGATCACACTACTTTGTGACAGCGGATCAGCCCCGGCGGCATAGCGGACATTTTTCAAAATCTGCGGCAGCGGTTCAAATACGCGGCTCATTTCAGACACCGGCCCGCTGCGCGATGCCAGAACGGCCAAGACCTGCAGCCCGGCCAGAAGACCATCGCCGGTTGAGGCAAAATCAGACAGAACAATATGGCCCGACTGCTCACCGCCAACATTGCAATCAAGTGCACGCATCTGTTCAACCACATAGCGGTCCCCCACCTTGGTTCGGATCAGACGCAAACCATTGCTTTCAAGATAGCGTTCAAGCCCCAGATTGGACATCACGGTCGCCACCAGCGCATTGCCGCGCAGCTGACCGGTGCGTTTCCAGTGCGTGGTCACAAGCCCCATCAACTGATCACCGTCAATCAGATGGCCTTTTTCATCGCACATCTGAATACGATCTGCATCCCCATCAAGGGCAATCCCGACATCGGCCTTTTCAGACAGGACCCGATCACACATGGTTTTGGTATGGGTCGAACCGCACTGGTCATTGATGTTCAGACCGTTGGGTTTTGTGCCGATTTCAACCACTTCGGCACCAAGTTCGCGCAGGACTTTCGGTGCAACCGAATAAGCCGCACCATTAGCGCAATCAAGAACAATGCGGAGCCCTTCGAGTGTGACACTACCCGGAAGCGATGATTTCACAGCTTCGATATAGCGCCCGGGGGCATCGTCAATACGCTGTGCACGGCCAAGCGCATTTGCCGGAACGAGCTTATGCGACAGATCACTGTCCATCAGCGCTTCGATTTCAAGTTCCACCTCGTCAGACAGTTTGAAACCATCCGGGCCAAATAGCTTAATGCCATTATCCTGAAACGGATTGTGGGATGCTGAAATCATCACACCGATATCGGCACGCATCGATTTGGTCAGCATGGCAACAGCGGGGGTCGGCATTGGCCCGACCAACATCACGTCCATGCCCATGGACGTAAAGCCCGCCACCAACGCTGGTTCAAGCATGTAGCCAGACAGACGCGTGTCCTTGCCGATCACAACTTTGTGGCGGTGATCACCACGGGTGAAGTAGTTGCCCGCGGCCATACCGACCTTTAGTGCGACTTCGGCGGTCATGGGTGCGGTATTGGCGGTTCCGCGAATGCCGTCGGTGCCAAAATATTTGCGGCTCATGCTTGTGTTCTCTGTCTGTGTGCCGGTTTTTAACGCCCGGTCCATAAATCCTGACTGCCGGTTATATCAAAGTGACGTTTCAATGCTACCGGCAAGTGACACATTTTAACGCCTTGTTGGCGACCATTCCGTTAACGCGCTACCATCAGACTATTCTGATAAAACCGATGACCTGATCAAAAAAAAACGCTATCAAAAATAGACTTGTTTAATTGTCTGAAATTGGGGGCGCTTTGCGCGATTTTCGCCAGATGTTGACTTGGCGCGACGTCATAAGTGTCCTGACGATTGCCCTTATCGCATCCATCACATGGTTTTCGCCGCCTGCATCGGCACGGACTGATATGGCACACCTTGTGTTGCCGGCAAATGGCGCGACAACAAGTATCGATCTAAACCGGTTTATGGAGCGCCTGACATCTGATCGCAACGTCACCGATCCTGCCCAACTGATTGATATTCCGTCTTCTGAATTTGAACCCGTTGCCAGCACCGCAGGGCCCGGTTACACCCCACGCATTATTTGGTATCGGCTGGCCTTTTCGCTTACCGCGCCGCAAGGCAATGACATTTCACGGGCCTTCATCGAATTGGGGGAGCCGTATCTCAACGAGATCCGCCTGACCGTGATTGACGATGAGACGCGCAATGTCATCTGGAAAAATGTTGTTGGTGACCGGATCCCCAACACGAAAGACAGTTTGATCAGCCTCCGGCATTTATCAGAATGGCCGGATTTACCATCAGGACACTATTGGTTGATGATCGGTGTGCGCACCAACAGCGCCCATGTTTTCCATGCCAAACTATACCCCGAGGCGGAGCTTATTTCCGACACCGAAGAACATAACCTTGTTGAAAGCAGTTTTCTGGGTGTTCTGCTGATCGGGTTTGGTGTTTATCTGACCTTTGGCATCATATCACGCGACAAATCGGTGCTGTGGTACAGCGGATATGTTTTATCTGTCTTTCTGTTCAACCTTGGTACGTCAGGATATGCCCAGCTTCTGCTAAAGGGGATTTGGCCACTTGCCAGCGACCTTATTACCGGAACAGGAACCGCGTTTGCCTTGGGCGCCAGTGTCGCGATGTGGACCCATATCGTCAGACTTGATCACTATAACCCGGTTCTGTTTCGGGTGATGATGGCCTTTTCCATATTGGCGATGATCGGTTCGGTCACTGCGATATCGGATGCCTATATCTATTTCACGCAGATCTTCTTTATTCCCAATGTGATTTTGCTGTTCACGCTTTTGATGTATCTGATTTACGTCAGCTATCGTGAAAGGCGTCTGGCATCGAACAGCTTCTTTTTGATCGCACTTGCTCTGCCGACCCTTGCGGCCAACATCCATGTTTTGACACTGCTGGGTATCCTGCCGATCACAGCCTTTACAACCAAGGTCTACCCGCTTAGCTCGTCGATACATCTTGTGATGGTTGCAATTGCGATGGCCTATCGCACCCAGAGACTGACCTACAATTGGTTTGATGCGCATCAAACCAATGCGCGGGCCGATCAGCTTGCTGGCGAACAGCGGACTTTCATAACCATGCTGTCGCACGAATTTCGAACACCACTGGCGATCATTCAGCGATCAGCAGAAATTCTCGGCCTGCATTTACGCAATGAGCCTGCCCCTGTTCACAGCCGTCTTGCCACCATTCGTGGGAATGCCGGTCAGCTTTCGGGGTTGGTCGATGCCTTTTTGACCAAGGAAACGCTCGATAGTGCGAACTTCACAACATCCTTGCAGCCGACCAACATTGATCAGTTGCTAAGTGATTTGATCAATCGACGGAACCGTGAAATCCCGGACCAGAAAGTCAGCTTGAAAAATATCGATTTTGCCATTGTCGATATTGATCGCATTCTGTTTGAACGCGCGATCATCAACTTGATCGACAATGCCCGTAAATACGCCCCCGACGCTCCTGTCTGGGTCGCATGCAATCGGTCGTCGAATGGATTTGTCTATATCCGTGTTATCGATGCCGGACCGGGCATTCCCATTGACGATCTGACGAATGTATCCAACGCGTTTTACCGTGGACGCGACGCAGGTGTCACACAAGGTGTTGGTCTGGGCCTGCACATCACCAACCGTATAGTGCAATCTCATAATGGGTCGATGTCGATCAGTGTCGGCGAGACATCCGGCACAACGGTAATGATCAAAATTCCCTATAACCGGGAAGAAACGGTCAAAGCGTCCCGTCAAAACTTCTTTGGTTTGGCCGCCCCCCATGTATCGCGAAAAAAGCCCCGAACACAAGATGACGATGGTGCGCCGTCATGAGCGCCTTCACATCATTCCACCGTCATATGTGGACCGTCTTAACCGCACGTCAAAACGTGGGCCGAACGCCCGTGGCCACCTTGATACGCACCAAGTTACCGCGCATTTTGTTCATCTTGTTCGTCGCCCTGATCGTCGCAATGATTGGTGGGCCCAATGGTCTGCACGCGCATGGGACTACGCCACTAACCACCGGGCACACCGATAAAATTGTTTTAAACGGTGATCTTCCCGGCAAGCTTGATCTGACACCCTATCTGTCATGGTATGTCGACCAAAGCCAGCAGATGTCACTTGATGATGTTCGCCAACTGCCGTTTGACGACTTTCAGCAAAGCACATCAATCCCATCGTTTGGGTATACGTCAGATATCATCTGGTACAGGATCGATTTCGGCGTCGATCAGATGTTGACCGCCCCCCCATACATTGAGGCCAATCCAAGCTATCTTAATCATATAGATCTGTATCTTTTTGAGGATGTCGCAACGGCCAAGCTTTCCGATGCCATTTGGCAGGAAAGCATGGGCGACCGCATTCCTGCGCGCAAGCGCCCCTTTACCAGCGGCACGCATGTCGCATCTTGGCCGAAACTTGATGCGGGTGCGTATCACCTGTTTATCCGGGTACAAAGTAACAGTACGAACTTGCTAACTGTCACCCTTTGGCAGGCCAAAGACCTTATTTCATCAATGACGCTTCGCAATCTGGCAACAAACATCTTCTTTGGGGTGTTTCTCACCCTTGGCATTACGTATTTCAGCCTTGGGCTTATCGCCCGCGATGCGGTTGTTGTCAGCTATGGCATCGGGATTGCGTGTGCTGGCATGCTCATTTCACTTGTAAATGGTGTCGGATTAAGTCAGCTGCGCTCGGAAATCCCGTGGATGAATGATTTTCTCATTGGGACCACCAACATCGTTTCACAGGCAGCCGTTGTCTTTTTATGGATACATATTCTTGAATTTCGCCAACGCACACCAATTTTGTTTTGGCTCGGATGTGCCTACTGCATCGTCATTTTAAGTTTTCTCATTGGTACGACCAATGAACTCTATACCGTGTTTGGCACCTATATCGTTCCGTCTGTCGCACTTTTCATGGCCTGCGCCTGTTTGGTTCTTGTCAAAAGGCTTGCCGCAGATATCAGAAACAAGACGCTTTGGGCGTATTTGATAGCCCTTGCCTTGCCTTGCGGCCCTGTCATCATGTTGCAATTGGCCCATGCGGGACTTATCGAGGTCACCCCGATACGCATCGGCCTCCATCAATTCACCTTCATTTTCCACATCATCGCGATGGGCATATTGATGGCCATACGTCTGACCCAAATGGACAGGGAACAGGTCTTCGCATCGACCAGAGCCGAAGAAACAACATCGCTTGTCGGTGAACAGCGCAAGTTGATTTCAATGCTGTCGCATGAATTCCGAACCCCGCTTGCGGTTATTCAACGTTCGTCAGAAATGCTGATGCTCCGTTTACAGGATCACAGCGATGATATTCAGAACCGGCTAAAACGCATTGAGCTTCAAGCCCGAAAACTTGCCCGTCTGGTTGATATTTTCCTAAGCAAGGATGGTATTGACGACAAGGAATTCTCGTTGGCGCGCGAACTTGTCGGGCTGGATCATTTCATGAATGATTTCGTCGCCAATACGACACGCGATGATGCCGAAATTCTGGTGACCTGTACGGGAACCAACGGTGTTGAAGCCTATATCGATGAAACACTGATTGGTCTGGCGATGACCAACCTGGTCGAAACGTCACGGCGTTTTGCCCATGGACAACCAATCCATATTACCGCGCGCGCGCAAAGTAACTGGCTGGCGGAAATATCAATACCCTGTCAGGGCGAAGGACTTGATAGCGATGAAATCCGTTTGATTGGAAATGCGCTGTTTCGCCGCGAAATGGAAACAAAGGCCCTGCGCAGTGCGCTTGGCCTGCATATTTCACAACGCATTGTTGACGCGCACGGCGGGTCAATCAAATTGCGTGATCTGGGGCCGATGGGAATTGCGCTGTGTGTGCTGCTACCGTGCGAAACTTCCAATCAGGACAGCGCGGCACCACTTGCGTGATGGCGCACCAAACGTCAAAGGTTTTCTGTTTCACCGGAAACGGCGCCAAGCGATGTGAAGGCATAGCCACGACCATATGCTGTGCGTATCGGAAGCTCTTCACCAATTTCCTTGAGAACCTTCTGGCGCACACGTCGGATTGCCGTATCAAGGTTGCGGCAGTTTTCAGCCGTATCGGCCTTCCTCAAGGCGATAACGATTTCCGGCCGGGTCAACCATGCCCCGTTCGCGTCAATCAATAACTTGATGATTGTCCGTTCGGTTGCGGTCAAGGATGCCGACTTCCCAAGCGGATTAACCAATGTCCAATTGAGCAGATCAAGAACCCAGCCCGCTTCCATACCAGCGGCATCAGCACCCTCGTCTGCACGCGAGGAACGGCGCAATAACGGCTGCAAAGCGGCTTCTATTACCGACAAAGGGCTATCTTTGGTCAGATAGACGTCGGCACCGGACTTGTAGCCTGTCAAGTGATGATCCATCCCCGACAGGGACGTCAGCATCATGATACCGCAATCAATGTTCTGACGGACGTATTTGGCAAGATCATAGCCGTCGGCATCGGGCAGCATGATATCAAGGATCACTGCATCGGGCTGTTTAGCCTTAAGCGCGCGAAAAAAACTCGCACCGGTTTCGCAACCAATCACGTCAAAGCCGCACATCTCAAGATACTCGCACAGATCCTTATTAAGATCGGTGTTGTCTTCTACGACAAACACACATTGCGCCGTCAGACTTCGACTTGATGTCATACTTTTGTTTCCGACCTCGGTCAGGCCAACAATTCCGTTCATATACAGACCTTTGCAGTAGCTCGTTTACTCAACCAATAAGCGTGACTTTGCGCCACTTTGTTTATTTCACTCTTTGGTATGTGGTGCGGTTTGCAAATGCGCAAGCCTCAACCGCAAAAGGTCAGAAAATGCCAGATTCCAAATATAAAAAAAGCAAGACCCAACCAAAAGGATATACACCCCTAAAATGTTGAACGGTCTTGCTTTTAATCAATCGGGTAAAAATGACAACCTATACAGGAAGCAAAGGTAAGCTGAGCTTCCTATACCAGAGCCGTCGAACTCGCGACCGAGATCGCCTGCACGGTTTCTTGAACATCATGGACGCGAATTACCTGCGCCCCGTGCCGCCATCCATTGACGGCAGATGCAATTGATCCACCGAGCCTTTGTTTTGGATCTGCTTTGGGATCAATTTTCCCGATGAACGATTTGCGCGACGTTCCAAGCAAAATTGGACATCCCAAACCGTGGAAAACCGCCAACCGCGACAGCAACTCAAGGTTATGCGACAGCGTCTTACCAAAACCAATCCCCGGATCAATACAAATCTTGTCGCGCGATATCCCGGCTCGTTCGCAACTTTCGATGCGATCAAGCAGATAGTCATACACATCAAGAACGGCACAATCATATTGCGGATCGACCTGCATGGTGCCAGGCTCGCCCTGCATATGCATCAGCATTACAGGTGCCCCCAAACGTGCAGCCACCTCAAGCGATCGTTCATCGCCTTCGAGCCCAGTGACGTCATTAATGATGGCAGCACCGGCCTCTATGGCGGCTTCCATCACATTGGCGTGGCGTGTATCAATCGAAACCACATGGCCCTTCTCGGCCAAAGCACGGATCACGGGCACGACACGGTCGATTTCCTCAGCCTCGGTAACGTCATCCGCCCCCGGACGGGTGGATTCCCCGCCAATATCAAGGATTGATGCGCCAAAGTCGGCAAGTTCACGCCCCCGGGCAATCGCCTGCTCGGTCGTGTTGTAATCCCCGCCATCAGAAAAGCTGTCAGGTGTCACATTGACAATGCCCATGACGTGGCATGAAGCCATATCAAGTCCGGCAAAATCGGCGCGCTTGGTCATCAAACGATCAAGCACATTGTTAATTTCATCAACACGCCCGCTATTTTGAACCCAGCCTTCAAGAGCAAGGAGCGGCAGGATCATGCTTTCGGCACCACCGCCTTCACGGCGACGAATAATTTCAAGGGCCGAAAAGCCGCGGCGCGATCCGGCCAGCGGGAGTGTATTGGGATCATCGGAATGGTCGATGAAACCGGTAGGTGCATAATAAAGCGGTCCGTCAAAATCAGCAAAGCCCCGCACATCGGCGGGGCTTCGCAGGACCGATCGAGTGATCTTGTCCATCAGTCTCTTTCTGTTAGCTGCCCGGCTGCGGCTCAGGGGACATATCCCCGCCACCTTCATCCGGGCTGTCTTTACGTGCAGCGCCCGAGCTTGGCACGGTGGAGCGACGTCCACCGGAATCTTTGCCGTTACTGCCACTTGAATGGCCAGAACGGTTGATTTCCTCGCCACGCAGAAGCGCGTCGATTTCTTTGCCCGACAGGGTTTCGTATTCCAAAAGCCCTTTGGCAAGAATGTGCAAATCATCAAGATATTCGGTCAGAACCCGCTTGGCGAATTCATAGGCCTCATCAGAATAACGACGGACTTCGTCATCAATCAGCTGAGCGGTTTTTTCCGAAACATTCTTGTGCTGTGCGACACTATGGCCAAGGAACACTTCTTCCTGGTTGTCGGCATATTTGACGTTACCAAGAACATCCGAGAAGCCCCATTCGGTCACCATCTTGCGCGCATATTGCGTCACCATATTGATGTCCGAAGACGCACCGGTTGTGACCTTGTCCTTGCCAAAGATAAGCTCTTCGGCAACACGGCCCCCCATGGCAACAGCCAGATCAGAAATCAGCTGTTCATAGGATTTCGAGACCTGATCACGTTCAGGCAAACGCATCACCATCCCCAACGCACGACCGCGCGGAATGATGGTTGCCTTGTGGATCGGATCGGACGCCGGTGTATGGAGTGCAACAAGTGCGTGACCGCCTTCGTGATAGGCTGTCAGCTTTTTCTCGTCATCCGTCATGATCATGGAACGGCGTTCCGCCCCCATCATGACTTTATCCTTGGCATTTTCAAAGTCGGCCATGGTGACTACACGCTTGCCAAGACGGGCGGCAAGAAGGGCAGCCTCATTGACAAGGTTTGCAAGATCAGCACCCGAGAAACCCGGGGTGCCACGTGCCACCGTGCGCAGCTCAACGTCCGGACCCAGCGGAACTTTGCGGGCGTGCACACCAAGAATGCGTTCACGGCCTTCAAGATCGGGGTTCGGCACAACAACCTGACGGTCAAAACGGCCCGGACGCAGCAACGCCGGATCGAGAACATCCGGACGGTTGGTTGCGGCAACAAGGATCACACCTTCGTTGGCCTCAAAACCATCCATCTCAACCAGAAGCTGGTTGAGCGTCTGTTCACGTTCATCGTTACCGCCACCAAGACCGGCACCACGATGACGACCGACAGCATCGATCTCATCGATAAAGATGATGCAAGGAGCGTTCTTTTTGCCCTGTTCGAACATGTCGCGCACACGAGATGCACCAACACCAACAAACATTTCGACAAAGTCCGAACCCGAAATGGTGAAGAACGGTACGTTTGCTTCGCCCGCAATCGCACGTGCCAGAAGCGTTTTACCCGTGCCCGGAGGACCGACCAGCAACATGCCTTTGGGGATTTTACCGCCAAGACGCTGGAACTTCTGCGGATCGCGCAGGAAGTCGACAACTTCTTCAAGTTCGTTTTTGGCTTCTTCGATGCCTGCGACGTCTTCAAAGGTAACCCGACCGGATTTTTCGGTCAGCATTTTCGCCTTTGATTTGCCAAAGCCCATGGCTTTGCCGCCACCGCCCTGCATCTGACGCATGAAGAAAATCCAAACCCCGATGATCAGCAGCATCGGCAACCAGCTGATCAGCGCACTCATCAGCGGCGACAGGCTTTCTTCCGGTTTTGCGATAATCCGAACGCCCTTTTCGTTGAGTCTTTCAACAAGGTTCGGGTAATCGGGGGTGTAAACATTAACAGAGCGACCATCGCGCGTTTGCGCACTCAGGGTATTGCCCTGAATTGTGACTTCTGAAATCTGGCCGGTATCAACTTCTGCCAGGAAGTCCGAAAACGCCATCGACGATTGACCGGACTGTCCAGAAGGCGACTGAAACAGGTTAAACAAGGCCACCAAAAGGATGGCAATGATAACCCACAGTGCGAGATTTTTTCCCATATTCATTCCAAGCTACTGGTCGCAAAATATTTCTACCGTCGCGCACAATACTCCTGCGCAAGGCATGGCTAACAAATAGTCAAAAGCCTCGGCTACGCAAGTAGGCTGACGGGTTTCGGTAACGATTTGAACCCACTTTCCCACAAAGGGGTGTGAGGTGCAAACCGCCATCGTCCATCAATTGCATTTCCCCCCCTACTCTGGGGCGTCACACAACCGGCTGCGGATAATACGTCGGAAAGTGCCGAAACCTCAAGCCCGCCAACGGATCGCAAGCCTTCTTTATCGTAGAGAGCAGGCATGGATGCAAGGGCTGCGCGGGGTAAATCAGCAATAAATCCGACTATTTCCCCAAATGCGGCGCGAAATGCCTTCGTGTGAAACACATCACAAAGCACCAGCGGCCCAATCCATATCCCTGCCAACGGGGGAAAAACAGGCGCTAAAGCGGCCCATTCAAAGCGATTATCCCACCGCACACATCCACCAGAACGCAAAACGTCGGGGTCAATGACCATCGGAGTTTTATCCATGCGGCCAACTTCGCGGAAGATATAAATCCGGTCTGATTTGCGATGAATGACACATCCGCCCAAACTGCTGCGGTGTGACGCATCTTTATATGCGACGTCGAGCAGGTTGGCTAAGGCATCAAAAGACGGCATATACGCCGCCCCACCGATGGTTCGAATGACCTGACCAAGGGCATAGCAGCGGACATCGCGGTCCTGAGAGCGATAAATTCCCGCCGTATCAACAACCGCAACCCCAACCGGCAGGATCATCACTGACCGGGCCAGAACATTGGCAATCGCTTCTTCGAGCGCAAGACGGGTCTCCACCGCATCAGATGGAATGTTTTCCTGATCCGCGGCAACCGTGATCCTTGTATCTTTACGAATCCGCACGCGTTCAAATTTCGGGTTCTGATTGGACGGATCTTCGACCCAGTCCTGCCCGCGTGCCTTCAGTGTCGCAATCAAATCGTTTTTTGCCACGGACAAAAACGGACGCAGCAACCGAACGGATTTTAGAAAACGACGCGAAGACATGCCCGCACGTCCCATCGGTTTCGTCCCGTGGGAATCGCGCATGGCAATGGTTTCGATTTGATCATCGAGATGGTGGGCGACCAAAAGATGAAGAATGCCACGTGTGGCACAGGCCTGATCAAGCAAATCATAGCGGGCAATACGTGCGCGTTCTTGCACCGCGCCGCTTGGCTTATCGCCAAGCCACGGCAGAACAATGTGGTCAATCCCGTGTGTGCGCAATGCCTGCCCGACCCATTTGGCTTCATGCGCAGAATCTGACCGCAAGCCATGATCCACTGTCATTGCGACAATTTTACCGCCCCGCGTTTGCGCCCATTCGTGTGCCAGCAGTGCCAAGGCCACGCTGTCAGCCCCGCCAGACACCGCAACCGCCAAAACAGGGGCGGTTTCAAATGGCGCGAAACCATCTATCAGATGCGCAAAAGCAACGGCGTCCAATGGTGTACCATCGGACGCCGCGCGATCATCTGTCGTTGGCTTATCGGGATTGCTCATAATGCCGCATTCTTCGGGTCTCTCGCTTATGAACACCCACGACTTTTGCGTTCCTGACGCGCGCGATCAAGGACAACTGCCGATGCATTCGGGAAGTTATCGATCAGGTGCCCAAAGGTCGTGCAGGCATCTTCATTCTTGCCAAGATTGGCCAGCGACATACCGAGCTTGAGAAGGTTATCGGGTGCCTTCGTGCTGTCGGGATAGGTTTGGAAACCTTCGGTAAAGGCGATGGCAGCATTTTCAAATTCGCCGCGCACATAATAGGTTTCACCTAACCAATATTGCGCATTACCGGCCAGCGGATCGTTGGGATGATCTTTAACAAAGGTCGAAAGCGCGCTTTCGGCTTCGGAAAACTCCTGACGGCGCAGCAAGCCAAAGGCATTGCGATATTGCTCTTCTGGCGTCACGCCAGCAGCCGCACTTTGCGTCGCGGTCGCCGCCGCCCCGGCAGACGCACCCGCAGCCGCTCCGGATGGAATTTGCGGTGGTTGGCCCTCGTTTTCGATTACACCAAACAGTTTGGTGCCACGATCATTAAGAGGTTCGCCCGAACCGGCCGAACCGTTACCAGCGGCGCCACCTGTGGATCCTGCGGTCTGGCCCGCAGCACTACCCGCAAGCGGTTCTGCCGATGCGCCGTTGCCATTATTGGCAAGTGGCGCACCAGAACCGGCACCCGAACCGTTTTCAAGCTGTGTCAGGCGAAAATCGATGTCGGAGACCAACCGTTCAAGGCGGTCTTCCATTTTGCGGATTCGAAAATCAAACTGTTCGATCTGCCCGGTCAACTGGGTTGCAGAGCGTTGCAGATCATTGATCTGTACTTGCTGACGGGCCGCCGCCGGGGTCGATGGATCACCACCGGTTACCGCCGAGGCGGCATCACCTGCGGGCGGGCCTTCGCGGTAAACATAACGCTGCAGCAAATCGAGATCCTTGCGCAGCTGTTCGACCTGCCGGCCAACGTTTGCATCCTGAGCAAAGGCCGAAACCGATCCGAGGGACGTCATCCCCACCAGAGCGCCAATCGTCAAAGCAACCAACAAGCCAGGACCTTTGCGAACAGATACAGCCACTTTTCCACGGCCGGTTAGGCGGGAAACGGTTTCAGCGCGATTTGCCGACTCCACGATTTCCTGTGTTTCAGTGGTTGAGCGAACTCGGATCATCATCAGAGCCTGGTGCATTTAATCTGCTCCATTTTGTTTGTTTTTTGGCGTGTCGTTTGGCAAAGCACTGCGTGCAGGATGATGCGGCGCATCGGCGAAACAATATAACGCAGCGAAACGCCGCGAAAAGCAAACCCTTCGGACCGGGATGTCTCTCTGCATTGGTATGTCACCCCTTGTAACCATAGTCACGCTGCGCTTCTACGGACCTTATCCTTCCAGTATCGCAGGATGCGTCTGGCAAAAAGGGACACATTAAATGCAACAGCCTCTCGATCCTTTGTCGTCAATGCAATATTACCAAATGCCGATTTGAACAGGGCACGACTACATTTTCAAACATTTTCAGGCGGCAAAAATAAGGCGCCTGCCCCAAACGGGACAGGCGCCTTGATATTCAGTCAGGCTTTAGCCCACACGCGCTTAACGGATAACCGATACAGAGCGGCGGTTTTTGGCCCAGCTTTCTTCGTCATGGCCAAGAGCAACAGGGCGCTCTTTGCCATAGGAAATGGTTTCAACGCGCGACGGGTCAATGCCCAGAGCGATCAGATAATCTTTGACCGAGCTTGCGCGACGTTCGCCGAGTGCAAGGTTGTATTCACGGGTGCCGCGTTCGTCGGCATGACCTTCAACAACAACTTTGTACTGCGGGTATTTTTTCAGCCAAGCAGCCTGCAGTTCGAGGGTGCGACGTGCTTCACCAGCCAGGTCATATTTGTCCAGGCCAAAGAATACGCGGTCACCAACGTTAACAGCAAACCACTCAGGGCTGCTTTCGGAAAGCGAGGTGCTGGTAGACGGCTGGTTTACAGTCGATACACCTTCGCCACCGGTGGTAGCTGAGCTATCAGGAGCAGTTTCACATGCAGCCAGAAGGGCGGCAGCAGCAAAGACGCTGAGAATACGAAGTTTCATTTAAAATTTCCCCTTAACACCGGACGCATTCGCCCGAGTTGGTGTTTTCCATGTCTCGCGACACCGAAAATGCCCGCGATTTAAGCGAATCGCATTCAGTGCTTCGCGATGACTATACTCTTGAGATATCAGGGAATCAAGGGCGACCATGCAGGATCCGACCCATCCGCAGGTGTAACGATCTCTCGCTCGTTATAACCTGTCAGATCAATCGAATACAAACGAAAGCGATCCTTGGTTCCGTCCTTGGACGGATGCTGGCGATGATACATCAACACCCGGCCGTTCGGCGCCCATGTTGGGCCCTCTACGAGAAACCCTTCGGCCAGCAGTCTTTCTCCACTACCGTCTGGCCGCATTACGCCGATATAGAACCTTCCTCCTTGCGATTTCGTGAATGCAATCAGGTCTCCGCGTGGCGACCAGACCGGGGTGGAATAAAGTCCACCACCGAAACTGATGCGCTGTACGCCGCTACCGTCGGCATTCATCACATAGATTTGTTGTGCGCCGCTGCGATCGGAGTTGAACGCAATGCGCGACCCATCTGGCGAGTAGGATGGCGACGTATCCACGGCAGGATGTCGCGTAAGCTGACGTTTTTCACGGGTGCGAAGGTCAAGTTCATAAACTTCGCTGTTACCGTCTAACGCCTGCGACATCACAACCGAGTTGCCGTCTGGTGCGAATCGGGGCGCGAAAGTCATCCCCGGAAAATCGCCCAGCAATTCCAACTCGCCGGTATCAATATCCAAAACATACACGCGTGGCTTGTCGTTAAAGTACGACATATAGACCACTTCCTGTGCTGTCGGCGAGAACCGCGGGTTCAGCACAAGGAACCGACCATCGGACAGGAACCGGTGGTTTGCACCATCTTGATCCATGATCGCCAACCGCTTATTGCGGTTATCAGCCGGACCTGTTTCCGAAACATAAACAATACGGGTATCGAAGTAACCGCTTTCGCCTGTGATCCGCTTATAGATTTCATCAGCGATCTTATGGGCAATGCGGCGCCAGTTATTGGGTTGTGTGCGATACGCAACACCCGCCATCTGGTTTTCAGCCAACACGTCCCACAGGCGGAATTCAACACGCAGAAGACCGTTTGCTTCGGTGACCACCCGTCCATTCACCAGGGCCTGCGCATTAATCGCGCGCCACTCGGCAAAGTTCGGGTTCACCGCAAGCGACGCGGCACTTTGGATAAACGCCTTTTCATTGATCGGCGAAAACAGCCCCGAACGTTCCAGATCAGCACTTATGACCTGCGTCATGTTCTGACCGATTTCCGTTTCGGCAACCCCGTCGCCCGGGAACCGGGCAACAGCAATTGGCATCGGTTTAAGCTCACCTCTGGTGATATCAATCCGAAGTTCTGCCTGTGCCGGCGCAATGAAACCAAAATTCAGGCCAGCGACGACAGCAAGCGCGCACAGCCCTGCCAGGCCGCGGCTCACCATATTTTGTGTTCGTACGTTGGTCTTGATCGTCATCCTGCCTCGCTATTTTCCACGCGTGTTCAAGAACTTATAACTCAAAGGCCCAACATTTCACGCATGTCAAAATTGAACGTGAATGTGCGCCACATTTCGTATTTATCCAGCGGCAGTTTCAGAGGGCTGCATTGCGGATTTAGCACAGCTCGAAGTGCACTTTCCGCAATTGTTCGACGTGATGCATCACCCTGAATATCGTTCAGGTTGCTGATTCGCGCCTGTCGAACAGTCCCGTCCGGGTTTGCGCTGACATGGATTTCCACCGCAAACGCGCCTGCTTCCTTCGCCCCAGCCGGTGGGCTCCAGCATTTTTCAATCTGACGTTTGACCGCATCAAGTTCGCTCATGGTCAGATTCGCATCAAGCCGGGTTGCCACCACTTCGCTCGCATTTTCTTCCGGGGTTTCCTCGGGCTGCGGCTCTGTTGGGCTGGCTTCTGATGTTTCCTTAAGCTTGCGAACGTCCTTTAGGATATTGTCCAGAAGGCGCTTTTTCGGCTCCTCCTTCTTGGGCTCTTCCTTTTTCGGTTCGGTCTTTTTGACCGGTTCAGGTTTAGGTGGCGTCGGTTTGCTTTGCGGCGTTACTTCGGCCAATTCCTTAACAGGTTGTGGTTCCGGTGTCGGTTCCGGCTGTTTTTTCACCTCGGGCGTCGGAACCGGCTCGGGCTTGGGAACCGGTTTCGGTTCTGGTTTCGGTTCTGGTTTCGGTTCTGGTTTCGGCTCAGGCTTCGGTTCTGGTTTCGGCTCAGGCTTCGCCACCGGTTTTGGCTCTGGCTTGGGTTCTGGCTTTGCAACCGGTTTAGGTTTTGGCTTTTCTTTCGGCTCGGGCTTTGGCAAGGCCTTGGTCGGTGCGGCGGAAAATTCATCCACCGTCACAACTTCGACCGAGATCGATTGCAAATCCATTGGCGTTTCTTCGAACAGGTCGGGCAAACCGAACCATGCGATCAAAAACAGCACAAAATGCAAACCAAACGATATGAGAGCGTAGCGCAGCATGTCTGGTTACGAACCCTTTTTGGGCAATTCAGCGATCAGGGCGACCTTGGTAAAGCCGGCATCCTTGATCAGTCCCATCACTTCCATCACACGGCCGTAATCAATGGCCTTGTCACCGCGTACAAAAATGCGGGTTTCCTGTTTGTTGTCGGTGATGGCATCGAGTTTTTCGGTCAGGGTTTCCTGTGCGATTTCACTGTCCATAATATAGATAGTGCCCTCGCGCGAAACCGATACCACAAGCGGCTCATCCTGCCCGGTCATCGGGGCCGCACTGGTTTCAGGCAGGTCGACGTCGACGCCAACCGTCATCAGCGGTGCCGCGACCATAAAGATCACCAGCAGAACCAGCATCACGTCCACCATCGGTGTGACGTTGATGTCGCTCATGGCGGCACGGCGGTTGTTACGACGCCCGCGACGTCCGCTGCCACCTGATCGGGATGAAAGCTGTGCGCCCATGATCAGTCTCTCGCGTCGTCAAGTTGGCGCGACAAGATCGAAGTAAACTCATCAACGAATGCTTCGAGACGGTTGTTATACCGGTTCAGGTCGCTGGAAATCTTGTTGTAGGCCACCACCGCAGGGATAGCGGCAACAAGGCCCATTGCGGTTGCCAAAAGTGCTTCGGCAATCCCCGGCGCAACCACCGCAAGCGATGTGTTTTTCGACGCAGCAATCGCCTGGAACGATACCATGATGCCCCAAACGGTTCCGAACAGACCAACAAACGGCGCGGTTGAGCCGACCGATGCCAGGAACGTCATATAACGTTCCACCCGGTCCATTTCACGACCAAGCGTCGTTTCCATGGCTCTTTCAAGGCGCTGCTGCAAACGTGCGCGCATTGTATCGCCCTTGATCCCACGGGCATTCGACCGGCGCCATTCGCGCATGGCCGAGACAAAAATCGCTGACATCGGATCGCGCGGCTTATCGGCAATCCGGTCATACAGATCTTCGAGCGAACCGCCCGACCAAAAGGCTTCTTCAAAAGTACCAGCCTGCGCGCGCAACTTGCGAAGGCGCAGCATTTTTTCGATAACGATAGCCCATACCCAGACCGAAGCCATTAACAGTCCGATCATCACGACTTTGACGACCAGCCCAGCCTGCATGAAAAGCCCCCACAGAGACATGTCATGCGACATGACCGACTGCCCCAGCGTTACCGCGTCGACCACTTGATTTTCCATATTCTCTTTAGTCCTTGTCCACATCCAGATAGCGATTGAACGCTGTTCTCAGTTCTTCGGGCAGTCTTTGAGCCCGAAGGTCTTCAAGCGACATGCAGGCGAGATAAATCTCGATCACCACAAGTTCCTCGTGATCGCGCATCACTTTTTGTTCGAACCCAAGCGACGCACCCCCAAGCTTTATCACGCGGCTTTCCACCGTAAGACGGTCTTCCAACCGGGCCGCACGACGAAAATCGAGCGTACAGTGTCGAACGGCTATGGCAACTTTGTGGCGTTCTGCAACATTACGATTGGTAAAGCCCAACAGGTTAAGCATCGCTGAACGTGCACGCTCGGCAAATGCAAGATAGTTGGCGTGATAGACAATACCGCCCGCATCCGTATCCTCGTAAAACACAATCAACGGATAGATATGCCGGTTGCCATCAAGATAGCCCAGCAACGCGTCATGATCGTTTTGTGTCATTCTGATTGATCCCCCGCCGGGCCATCAACCTGACCATCAAACAGATCAGAAAGTGGTACGCCCCCTGCTTCGCGTGGCGGTGTCAGACCAAGGTGCTTAAACCCCTTAATCCCAAGCATACGGCCACGTGGCGTGCGCTGGATCAACCCTTGTTGCAGCAAATAAGGTTCGATCACGTCTTCGATTGTATCGCGTTCTTCAGACAGGGCAGCAGCAAGCGTATCGACCCCGACAGGGCCGCCGCCATAGTTTCCGGCGATACAATTCAAATAGCGCCGATCCTGACTGTCCAGACCAAGGTTATCGACCTCAAGCCGGATCAAAGCTGCATCGGCAATAAATTTATCAACCGGTGATTTTTCTGCCACAGATGCAAAATCGCGCACCCGGCGCAACAAACGTCCGGCAATACGCGGTGTTCCGCGCGACCGGCGTGCGATCTCCATGGCCCCTTCGCGGGTCATATCGAAATTCAAAAGTTTCGCACCACGGGCAACGATGGTGACGAGTTCTTCGGGTTCGTAGAATCGAAGACGCAACGGAATACCAAACCGATCACGCAGCGGTGTGGTCAAAAGCCCCGAACGGGTTGTCGCCCCGACAAGGGTAAAGGGGGGTAAATCAATCCGTACAGACCGTGCGGCCGGACCTTCGCCAATGATCAGATCAAGCTGGAAGTCTTCCATCGCCGGATACAGAATTTCTTCGACGGCCGGGTTCAGACGGTGAATTTCATCAATGAACAGAACATCACGTGGCTGAAGGTTTGTCAGCAAGGCGGCAAGATCACCGGCCTTGGAAATGACCGGCCCCGACGTTGCGCGAAAGCCGACACCTAGTTCACTGGCAACGATTTGCGACAAGGTGGTTTTACCAAGACCGGGCGGACCGAAGAACAGAACATGGTCCATGGCTTCTTCGCGGGCCCGGGCAGCCCGAATAAAGACATCAAGGTTTTCACGCACTTCTTTCTGGCCGGTAAAATCGTCCAACCGACGCGGACGCAACGATCCATCCTGTTGATCTTCGTCGCGACGCTCGCCACTGAGCAGACGGTCTTCTTCCTCGCTCACGCGCTAAGCTCCTTTAGTCCCAAGCGGATCAGAGTATCAATCGACTTGTCCTCACCGGCCAACTGGGCGGCCTTTCCGACCGCACCAAAGGCCTCGGACCGGCCATAGCCAAGATTGACAAGGGCCGATACGGCATCGGCCAACACCACACCATCATCAACAATCGGCTCAACACTTGCTGTGTCGCCACTCACATCATCGGATGATTTTGACGTTTTCTTTGATTTTGAGGCTGTTTTGGCTGGTGCAGCGGCCTCTGTGACAGGTGCCGGGGCGGCAACCGGGCCAAGGTTCAGCTTGGCGGCCTTGTCTTTAAGTTCACCAACAATACGTGTGGCGACCTTGGGGCCAATGCCCGGCGCACGACAGAGTGCCGTTGTATCCTGTGCGGCCAAGGCGCGCAAAAGATCGGTCGGGCTCAAAACAGATAAAAGGGCCAAGGCGACTTTTGCGCCAACACCTTGCACCGTGGTCAAAAGCGAAAACCACTGCTTCTCGGCGTTGTCGGCAAATCCATACAGATGAATATGATCTTCACGGACATGGGTTTCGATCATCAAGCCTGCATCACCGCCCTTTGCAGGCAGCATCGACAGGGTCCGACGGGATGCAAAAACAAGATAGCCAACGCCATTCACATCTATAATGACGCTGTCTTCGCCGATGAAATCGATAATTCCACGCAGTTTCGCGATCACCTGTATTTTCTCCCATTCCCTGTTGGTCTGCTGTTGCCTGTCGGTTTGGCTGCCATGGTTGCGGCAAGAGCGCGGTTTCCAGCATGTTGCGCGTGACAAATAGCAACTGCAAGCGCATCGGCGGCATCGGCCCCGGCAATTTCACATCCCGGCAGCAAGGTCGACACCATCATTTCAACCTGTTGTTTGGCTGCGTGACCGGCACCGACCACCGTCTTTTTGACGGCATTGGGTGTATATTCCGTTACCGGGATGCCACTTCGTGCCGGGGCAAGCAAGGCAACACCACGTGCCTGACCAAGTTTTAGCGTTGAAACAGGGTTCTTGTTCACAAAGGTTTCTTCGACCGCGGCCTCGTCAGGGGTCCATGTTTCAATCACTTCCATCAATCCGGTATGGAGCTGATCAAGACGTTCGGCAAGCGACAGAGACTGGGTCGAGCTCACAACCCCGTTGGCAACATGACGCATGCGGTTGTCCTGAAGGTCTATCACCCCCCAGCCAGTACGTTGAAGACCGGGATCAATCCCGAGGACTCTGACCACAGTGTCACCCTATAATTTACCGATTAGATACAAAACACCCGCCATTCAAAAGCGAAAGGCGGGTGTTGGCAAATACTAATTAGTTATCGAGGCCAGCGACAATTTCGTCGGTCCAGGCAACGTTGGTCCAGACATTCTGAACGTCATCGTTGTCTTCAAGAACATCAACAAGCTTCATGATGCTTTGGGCCTGATCGATTGTGACATCCGCCTCGGTGACGGCACGGAACACCATTTTGGCACTTTCCGGGTCACCGAATTTTTCGGTCAAAGCTTCGCGTACCGTGTTGAGGTCTTCGAGCTCGGTATCAACGATATGGCTGTCATCGTCAGACTCAACATTGGCAGCCCCAGCTTCGAGGGCGGCTTCAAAGATTTCGTCAGCACCCGCAACGCTCGCCGGATAAACGATTTCGCCAAGACGGTTGAACATGAAGCCAACTGAACCGGTTTCACCAAGGTTACCACCGCTTTTGGTGAAAGCAGCACGGACCTCGGATGCGGTACGATTACGATTATCGGTCAACGCTTCGACGATGACGGCAACACCTGCGGTGCCGTATCCTTCGTAGCGGACTTCTTCGTAGTTATCGCCTTCGCCAGCACCGGTCGCCTTTTTGATGGCACGTTCGATGTTGTCCTTGGGCATGTTCTGAGCACGCCCTGCGGAAATTGCCGCACGAAGACGCGGGTTGCTATCGATATCGTCACTGATTTTTGCAGCAACGGTAATTTCGCGCGCAATCTTGGTGAAGATCTTGGCGCGTTTTTTATCCTGGGCACCTTTGCGGTGCATAATGTTCTTAAATTGGGAATGGCCGGCCATAACCTACAACCTGTATTCATTGAACTTCATGTGGATCGGTGCCGACTGGCACCACGCTGGCCCTATGAGCATGCCCCATTCAGGCCAGCCTGTCCGGGCATTTGCAGATATAATAAAGTGCGGCATCTGCAAAACGCACGAACGAAAATTTCGACCGCTCCTATAGCCTGTTTACCCTGCAAGGTCCAGCCATGCTTAGCGAAACGACAGGTCGAAAACCATGTTTGCCATCAGATAACGATGTTGCACCGGCTCGCACACACAAATTTCCATTGAGTTTTTTATGCGACTAAAGGTTAAATGTTGCAGTCGCGATAATATTCTTCCATTAATGGGTATCGCTTAGGCAATAAACAAAAAAGAACTCTTAGGGATTGTACGACTGCCCACAAAATCAATGGGTTCACCCACCCGGGCGGTTACAAGAACCTCGACGGACGCAGAAGCTGTCAGGGAAAAGTCAGGAAACAAAAAGGTAGAAAGAATGGGAACTAAATTCGGGGTCCAAAGCAAATTATTGATTTCGTTTGCTGTGGTTGGATTGATGGCTGTCGTTTCGGCTGTTGTCGGTGGCGTATCATTTACCAAATTCGGTGATGCGCTTACGACCATCACCGAGGAAAAACTTCCACCAATTGCCGCCGCACAACGACTGGCAACCGGTAGTGCAGAAATTGTTGCCATCGCACCACGTATCGTTGCCGCGGCAAATACCGAAGAAGAAATTGCCATCAATGATGAACTTGCTGTGCGTCTTTCGGCACTGGTGACTGACATCAACGAAATTGAAGCCACCGGTTTCATGCCAGAAGTCATCGCCAGCATCAATGACAGTCGCAACCTTCTTCAGGGTACGCTTGAGCAGCTTCATACAGTTACTCAGGAACGGTTTTCCGTCTCCAATGAAAAAGCCGAGAAGCTGACAGAATTCCAGAACCTGGCAAAGCGATATGCCGATACTTTGAAGCCGGTTCTGTCCTATACCCAGAACGACATTTCCCAAGGCGGGCAATATGCGGCGTCATTCGCGGAGGACTCCTCACGCCAGTATAGCGAGAGCAAGGAACAAATCCTTGAGACCTTCCTGAAACTGGCATCTGCGATTGATACGCGCACGCCGATCCTAGAGATCGAGCGCCTTGGCTCTGCTGCGTCCAACATGATTATTGCCAGCACGACGGAAACACAGGCTGTTCGTCTTTCGATCATTCCTGTTCGTATTCGTGGTGTTTATACCGATGCACTCGACAAGCTGGAGGCGCTCGACAACGATCGTCTCAAGACATTCTATGTTGATCTGATCGACAAAATGCAGGCGCTTTCGATTGGCGACGGCAGCCTTCCCGATCTTCGCAAACGTGAACTTGCCGCGACCGAAAGCAGTCAGGCACTGGTTGTTCAAAGTGCCGAATATGCCACCGCGATGCGCAATAGTGTAAATGAGCTGGTCACAGCCCTAAACGCTGAAGTCGACGCCGCTGCAGACGAGGCAAAAGTTGTCCAAAAACAAGGCCTGACCGCGTTGTTCGTGGTTGCAATTGCTGCGATCCTGATTTCGCTTGCGATTTATGTCCTCTATGTTCGTGGCAACGTACTGCGCCGTCTTGGCGGATTGC